>DASQAS010000206.1:0-22766 GCA_035635635.1 Myxococcales bacterium | reverse complement strand
GGCGATCTGATCGTGGTGGACTGGGGCCGGCTGGTGTTCTGGCTGGCGGCGCTGACCATGCTCGTCGGAAATCTGCTCGCGATCCCGCAGCGCAGCGTCAAGCGCATGCTGGCGTACTCGTCAATCGCGCATGCGGGGTATCTGTTGATCGCGGTCGCCTCCATGCAGAAGGTGCCGGCGCGCCCGGATGCGGCGCAGGGGCTGCTCTTCTATCTAGCGTCCTATGGTGTGACGGTGATTGGGGCATTCGGGGTGGTGGCGATCATCGAGCGCCGCCTCGCCCTCGACGGCGGCGGCGACGACCTGTCGTCCTGGTCGGGGCTGTCGGACCGCCATCCAGGGCTGGCCGCGGCGATGTCGCTGTTCATGGTCTCGCTCGCAGGCGTTCCGCCAACAGCCGGCTTCATGGCCAAGCTGACCGTGTTCCGCGCCGGCATCGAGGCGGGCCTGACGCCTCTGGCCATCTTCGGCATCCTGACCAGCGTGGCCGGCCTCTACTACTACCTGCGCGTGGTCGTGTACGTGTACATGTACCCGGGCTCGAAGGGCGAGACCATCCAGGGCGGCCGCCTGCTCTCGGCTGGCCTGGCCATCGCGGGCTGCGCGCTGATCGTGCTGTGGATGGGAGTGCTGCCGGGGACGTTCGCGGCGTTCACGCAGTCGGCGGCGCAGGCGTTCGCACGGTAGGAACTGATCACTTCTCACGACGAACCCTTCTTCAGCAGCACGTAGATCGCGCCGGTGCCGCCGTCGTGCGGGCGCGCGGACGAGAAGCCCAGCACATGTCGCGCGAAGCGGCCGGTGTGCATCCACCGCTTCAGCGCCTCTTTCAGCACCGGGACCTGGTCCTTCGAATGCAACCCGCGCCCGTGCACCACCAGCACGCACCGCTTCCCTTGCTGGCGCGACTTCGCGAGGAACGCATCCAGCTCCGCCTTCGCCTCGTCCTTGAGCAGGCCATGCAGGTCCACATGCGCCTGCACCGCGAAGTCTCCCCGCCGCAGCCTGCGCACCACCCGGGGATCGAGCCCCCGCGCGTGACCTTCGATGAACTCGTCGGTGTCGGTGATGTCGAACGGCACCTCCCCGGTCACCAACGCCCGAAGCTCGTCGTAGGCCTCCAGGTCAGGATCCAGCTCCGGCCGCGCGACCGAGAGCGGCTGTGGGGCCGGCTTCACCCGGGCGCTCCGGTCCGCCAGCGGCTTCGCGCCATCCACGGCCACCGTCCAGAGCTCCTCCTCGGTCATGTCGTTCGAGGTGCGCGGAGGCGGGGGCGCCGGCTCGGGCGGCTTCTCCGGCGCCTCCGGCGCCGGCCGCTCGGGCAGCTTCACCCCTCCGAACGGATTGTTGAACGGCTTCTTCTTCGGCACGCGCTACTCCTTGCGCAGCCCGAGCCGCTTCATCTTCCGCCAGAGGGTCGTGGTCGAGACCTCCAGCTCGCGCGCCACCTTCTCCAGCTGGCCGTCGTTGCGCTCCATCGCGCTCTCGATCGCCCGTCGCTCCGCCTTGTCCACCTCCTGGGCCAGCGTCCGCACGCCGCTGGGCGGCGTGTCCAGCGACGCGGAGGCCCCGCCGTCGATGGACACGTCCTCGGCCTCGATCTCGTCGTTGCGCGCGAGCGCCGCCGCCTGCTCCACCACGTTCTCCAGCTCGCGGGCGTTCCCGGGGAAGTCGTAGGCGGTCAGCTTCTGCAGGGCGCCGTGCGTGAGCATTCGCCGGGCGGTGTTCCGCTGGTTGAACCGGGCGAGGAAGTGGTGGGCCAGGAGCGGGATGTCTTCCTTGCGCTCGCGGAGCGGCGGCGCGTGCAGCGGCACGACGTTCAGCCGGTAGAAGAGGTCTTCCCGGAAGCGCTTCTCGGCGATGGCCTGCTTGAGGTCCTTGTTGGTGGCCGCGATCACCCGGACGTCCACCGGGATCGAGGCATTGTCGCCGACGCGCCGGATCTCGTGCTCCTGGATCACGCGCAGGAGCTTGGCCTGGAACGCGGGCGTGGTCTCCGCGATCTCGTCGAAGAAGAAGGTCCCTCCGCTCGCCTCCTCGAGCAGTCCCTGCCGGAGCTTGACCGCGCCGGTGAACGCACCCTTCACGTGCCCGAACAGCTCGCTTTCCAAGAGCGTCTCGGAGATGGCGGCGCAGTTCACGGGCACGAAGGGCCGGCTGGTGCGCCGGGAGTTCGCGTGGATGGCGCGCGCGATCAGCTCCTTCCCGGTGCCGCTCTCCCCGGTGATCAGCACGGTCACGTCGGTCGGAGCGACCCGGACCACCTTGGCGAGCAGCTCCCGCATGGGCGTCGAGCGCCCGACCAGGTTGTCGAGCTTGTAGCGCTGCCGGAACTCGTCGGTGAAAAGCGAGACGTCCACCATCAGCCGGCGCCGCTCCAGGGCGCGCTGGACGCGCATGAGGAGCTCGCCCTCCTTGAAGGGCTTGCTGATGTAGTCGTAGGCGCCCTGCTGCATGGCCTCGACCGCGTTCTCCACGGTGCCGTATCCGGTCATCACGATCACCTGGGTCGCGGGAGAGATCTCCAGCGCTCCGCGGAGCACCGCGAGGCCGTCGAGCGCCGCCATCCTCATGTCGGTGATCACGATGTCGAACGGCTCGGACAACAGCCGCGAGAGCGCGGCCTCGCCGCTCTCCGCCTCGAACACCTCGTACCCCTGCTGCCGCAGCACCAGCGCCGTGGTGGTGCGCATGTTGCGCTGGTCGTCGACGATCAGGATGTGGGGCCGAGCCTGTCGGGCTTCCGGGCCCGAGGCTGGGGAACCCTCGCCGGGCATGCCGTCAAGGATACAGTCGGATTGCCCGGTCCGCGAATCTTCGTGTTCAGGCTTCGAGAGGGAGGCGCAGGCGGAATTCCGCCCCGGCCCTGGCCTGCGCCAGCTCGATGGTCCCGCCGTGGCCTTCGACGATCCGGCGCACCACCGCCAGCCCCAGGCCCGTTCCGGTGGCCTTGGTGGTGAAGAAGGGCTGGAAGACCTTGTCGACGATCTCTGCCGGAATCCCCGGCCCGCTGTCCTGGACCACGATCTCCGCGCAGGGCCGCCCGTCCGCGAGGGCCCGCGACGAGCGCACATCCAGCCGCCCCGAGCGCGGCATGGCCTGGTAGGCGTTGAGGAAGAGGTTCACCAGCGCCTGGCGCAACAGCCGGGCGTCGGCGCGGACCGTGGCCGCATCGTCCGCGACGCGCACCGTCGCCGAGACGTGCTCGGCCCCCGGCCCGGCTTGCTGGGAAGCCGCGGCGAGCGCCTCCTCGAACAGCGGGCGCAGCGGCACCGGCTGCAGCGAAGGCTGCACCGGCCGCGAGTAGTCGAGCAGGTCGCCCACCATCCGGTTCAGCCGGTCCGCCTCTTCGCCGACGATGTCGAGCAGGAGCGCCACGTCCCCCTGCGGCTTGAGGAGCCGCTGCAGGCTGCCCACCGAGTTGAAGATGACCCCCAGCGGGTTCCGCACCTCGTGGGCGATGGAGGCCGACAGCTCGCCGAGGGCCGCGAGCCGCTCCCGGTCGATCAGGTCCCGCTGGGCGCGTTCCAGCTCCGCATAGCTGCTGCGCAGCGCTTCGTAGAGGCGGGCGGAAAGCAGCGCCAGCGCGAGCTGTCCGGCCACCGCCTGGGCGCGGTCCATCTCGGCGCGGGTGAAGCTGCGGGCGTGCTCGTCGAGCAGCAGGGCGACGCCCAGGACCTCGTTGCGCGCGATCAGCGGCACGGCCAGGCGCGTCCGGGCGGAGGAGGGGCCTTCCGCGCCCAGCGGCGGATCCAGCACCTGCACCACCCGCCGCTCCCGGAAGGCGGACATCGCCACCGCCTCGTCCTGCTGCCCGAGCGCGACCTGGTCGGGAAACCCGGCGTGGAAGCGGAGCGCGGGCTCGCGTGGATCGGGCAGCAGCATGCACCACTGGTCGGCGTCGAGCAGCCGCCGCAGCGTCTCGCCCCCGAGCTCCAGGAGCGGCCGCACCTCGAATGAGCCGGCCAGCCGGTGGGCCACGTCGTTCAGGAGCGCCACCTCCTCCGCCTGGATGCGAAGCTCGGTGTTCCGCCGGTCGAGCTCCTCCAGGCGGCCCACCATCTCCAGCGCGCCGCCGAGTTGCTTGCCGAGGAGGCCGAAAGCGCTGGCCACGGTCCTGTCGAGGTCGTTCCCGGAGCAGGAGAACAGGTAGCCGGCGACGCCGTCGATGGGAATGGAGGCGACCATCGCCAGCGGCGGCGCGGCGATGAATTCCTCGCGCGGCCGCCCGAGCGCCTTGGCCATCACGCCCGGCAGGTCCTCGATCAGCATTCCCTCGGTGGAGGCGCGCGCCATGGGGAAGACGGAGTCGGGAATCCAGCCGGGCCATGTCCGCTGGAGGGTGGAGATGAAGGGATTGCCGGCGCCCGCCTCGAGGATGCGGAAGCGTCCCGCGCCGAGCTCGCAGAGGGTAACGGAGAGGCCCAGCCGCTGCAGCTGCTCGCGCGCCACCCGGAGGATTCCGGCCTGTGTCCGCTCGCGCTGGGCGGCCACCGCCACGTCCACGAACCCCCGGACCAGCTCGGCGTGGCGTTCCCGGAGCCGCTCGTACGTCATCACCAGCATGATCGCGTTCGGGTCCACGGCCGCGAAGGGGGTGACGTGCGCGCGGACGGGAATCCGTTGCCCGTTCGCCGCGATCACCGCCTGGTCCATCTCCTCCGCCACCGGCTCGCCCCGCGCCCGCGCGGCAATCCGCCCGAGGACCTGCGGCTGGTCGTCGGGCGAGACGAACCGGAGCACCGGGTCGGCAGTGGCCAGCAGCTCCTCGGGCGTGACGCCCAGGAGCGCGCCCATGCGCCGGTTGGCGCTGATCACGCGGCGCCCGATCATGACCATGGCCGGCACGGGCAAGACCTCGAGGAACCGCTGCAGCTCGAGGCCGATCACCGGTCCGCCTTGCGCAGCACGCGCTTGTCGCCGATGCGCAGCGTGAGCTTCTCGCGGTCGAAGTACTCGAGCAGGGGAATCGCGAACTTCCGCGTCAGGCCGGTGAGCTCCTTGAACGATTGGGCGTCGATCGACCCGTGCTGCGCCAGATGGGAGAGGACGCGCCGCCGCAGCTCCATCAGCGGAGTGGCGCCGAACCAGAGGTCCTCGCTGACCTTGCTGGCGCGGCCCGCCCCCGCGAGCGCCTTGAGCAGGGCCTGGGTGCGCTGCGGGGTCTGCCCGATCAGGCCCGGCAGCTCGTCGGTCCGGGGCGGCGACAGCCCGGCACCCTCGAGAACGACGGCGAGCTTCTCCTGAGCGTCGGCGTCCTTCCCCGACAGCCGGGCTGGCGCTCCCGGCGGATGGACGCGCTCCGCGTCGGCGCGCACTTCTCCGCGCTCGGCCAGGGAGGCCAGCGCCTTGGCGAACAGCTTCTGCGGGGGCGCGCCGGCCCGCTGCCGCAGCTCTTCGCGGGCGATGCTCGGCTCGATGGTGTCGCGGGCCGCATGCTCGGCCAGGCGCGCCAATATCTTCGCGTCCAGCGCGGCGAGCACGTCCTTGTGCGCGTACACCCGGGCCTCGCGGTCGAAGAGGATCGCCCGGCCAGCCTGAGCCAGCCGCTCGAGCGTCTTCTCCGCGGACTTCACGGTGAAGGCGCCGCCCGCCGCCAGCCGCTGCGGGGTCGCGCCGGGATAGCCGGACTCCAAGAGGATCCGGTCCGCCTGCGCCAGCGGGTCCTCGCCCGACAGCGCCTGCAGCGCCGCCACGTCGGCCTCGCGACGCCTCCGCCTGCGCGCCGCGACCGCGAGGATGCGTCCGCCACCCAGCGTCGAGGCGTGCGCGCGCGCGGCCCGCGTGAGCTTCTCGGCGGGAAGGGCGGCCTCGTCGCGGCCCGGCTTGGGGAGCGCGCCGCGCAAGAGGAAGCGCAGCCCCGCGATCGCCGCGGTGGGCTGCGAGAGGCGGAGCTGGCCGAGCCCGCGCTCGCCGGGAGCGAGCTGCGCCCGGTCGACCAGCGCCACCACGCAGGAGACCTGTGCCGTGCCGATGTGCGCCAGGAGCCGCGCCCGGTCGCGCAGCGGGCGCGCCGCCCAGGGGAGGAGCTCGATCTCCACGTCCAGGACTTGTGCCGCGCCCACCGACTCCAGCGTCCCCGCCTGCACCAGCGCGGCGCCGCGTGGCGCCTCGTGCACCTCGATGCCGGCCAGGTTGGCCGCCGTCCGCTGGCCGGCGCGCGCCTTGTCCACCGGGGCGCCGTGGACCTGGACGCCGCGGACGCGCACACCTCTGGCCTTCGCTCCCGCGCCCGCCAGGTCCACCTCGTCGCCCACCGCGAGCGCGCCGGAAAAGAGCGTGCCGGTGACGACAGTCCCGAATCCCTTCACCGCGAAAGCGCGGTCCAGGGGGAGGAAGAGCGCCGCCTGTTCGGGCCGCGGAGCGGCTTGCCGCGCCTTCACCGCCGCCGCGATCGCGGAGATCAGCTCCGGCAGACCCTTGCCCGTGCGGGCGGAGACCTCGACGATGGGCGCCTCCTCCAGGAACGTCCCCTGCACCAGATCGCGCAGCTCCAGGGTGAGCAGCTCGAGGTGGTCTGGCCCCAGCTCGGGCAGCAGGTCCGCCTTGGTCATCGCGATCACGCCCGCCTGGACCCCGAGCAGGCGGAGCACGTCGAGATGCTCGGCGGTCTGGGGCATGGGTCCTTCGTCCGCGGCTACGCAGAGGACGGCCACGTCGATCCCGCCGGCCGCTCCCACCATGGCGCGCAGGAACCGCTCGTGGCCGGGAACGTCGACCACGCCCGCGGTACCGACCCCGGGCAGGGCGAGGTTCGCGTAGCCGGCTTCGAGGGTGATCCCGCGGCGCTTCTCCTCGGGCAGGCGGTCGGTGTCGATGCCGGTGAGCGCCTTCACCAGCGCCGTCTTCCCGTGATCGACGTGCCCCGCGGTGCCGATGACGACGCGCAGCAGGTCGCTCATTCGTCCACCCAGGCGATGCCGGGAGCGAGGGTTTTCAGATCCAGAGCCGGCGCGCCGCGCATCACCGCCACGGGTGCCGCGCAGTAGAGCGTGCTCCAGAGGGCCGCAGGCCGGTCGTTGCCGCTCCGCTTCAGGCCTCCGAAGGGCAGCCGGCCGCTGGCGCCCACCGTCGGCGCGTTCCAGTTCACCACGCCGCACTCGAGCGCCCGCTGGCAGCGGTCGAAGGCCGCCAGGTCGCGCGTGTGAACGCTCGCGGCCAGGCCGTACTCGGTGGCGTTGGCGATCCGCACCGCTTCCTCTTCCGAGGCGGCAGGGTAGACGGCCAGGTCGGGGCCGAACAGCTCTTCGCGCTCGTAGGGAGAATTCCGGCGCTGCTCGACGAAATGGACGGAGGGGCTCACATAGCAGCCCTGGAGCCCCCGGGGCTGCAGCCGGCGCGATTCCAACAGCGTCTCGGCCTGCGCGGCGGCGATTCCTTGCTCGAACTTCTCCAGTGCCACCGGCGACGCGAGCGGCCCCATGAAGACGTCCCCGTCGAGCGGATGTCCGATGGAGAGCTGCTGGGCGAGCTGCGCAATCCGGCGGGCGAAGCGGCGCGCATCGCCCACCACGATGGCGCGGGAAGCGGCGGTGCAGCGCTGTCCGGCCGAGACGAAGGCGGAGAAGAGCACGTCGTAGGCCGCCTTCTCCGGATCGGCGTCGGCCAGCACGATGGCCGCGTTCTTGCCGCCCATCTCCAGCGCCAGCAGCTTCGTCTGGCCCAGGTTGGCCTTCTGGATGGCCTGCCCGACCGCCCAGCTTCCGGTGAACAGGACGCCGTCGACGTCCCGGTGCGCGCTCAACGCCGCACCCACCGCGGGTCCGCCCTGGATCAGGTTGAAGACGCCCCGCGGGACGCCGGCCTGCTCGAGGCAGCGCGCGTAGACCTCCGCCGCCTGCGGGGCCACGTCGCTGGGCTTGAGTACGACGGCGTTGCCGCACGCCAGCGCGGGCAGGACATGGCCGTTGGGGAGATGCACCGGGAAGTTGAACGGCCCGAGGACGGCGAGCACTCCCAGCGGCCGGAAGCGGCATTCGGCGCCGGCCTGGCCGGGGGCGGGGAAAGGCGAGACGAGCTTCAGGCCCTCGTCGACGGTGATGGCGGCCTTGGCGGAGCAGGCCTGCGCCTCGGTGCGCGCTTCCCACAGCGGCTTGCCCACGTCGAGCGCGATGGCCCTGGCCAGCTCCTCCTCGCGCTGCTTGAGCACTGCGCCGATGCGGCGCACGAGCTGGGTACGGTCGGCCTGCGGCAGCGCGGCGAAGGATCTTTGGGCATCGCGGGCGGCGGCCACGGCGCGATCGACCTCCGACACCGCCCAGGGATAGCGGCCGAGCGAGAGCGAGAGGTCCGCCGGCGAGCGGTCCTCGATCGCTCCGTCGGCCGACGCGGGCTCGGTCCAGTCTCCTCCAATCAGATTCATGGTTCGTACTCAAAGCCCCTCTTGAGCCGCCTGCGGCGGCCTGGGCTACTCAAAGGGTATCGTATGCAACCGCTCGCCGTCCTCCGCCTGGAGGGCTTCGACCGCTTCCTCGGGAAGCCGGACCTCCGCGTCGCGGAAGGCACAGAGCGAGCGGACGGCGCGGAACCGGTTTCGCCCCTGGCTCCGCTCGATCGAGACCAGCCGCTCATCGATGTCCGGCGGCGACGCCTCGGAGCCCTGCGGGAGCCGCTGCTTCGCCAGCTTGGCACGCCGGAAGCGGCGGATCGGCTCGATCAGCTCGGTGGGTGCCGAGTAGTGCGGTCCCCCGTCGAACGGGTCGATCCGCTCGTCGTAGCGGAAGCCGATCCGCGTCAGCATGTTCTTCGCGCCCACGCTCTCCGGACCGACCTGCCCGATGGCGTCCTGGATCTTCTGCGTGAAGATGGTGGCGTAGATCTCCCCGGGCGGAAAGAGCTGCTGGATGAACTCCTTGTTCTCGCGGGAGAGCCGGTCGGCGTCCTGGTAGCGCAGCCCGGTGAACTTGCGGCCCAGCGCCTCCCAGAGCGGGCTGCGCCCTTCCTCCTCGAGGCGTGGCAACAGCTCGACCAAAATCCGGTCGCGGAAGCGCGGCCGGTGCATGGCGATGAAGAGGAAGCGCACGTAGCTGAGCTGCTTGCCCGGCTTGCCTTGCCCGCGGAACTGCGGGTCCACCACCAGGCCGCCGATCTCGGTGGGGCCGTCGAAGTTGTAGCCGATCGAGAGCACGAGGTGGCGGAAGTGGCGGTCCACGCTGTGGGAGTAGTGCTCCTTCTCGTAGACGTCGAAGAAGATGTGCGGGGCGTCGCGGGTGCCGTGCTGGGCGATGATCAAGGACGAGCCCGCCAGCTTCCCGGAGCGGGTCTCCTCCATCACGAACAGGTACTCGCGCTCGAATGGATCGCGGATGCGGCCGTCGAACGAGCGCGCCGATTTTTCCAGGATGGAGCTGAGCTGCCGCTCGTCGTCCGGGAGGTTCACCGTGTCGAGCTCGGACGCGAGCTTGCGCAGGCCCGGCAGATCGTTCCTCTGGGCGTCGCGGATCACGTACAAGCGCAGAGCTCCAGGAGCAGGGACTCGTACAGATCGCACGCCTTGTCCAGTTGCGCCATCTCGATGCGCTCGTTGGGCGTGTGCGCGTTCCCCGTGCTGCGGCCCGGGCCGATCACGATCGCCTCACAACCCGCGCGCGCGAACACGCCCGCCTCGGTGCTGGTCGGCTTGGCGCGCGGGGTCGGGTCCAGGCCGTGACGAGACAGGACCTGGCCCACCGCTTTCACCAACGGAGAGTCGGGCGGGAGCGCCATCCCCGAGGCGTTGCGCTCGACGGAGATCTCCAGCTCCAACTCGCCCTGCCCGAGCTGCTGGACCCAGGCGACCGCCTCCGCCTTGAATCGCGAGACCAGCGCGTCCGGATCCTGATCGGGCAGCAGGCGCGCGTCGAGATCGATGGTGACCGCGCCATCGGAGGTGGACAGCACGTTGAGGCCGCCGACCGCGCCGGGGGGATCGAACCGGGCATCCGTGCCCGCCGGCAAGATGCGCTGCCAGAGCTCCTCCAGAGCCGATGCGGTGGCGATCCCGCGCCAGAGATTGGGCTGCGGAGCCCGGGTCGGCAGGAACTTCGTCCCGGACGGTTCCGGCGCGCCCTTCTCGCGCGGGGCGGGAACGTCGACGGTGCAGCTCGCGGGCACCACGTTGGTGCCCGACCCGCCCTTGGCCGCCACCACGGCG
Organism: Myxococcales bacterium; assembly: GCA_035635635.1. Classification (GTDB taxonomy): domain Bacteria; phylum Myxococcota; class Myxococcia; order Myxococcales; family 40CM-4-68-19; genus 40CM-4-68-19. Next base: position 12,634 of record DASQAS010000206.1, on the reverse strand, counting down.
GACCCCGAGGATTTCACCCATGCCAGGGCCTTCAGGATGGCGTTCTCGCCCAGGTGCGGCGTGGAGCTGTGCGCGGCCTTCCCCGCGAACTCGAGCTGCTCCACCCCCGGGCCCTCCGTCCCCACCGGCCGCGCCTTGCGGTCGCGGATGGTGCAGCGGACGACCGCGTAACCCTTGTGCGCGGAGATGATCTGGAGCTCGCTCGGCTCGCCGCACAGGACCTGCGCCGGAGCTACCTCGCGAAACAGGTCGCTGGCCACGAAGTGGCGGGCCCCGCGCAGCCCGACCTCTTCGCCGAACGTGCCGAGCAGCCAGAAGGGACGGCTCGTCTTGCGTCCCTGCACCCTGCGCGCCGCCTCGGCTTTGCAGAGCGCGTCCAGCTTCACGTCCGCGACACCCAGGCCGTAGAGGAAACCCTCCCGTTCGGTCAGCGTCCAGGGGTCCGACTGCCACCTCTCCCGGGGACCCGGCGGGACCGTGTCCAGGTGCGTCACCAGGACGACACCGCCAGGTCCCGCTGCGTCCCCTCCCGGGCCGCCCAGCAGGTTGACGTGCACCTCATCGACCACTTGCCGGCGCACCGCCAACCCGGCATGCTCCCACAGCGTCGTCAGGACATCCGACGCAGGGAGGGTGCCTCGGGCAGACACGGTGTCAGTGGCGATGAGCTTGCGCGCCAGCTCGAGGAATCCCTTCGAGAGCATGGGGCGCTCCCTCTGTCACGGACACTGCCGCAGGTCAACTCCGTGGCTAGGTTTCGACGCGACACTTTTTCCAGGAAGGGAGTGGGAATATGGACCCCAAGGCGACGCCGTTTCTGACCGACATCAAGGAGCTGCAGCGCCGGGCGCGTGAGCATGTCGAGAAGGGCGCAGTCACGCCCGCCTACCGCGGAGACGTGCAGACCGCGGTCAAGCTGCTGAACGAGGCGCTGGCGACGGAGATCGTCTGCATTCTGCGCTACCGCCGGCACTACTACATGGCCAGCGGGATCCACTCGCAGTCCGTGGCCGACGAGTTCCTGGAGCATGCGAACCAGGAGCAGGAGCACTCGGACAAGATCGCCCAGCGGATCCGACAGCTCGGCGGCGCTCCCGACTTCAACCCGGAAGGCCTGTTGTCCCGCAGCCACGCCCAGTACGCCGAGGGCTCCTCGCTGCTCGACATGATCAAGGAGAACCTGATCGCCGAGCGGATCGCGATCGAGTCGTACATGGAGATGATCCGGTTCTTCGGCGAGAACGATCCCACCTCCCGGCGTGTGATCGAGTCCGTGCTCGCGCAGGAGGAGGAACACGCCGACGACATGGCCACGCTGCTCGAGTCGCTGGACCCGCGCGAGCCGGCGGGCGACGGGGCGGCGGGCGTCAAGCACTGAGAGCACGGGGCACGCGCAGGTCTGGTATGGGTGCGGCATGCGCGCCGTCGTGCAGAGGGTCAGCGAGGCCTCCGTCGCGGTCGACGGGAAGGTGACCGGCTCGGTCGGGACCGGCCTCTGCGTGCTGGTGGGCGTCGGGCAGGGCGACACCGAGGAGGACGCCCGCTGGCTGGCCGACAAGGTGGTGGACCTGCGCATCTTCGAGGACGAGCAGGGGAAGATGAACCGCTCGGTGACCGACGCCGACGGGGGTGTCCTGGCGGTGTCGCAGTTCACGCTCTTCGGGGACGCCCGCAAGGGGAACCGGCCGTCGTTCATCGATGCGGCGCGCCCCGAGGTGGCTCAGCCGCTGTTCGCGAAGTTCTGCGGATTCGTGCGCGAGCGGGGCGTGCAGGTGGGCGAAGGCGTCTTCCGCGCCACCATGCAGGTCCGCACCGTCAACGAAGGCCCGGTGACGCTGCTGCTCGATTCCAGAAAGGGGTTTTGAGGTGGCCATGGACGACTGCATCTTCTGCAAGATCGTGGCGGGCAAGATCCCGGCGAAGAAGGTCGGGGAGAACGAGGGTGCGATCGCGTTCCCGGACATCAATCCGTGCGCGCCGGTGCACATCCTGGTGATCCCCAGGAAGCACGTCGCCTCCCTGAACGAGGTGGAAGACGGGGCGGTGATGGCGCCCGTCTTCGCCCTGGCCGAGAAGGTCGCGCGCGACCAGAAGCTCGACCAGTCGGGATGGCGGGCGGTGATCAATACCGGACCGGACGCGAACCAGCTGGTGTTCCACGTCCATCTGCACGTCCTGGGCGGACGCAAGATGGGCTGGCCCCCAGGGTAACCTGGCGCTCGCCCGTCTGCCCGGACCCAGGGTGCGGGTCCCTCCATTGACGGATCCCGCCTGTTCAGTCTACGTACGGCGAATTGTCCACTGACGCGCACAGCGTGGCACCGAGCGCCAACGCGCCTCCGCCTGAAATCCCCGAGGACATCCTCGACCTCGATGCGGTGAAGGTCGTCCGCCGTCTGCGCCGGGCGGGACATCAGGCGTACCTGGTGGGCGGCTGCGTCCGGGATCTTCTCTTGAGGATCCGTCCCAAGGACTTCGACGTCGCCACCAGCGCGCACCCGAACCAGGTCCGGGACACGTTCCGCAACTCGCGGCTGATCGGCCGCCGCTTCCGGCTGGCGCACGTCTTCTTCCGGGGCGGCAAGATCATCGAGGTCTCCACCTTCCGGGCCAACCCGCTCGACGAGCTGCAGGACCTGCCCCAGGATCTGTTGATCCGCCACGACAACGTCTTCGGGAGCGCGGAGGAGGACGCCCGCCGGCGCGACTTCACCATCAACGGCCTGTTCTACGACGTGGACGAGGGCCGGGTGATCGACTACGTCGGCGGCAAGGAAGACCTGCGGGCGCGGCTGATCCGCACCATCGGCAACCCCGACGTGCGCATGCGCGAGGATCCGGTGCGCATTCTCCGCGCCATCCGCTTCGCAGCGAAGTGCGCGTTCGACCTCGAGCCCAACACGCTGGCGGCGATGAAGGCCCACGTGCACGAGATCCCCCGCTGCGCGCCGCCCCGGGTGCTGGAGGAGGTCCTCAAGCTGGTCCGCTCGGGCGCATCGCGCCGGTCCTTCGAGCTGCTGCGCGAGGTGGGGGCGCTGCGGATCCTGCTGCCGCCCGTGGCGGCCTATCTCGAGCGGCGGGGCCGGGAAGAGGCCGAGCGGCACCTCCGCGCCCACGACGCGCTCGACGCGCACGTGCGCGTCGGCGAGATTCCCTCCGACGCCGTGCTGCTCGCAACCTTGCTGGCGCCGCTCCCGCGTGAACCAGGCCGGCGGGGACCGATCCCCAAGGCCTCGCAGCAACCCGCACAGGCCCCTCCGGCGGCGGAGAAGGCCGACGAGGAGCTGGAGCAGGAGCTGAGCGCGCTGGAGGAGGCTGCCGAGGCGACCGAGGCCACCGAGGCGGAGGACCCGGCGCAGGCGCCGCTGCCCGAGGGCGCCTTGCGGGAGCCGGCAGAGATCCACGACGAGCGGCTGGGCACGCAGCCCTTCGCCGCCACCACCGAGGCGCAGTCCTGGAGCCTGCCGCAGGATGTGGTGGCGCCGGACGTGGTCCTCTCCGAGATGGTCCGCACCGCGCGGCTTCCCCGGCGCATCGCGGAGCGCGCGCGGATGATCCTGCTGGCGCAGCCGATCCTCTCGGGGGAGCGGCGCCGGCGCAGGTCGTCTCCGCAGGCGTTCGCGCGGCAGAGCTACTTCCCCGAGGCGCTGGCGGTGTTCGAGCTCTCGGTGGCGGCCACGGGACAAGGCCACGAGCAGCTCGCGAAGTGGCAGCACATCTTCGCGGGACAGGACTTGTCGCAGCTTTCCAGCGAGGAGCCGACCGGGAAGGGGCCGCCGCGCAGCCGCGGAGGGCGGGGCGGCCGTAGGCGCCGCGGGCATGGGCGTCAAGGGCAGGCGCGGCGAAGCTGAAGCGTGCTGGTGCTCGTGCTGGTTTTGGTGCCGGGGACTCGTGCTGGTGCTGGTGCGCGTGCCGGAAGGCGATCTCTCCTCAGGGAGCGGCGTTCGTCTGGATCAGCTCGATCAGTTTCCTGGCCAATGCCTCCGGGTTGTCCAGCGGCAGGAAGTGGCCTCCGGGTAGCACTTCGAGCTCCACGCCCAACGCGGCCGCGAGCGGGCGGCCCACGGTGTCCACCGGCAGATAGGCGTCGTCGGCGCCCCAGATCAGTCGGATCGGTACGCCGGTCTGCTTCAGCCGCGCCGTCATCCCTTCCGTCTGCCTCGGGTCGAGGCAACGCGCCGCATGGATCAGCCGCCGCCCGCCGGTCTCGCCGGCGTAGGCGCCGAGCAGGTCGCGGATGCTTCGGAGCTTGCGCACGAGCACCGGCTGCAGGCGCGCGGCCTGCGCCGGGTCCCAGCTGCGGATGCTCTCCACCGCGCCCATCGCCCACTCGGTCTCGAACACGCCGTCCATGAGGATCAGCCGGCGCACGCGGGCCGGCGAGCGCACGGTGAGGATCTGTGCCGCGGCCGTTCCGACGTCGTGGGCAACCACTGTCGCGCGCTCGATCCGCAGCTCGTCCAGCAGCTCGAGCAGCCACCCGGCTTGCCGTTCCATGCCCACGTCGGGCTCATCCGGCGACGCGCCGTAGCCGATCAGGTCCGGCGCCAGCATGCGAAATCCAGCCGCCGCCAACCGCGGCGCGACGTCCTTCCAGAGCCCCCGCGTGGCCGGGAAGCCGTGGAGGAGCAGCACCGGCGGACCGCTACCGGCGTCGTCGAGGGCGAAGCGGCTCATTTCCAGACGCGGCGGTCGTCGACCCGCTTGGCGCCTTCCGGCACGGCGCCGGTGCGGACCTCTCCCCGGACCTTCACGGCGTCCCGGAGTGCGTCGGCGACCAGCGCCACGTCCACCGCCGCCCCCGGAGCGAGCTCCAGCACGTATTCGAGATGGTCCTGGTGATGCTCCCGCGTGATCACCGCCTGGAAGCGCGTGATCCCGGGGAACGCCTTCAGCGCCTTCTCGATCTCCGCGCCGCGGATGAACATCCCCTTCACCTTGACCGCGTCACCCACCCGCCCGAGCAGGCCGGCGAGCTTGGGCGCGGTCCGGCCGCAGGCGCACTTCGAGGGCGGCGCCATCGCGCCGATGTCGCCCGTCGCGAAGCGAATCAGGGGGTAGGCTTCGTCGAAGATGGTCGCCACGATCTGGCCGGGCTGTCCTGGCGCCGCCTGCGCGCCGGTCTCGAGGTCCAGCACTTCGAGGATGCACTCAGGGTGGAGATGCATCCCGCCCTTCTCGGCGCATTCGTACGCCAGACAACCCTGGTCGGCGGTCCCGTATCCCTGCAGGACGCGCACGCCGAAGTCGTTTTCCAGCTCGGCGCGGAGCGATTCGGGCAGCATCTCGGCGGTGACGAAGGCGACCTCGATCGAGAGCGGCGTGCCGAGCTCGCGCCCCCGCTTGAGCAGGGCGTAGAGGAAGCTGGGGGTGCCGAGGTATGCCGTCGCCCGCAGCGTGGCGGCGATGCGCACTTGAAGGTCCGTCTGCCCCGTCCCGGCGGGCACGACCACGCAGCCGAGCGTGCGCGCTGCCGAGTCGAGCATGAACCCCAGCGGCGTGAGGTGATACGAAGCCGAGTTCATGGCGATGTCGCCGGCGCGGAACCCCGCCGCGGCCAGCGCCATGCGGAAGCGCCAGAAGTCTTCGACGTCCCCCTGCGGATCGAGGATGGGCCCGGGCGAGGCGAAGACCCGCGCGAGCTTCCCGGTCTCGACGCCGAGCAGTCCTCCGAACGGAGGGTCCGCGGCCTGCAGCGCCGGGACGTCGTCTTTTCGCGTGATGGGGATCTGCTCGATGCGTTCCGCGTCCGGAGGGAGCGTACGGCGGTAGTAGGCGGAGGCCGCGCGCGCATGGGCCACCGTCTCGCGCAGCCTGCGGACCAGCCGGCGCTCGCGGTCCGCCGCGCTCTCCTGCTCGAGCGACGGATCGAGGATGCGTCCCGGCCTCACGACAGCCACCGCTTGCGCCGCCGGTATGACTTGGTGGCCTTGTAGCTCTTCTTCCCCTCGCCGCCGCCCAGGTAGAACTCGCGCACGTCCTCGTTGGCCTTCAACTTCTCCGTCTCGCCGTCCAGCACGATCCGGCCGCTCTCCATGATGTAGCCGAAGTGCGCGATGGAGAGCGCGACGTTGGCGTTCTGCTCCACCAGGAGCATGGTCGTCTTCTCCTCCTGGTTGATCTTCTGGATGATGCGGAAGATCTCCTGCACCAGCAGCGGCGCCAGGCCCAGCGAAGGCTCGTCGAGCAGGATCAGCCGCGGCCGCGCCATCAGCGCGCGGCTGATCGCCAGCATCTGCTGCTCGCCGCCCGAGAGGTATCCCGCGATCTGCTTGCGCCGCTCCCGCAGCCGCGGGAAGTAGTCGAAGCAGAGATCGCGGTCGCGCTTGAGCGCCGCGAAGTCGCGCCGCGTGTACCCGCCCATGGTGAGGTTCTCGTCCACGGTCAGGTCCTCGAACACGCGGCGCCCTTCCATCACCTGGAAGATGCCCCGGCGGACGATGTCCTCCGGATCCATCTCCTCGATGCGCACGCCATCCAGCTCGATGGCGCCGTCGGTGACCTCGCCCTCCTCCGCGCGCAAGAGGCCCGAGATGGCTTTGAGCGTAGTGCTCTTGCCCGCGCCGTTGGAGCCGAGCAGGGCGACGATCTGCCCCTTCGGCACCTCGAGCGAGAGGCCCTTGAGGACGAGGATCACGTCGTCGTAGACGACCTCGACGTTGGCGAGCCGGAGCATGGCCGCGTCACATTGTAGGGGACACGCGATTGCGTGTCCCCAACACTCAGAGGCCCAACCAGTCCGGGCGGCGCTCCATCTCGTACTGCTTGGCCTTCACCAGCTTGCCGCCCTTCACCATGTAGATGTTCACCTTGGTGGTCGGCCGGTGATCGGTCGACGTGTACGTGATCGGCTCGGTCAGTCCGCCGAGGTCGAAGTCCTTGAACGTCTCCAGCGCCATCTTCACGCCCTCGCCGGTGAGCTTGCCCGCCTTGTCGGCGCGCTTGAGGGCCTCCGTCCACACCAGGGCATACGTCCAGCCGCGCACGTAGAAGGTGTCGTGTGTGTCGTTGGGGTGGTTCTTCTGGTGGAAGTCGGTGAGCTTCTTCATCCCCGGGACGTTCTCGCCGTACGGCACGTCCACCATGATGCCGGTGACGCCTTCGGCGGCCTCCTGGGCGATCTGGGGCAGGGTCTCGCCGAACCCGTAGGGGTTCGAGCCGAACTTGGTGTTGAGGCCCAGCTTCTTCGCGTCGCGCAGGATGGTGGAGACGCCGGTGGTGGTGACGTTGATGTACGCGTAGTCGGCGCCCTTCTGCTTCATGTTCAAAAGCTGGCTGGTGGCGTCCTGGAAGGCCCCGGGCACGATCTCCTCGTCGACCAGGTCGATCCCGTTGTCCTTGCAGAACCGCCGGCCCGCCTCGATGGGGCTCTTCCCGTAGGCGTTGTCGCCGTAGAAGAAGGAAACTTTTGGATTTCGCGACTTGTCCTTCCAGTCCTCCTTCACCCAGCGGAGCCAGGCGCGCAGGTCGTCCGAGTAGGTGGGACCGACGAAGAAGTTGAAGGGGGTCTTGGTCGGGTCGGTGAGGTGGGCGGAGAAGGAGGCCGAGATGTAGGGGACCTTGTCCTGGTTCACCTGGGTCTTCAGGCCCTCGGTATCGCCGGTGCCCCAGCCGTTGATCAGGATCACCTTCTCGTCGCCCGCCATGCGCTTGTAGGCGGCGACCGCCTCCGGGATCTTGTAGCCGTAGTCCACGTCCACCAGCCGGATCTTCTTGCCGTTGATCCCACCCTGTCCGTTCGTCCAGGCCACTCCGTCGCGCACGCCCTGGGCGTACGGCTTGCCCACGTCGGAAGTGATGCCGGTGAGGTCGAAAATGCCGCCGACCTTGATCTCCTGCTGCGCCTGCGCGGACGCGGCCGCGCAGAGGACCAACAGCGACCATCGAATCAGCTTCATGGTGTCTCCTCCTTCAGTACGAGAACGGGTACAGCCGGAACCAGTTGCGGATCCGCCTCCAGAAGTCCGCGAGTCCGTCAGGCTCGAAGATGAGGAACAGCACGATGGTGAGCCCGAACACGCCGACCTTCAGGGGTGTGAGGAGCTGCACCAGGTGGGGGAAGCTGTCCGACAGCGCGCTGGTCATCAGCCGCAGGAACTCGGGCAAGAGCGTGAGGAAGACGGCGCCGAGGATCGAGCCGAGCACGCTGCCCAGGCCTCCGATGATGATCATCCCGAGGAAGTCGATGGCGACGGCCAGCGGGAAGTTCTCGGGGCTGATGATCCGGGCCTGGTACGCGAGAAGCGAGCCCGCCAGCCCGATGTAGAACGAGCTGACCGCGAACGAGAGCAGCTTGTAGCGGAAGACCTCGACGCCCATCACCTCCGCCGAGATGTCCTGGTCGCGGATGGCGATGAACGCCTTGCCCACCCGGGTGCGGAACAGGTTCTTGGCGAAGTAGAGCAGCGCCACGCAGATGGGGACGATGAGGAAGAACAGGCGCCGGTCGTCGGCGAATTCGAAGCCGAAGACGCGCGGCGAAGGAATGCTGATGCCGGCCACGCCGCCGGTCACCGCGTCCCAGTGCGTGGAGGCGAACTCGACGATGAAGTGCGCGGCGAGCGTGGCCATCGCCAGGTAGAGACCTTTCAGGCGCAGGGAGGGGATCCCGAAGATCATCCCCGCCAGCGCCGCGCTGACTCCCGAGAGCGGGCAGGCGATCAGGAACGGGACGCCGTGGTTGGCGAGGAAGGCGGTGGTGTACGCGCCCACCGCCAGGAACGCGGCGTTGCCCATCGAGATCTGCCCGGTGAAGCCGGTGAGGATGTTCAGGCCGGTTGCGGCGATCACCGCGATGGCCGCGCGGTTCGCCACGTCCAGCCAGTACGAGCCGGCGGCGAACGGGATGGCGAAGAGCGCCGCGATGAACACCGCGAGCAGGCGCCGGGCGCGGCGGGTCTCGAAGATGCCCATGTCGCTGGCGTAGCTGGTGTGGAATTCGCCGGAGAGCACGGTTCAGACCCGCTCGATGCGCACTTTGCCGAACAGACCGTAGGGACGGACCATCAGGATCAGCACGAGCGCCACGAAGGGCGCAACCTCTTTCACCCCTCCGCCGAAGACGGGGTCCAGGTAGCCGCCCGCCAGGTTCTCCAGGACGCCGACCAGAAGTCCCCCGAGGATGGCGCCGCCGATGCTGTCGAGGCCGCCGACGATCACCACCGGCAGGACCTTGAGCCCCAGGATGGCCAGCGATCCGTCGACGCCGCCGCGCATGGTGGCGAGCAGGATGCCGCCCGCCGCCGAGACCATCGCCGCGATGCTCCAGGAGAGCGCGAAGATGCGCCGGACCGAGATGCCCATCGAGAGGGAGACTTGCTGGGAGGCGGCGGTCGCGCGCATGGCGATGCCGGGACGCGCGTACTTGAAGAACAGGGTCAGCGCAACCAGCAGGACCGCGACGGAGGCCGCGCTGTAGAGGTATCCGCGCGCCACCGGCAAGGGGCCGATCTGGATCGGGTCGAGCGAGAACACCGGGGGAGCGGGGCGGGTATCCGTGCCCCAGATGCCCTGCACGATCGCGCGCAGGACGCTGGAGAGCCCCAGCGTCACCATGATCACCGAGATGATCGGCTCGCCGATCAGCGGCCGCAGCACGACCTTCTCCAGCGCGAGCCCGAGGAGCGCGGAGAAGCCAAAAGTCAGCAGCAAGGCCGGCACCATCGGAACGTGGGCCTGCTGGACGATGGCGAGGAAGACGTAGGCGCCCAGAAGCAGGAACTCGCCCTGCGCGAAGTTCAGGATGCCGCTCGATTTGTAGATGATCACGAACCCGAGCGCGACCAGCGAGTACACGCTTCCCACCACCAGGCCGTTGAGGACGAGTTGGAGAAGAAATTCCATCTAGGCCGTCTCCATACCCAAAATTCCTCTCGAAGCGTAGGCGCCAAGCGGCCTTCGGCCGCCGCGCCTAGGCCATCCTCATCTCGCGCACCGCGAGGTTGGCCTGGATGCGGGCCGTCCTGCCGTCCTGGTAGCGGATGGTGGTGTCCACCGCGATCCTCTGCTCGTCGCCGTAGAGCGCCGCGATGATTCCCTTGTAGCGGTCCTCGACGAACGAGCGCCGCACCTTGCGCGTGCGGGTCAGCTCCTCGTCGTCGGCGTCCAGCTCCTTGTAGAGGAGGACGAACTTGCGGATCTTCGCCGCCGCCGGGAGCGTCTGGTTGACCTTGTCGATCTCCCGTTGCAGCAGATCGTAGACGCGGGGCTTGGCGGACAGGTCGGTGTACGTGGTGTACGAGATCTTCTCCTTCTCGGCCCACTTTCCAACGATGCTTTGGTCGATGCACACGAGGCCCACCAGGTACGGCTGGTCCTGGCCGATCACCACCGCCTCCTTGATGTACGGCGAGAACTTCAGCCGGTTCTCGATGAACTGCGGCGAGAACTGGGTGCCGTCGGCGAGGCGGAGGACGTCCTTGAGCCGGTCGATCACCACCAGCTGTCCGTCCTCCAGGTAGCCGGCGTCGCCGGAGTGGAGCCAGCCGTCGGTGAGCGCGGACCGCGTGGCCTCGTCGTTCTTGTAGTAGCCGTGGAAGACGGCGGGGCTGCGGGAGAGGATCTCGCCGCCCTCGCTGATCTTCACGTCGGTCTGCGGGATCGGCTCGCCCACGGTGTGGAACTTGATCCGCTCGTCGCGGTGGATGCAGGAGATGCCGCTGATCTCCGTCTGCCCGTAGATCTGCTTGAGCCGCACGCCCATGGCGTGGAAGAAGCGGAAGACGTCGGGTCCCAGGGCCGCGCCGCCGGTGGTGGCGCTGCGCAGGTTTCCCAGACCCAGCCGATCCTTGAGCGGCCGGAACAGCAGCCAGTCGGCGGCGAAATAGAGCGCCCGCCAGAAGATGGGCACCTGCTCGCCGTGCGCCAGCCGGAGGTCGGCGACCTTCAGGCCGACGGGCATCAGCCGCTCGTAGAGGAACCGCTTGAGCGGCGTGGTGTCCATGATCTTCACTTGCACCGTGGAGTTCAGGCCCTCCCAGATGCGGGGAGGGGCGAACATCACGTTGGGACCGATCTCGCGCACGTCGTGCAGCGCGGTCTCCGGCTCCTCGGGGAAGTTGATGGTGAACCCGATGGCCAGCGCGGTGGCGACGGACATCATCTGCTCGCCGATCCAGGGGAGCGGGAGGAAGGAGACGAACTCGTCGGTGGGGCGGCGCGGGTCGACCTCGTGCAGGTTCATCGCCATGCTGAGGAGGTTCGCGAAGCTGAGCATCGCGCCCTTGGGCGCGCCGGTGGTGCCGGAGGTGTAGCAGATCATCGCCAGGTCGCTGGCCTGGCCGGCGCCGACGCTGCGCGCGAACCGGTCGGGTTCCTTCGCGTGCAGCTCGCGGCCGCGCCGCTCGACCTCCTCGAACGAGATCAGCTTCTCGTGCTTGTAGCGCCGCAGGCCGCGCGGGTCGGCGTAAACGACGTGGGTGATCTTGGGGAGCTGCTCGATCATCCCCAGGATCTTGTCGACCTGCTCCTGGTCCTCCGCGACCACGAACCTCGCGTCGCAGTGGTCGATCACGTACGCGACCTCGGTGAGCGTGGAGTCCTGGTAGATGCCGACCGAGGCCGCGCCCGCCGCTTGCGCGGCGAGCTCGGCGATCACCCACTCCGGCCGGTTGTCGCCGATGATCGCCATCTTGCCGCCCCGCTCGAGGCCCAGCGCGGCGAGGCCGAGCGACAGGTCGCGGACGCGCTCGCCGTAGCGGCGCCAGCTCGTCTCCCGCCAGATCCCCAGGTCCTTCTCGCGCAGGGCCGCGCGGTCGCCGAGCCGCTCGGCGTTCTGCAGCAGCAGCTTGGGGAAGGTGTCGCCGGGAGTCATGCCGCATGGCCCCCCAGATACGCGGCCTGCACCTCCGGGTTGCGCTGGACGTCCTCCGGCGCGCCGTCGGCGATCTTCTGCCCGAAGTTGAGCACCACCACGCGGTGCGAGAGGTCCATCACCACGCCCATGTCGTGCTCGATCATGAGGACCGTGGTCCCGCGCTCCTCGTTGATTTCGAGGATGTAGCGGGCCATGTCCTCCTTCTCTTCGGCGTTCATGCCCGCCATCGGCTCGTCGAGCAACAAGAGCCTGGGATCGAGCGCGAGCGCCCGGCCGAGCTCGACCCGCTTCTGCAGACCATAGGCGAGGGTGTGCACCACCTGCTTGCGCCAGGGCTGGATCTCGAGGAAGTCGATGATCTCCTCGACGCGCTCCCGCTCGCGGATCTCCTCCTTCTGTCCCTTGCCCCAGTAGACTCCGCCTGCCAGCGTGCCGGTCCTCTGGTGCACGTGCCGGCCGATCAGCAGGTTGTCCAGGACGGTCATGCCCCGGAACAGGGCGATGTTCTGGAAGGTGCGGGCGATACCGCGCCGCGTCCGCGTGGCCGGCCCCAGGCGGGTGACGTCCTGGCCGTCGAAGACGATGTGGCCCTGCTGGGGACGGTAGACGCCGCTGATGCAGTTGAGGAGGCTGGTCTTGCCGGCGCCGTTCGGGCCGATGATGGCGCTCAAGGCGCCGGGTTGGACGGAGAAGCTCACGTCCTGGAGGGCGGTGACGCCGCCGAAGCGCAGGACGAGGTGGGAGATGTCCAGGAGGGGCGACGACATCCGACGAAAGACTACATGTTTGCTGTACAGAGGGGAACGGAGCCCTCTCTGG
>DASQAS010000205.1:0-19920 GCA_035635635.1 Myxococcales bacterium | reverse complement strand
GCGTCAGCTCCACTGTGGCCGCGCGCGGGGCTCCCACGTCTGTCGATAGACCGACGCTTACCTGGTCATCGCTTTCTTGCCGTGTCGGACCCCGTGTTATCCATTATCTGCGGAACCTGGGAGGGATTCATCGCCATGCGCACCAACGCGCTCGCAGCCGTCTGCATCGCCGCCGCATCGCTCGTCGCTTGCACATCGCAGCGCTGGAGCAGCAACCCCGGGCCGCTGCCCGTCACCACGAGCGAGAAGACCCAGGCCGGCAAGAGTCCCGCGGTCCAGGACGAGAACGGGAAGTCCGTCGTCTGCGTCTACGAGACGCCGGTCGGGACGCACATCCCGCAGAAGACCTGCCGGTTCCGGGGCGAGGTCGACCAGGAGCGCCAGGAGACCCAGGACAAGATGCGCGCCGTCCGCAACGGCGGCCAACGCGGGAACTAGCACGGCTGATGTCCGCGGGCGCCAATCGCGAGAAGCGGCCGCGAGAAGCCCGAGCATCGCGGCAGTGTGTTGCGGAGCGGACGGGGAGTCGCCTCGCCCGTCCGCCCCGCCCCCTCCCAATCACTGCGTCACGGTGACCGCGGTGTCGTCGATGATGAAGCTCGTCCGCAGGGACGAGTCCTCGACGCCGTGGAACTGCAGCCGCACGGTCTGGCCATTGAACGCGGACAGATCGAAGCTTCGCTGCACGTAGCTGGTGGACCGGTTCAGGTTCGAGAAGGTGGCCAGCGTGGAGAGGACCGTTCCCGCCGAGTTCCGCACCGTGACGGTGAGCGTGTCGAAGGCCGTGACGGTGGTGGTCTCGGACGTCGTGATCCAGAGCCAGAAGCTGAACGACGCGCTGCACGCTCCGGCTGGGATGGTCAGCGTCTGGAACAGGTCGTCCACGTGCGCGACCCCGTATCCGTCGAGCCAGGCCTTGAACGTGCCGGTCCTGGGCGCGGGGCTGGCGCTGCCGTCGATCACTCCAGCCGTCGCAGTCCAGGGCGCCGTGCCGGTCTCGAATCCGGGGTTGCCGAGGAGTTGGCTGGTGGTGGTGCAGGTCGGCGGCGGCGGCGTCGTGTTCGACGTCGAGGCGGAGACCGCGGCCGACGTCGCCGAGTTGCCTGAGCCATCGGTCGCGCGCGCCGTGAACGAGTGGGTGCCGTTGGCGACCGTCGTGCTGTCCCAGACGATCGAGTACGGCGACGAGATGTCGCTGCCGACCTGCGCTCCGTCGACGAAGAAGTCCACCCGGGCGACCCCCACGTCGTCGGAGGCCGTCGCGGAGAGCGTCACCGCCGTTCCGCTCAGCGTGGACCCCACGCTGGGGGCCGTGAGCGAGACGGTGGGCGGGGTCGAGTCGGCCGTCCCGCCGATGAACGCCTCGTAGAGCATGCGATTCGGCGACCCGGTGCCGATGCCGGTCAGCACGCCGGCGGTGGCGTTCGCCACCAGCGCGGAGGCAACCTGGGCGGGCGTTGCGCCGGGGTTCGACTGCAAGTAGAGCGCGGCGGTGCCCGCCACGTGCGGAGTCGCCATCGAGGTGCCACTGATGGTGTTGGTCGCCGTGTCGCTGGTCGCCCACGACGAGGTGATGTTCACGCCCGGCGCGAACAGGTCGACGCAGGTCCCGAAGTTGGAGAAGCTGGCCCGCGCGTCGGTCTGTCCGGTTGCACCGACGGTGATGGCGTTGGCGACGCGCGCCGGGGACTGCGTGCAGGCGCTCACGTTGGAGTTGCCCGCGGCGATGGCGTAGGTCACGCCGGAGGCGATGGAGTTGTTGACGGCCTGATCCAGCGTGCTGGAGGCGCCGCCGCCCAGGCTCATGTTCGCCACCGCCGGGGACAGGTGGTTGTTGGTCACCCAGTCGACGCCGGAGATCACGCCGGCGGTGCTGCCCGATCCGGTGCAGTCGAGCACGCGGACCGCGAAGAGCCGCACGTTCTTGGCCACGCCGTAGGTCGAGCCGCCCACCGTGCCTGCGACGTGCGTGCCGTGCCCGTTGCAGTCGCTGGTGCCGTTGCCGTCATTGACCGCGGTGAACGCGCCGCTGGCCCGGCCGCCAAACTGCGAGTGCGAGGTGCGGATGCCGGTGTCGATGATGTACGCGTTCGCTCCTGTGCCGTTGACGTTGAACGTGTAGTTCCCGTCGAGCGGGAGATTGCGCTGGTCGATGCGATCGAGGCCCCAGGTCGCGCCGGACTGCGTGGTGTCGAGGTGGATTTCGGCGTCCTCCTCCACCCAGGCGACGCGGGGATCCCTGGCCAGGGCCTCCGCCTGCGCCGCCGGCATCCGCACCGCGAAGCCGCGGAGCGCGTGGCGCCAGCGCGCGAAGACGCGGCCGCCATGCTTGCCGGCCAGATCGTCGGCTTGGGCGTCGACGGCCTCGCGCGCAACGCGGCTGTCCTTGAAGACGACCAGGTACTGGTCTGGCACGGCGCGATTGGCGCGCAGCACGACGCCGGAGGGAGGAGCCTTGAACGATGCCTCGGTCTCGGCGGGATCGGCCGCCTGACCGCAAGCCAGGAGGGAAAGCGAAGCCAGCAACCGAGCCAAAGTGCCAAGTCGCATCGGGGAATCCCCTTTCTGACTGACCGCGGACCGGGTTTCCGCGGTGGGCGCGAGGGTGCGGTAATCGACGAAGGTCGGACGCTAGCTAGACATACGTCCGAGGGCCCGCGCAAGGGAGTGTAAAAATTCGATTTCGATTGGGGAGCTACGGATGATCGAGTATCGGAGTTTTCCGGAATCACGCTCGCGGCAGGATCGCGAGCGCGACGCCGCCCAGGATCGCCGCGGCCGCCACGGCGAAACGGGCGCTGACGGTCTCGCGGAAGAGCACGACCGCGGCGCTCGCCGCGATCACCGGGACGAGGAGCTGCACGATCGCCGCGGTCGCGGGCTTCAGCGACGGCAAGGCGCCGTACCAGAGGCTGTAGCCGACTCCGGACGCGATCGCGCCCGAGATCAGCGCCAGTGTCGCGCCTCGCAGCGTGAGGTGTGCATTCCAGGCCAGGGGAACGAACAACGCGAGGGCGAAGGGCACGCTGCGCACGAAGTTGTCCGCGGTGGTCGGAAGCGGCGGCGCGGAAGAGCGGCGTCCGCGCAGGGAATAGACGCCCCACGACACGCCGGCGACCAGCATCAAGGCCGATCCGGCCAGCGACGGAGCGCGCGCCCCCGGCAGGGTGAGCCAGGCGAGACCGCCCGTCGCCAACAGGCTGCCGAGCCAGACCCAGGCGCCGGGACGGCTTCCGCGCGCGATGCCCCAGCCGATCATCGTGATCTGCACTGCGCCGAAGAGCAGCAGCGCTCCGACGCCCGCGCCGAGCCAGAGGTACGCGAACGAGAAGGCGCCCGCGTAGGCGAAGAGCGCGAGGGCCGATGCCCAACTCCCGCCGCGGATGCCGCCCGCCGGCCGCGCGAGCAGCCAGAGCACCGCGGCGCCTGAGACCAGCCGCAGGGCGGTGTAGGACGCGGCATCGGCCTGCCCGGCGCCCAGCGCGCCACGGCAGAGGAGCGAGTTGGCGGCGAATCCGAGCAACGCGAAGGTGGTGAGGACGACGACGCGAAGCGCTGCAGGTCGGGACAAGGCACCTGCCGTCGGAGCGGGAATCGACAGAGGCTTGACCGAAGGTGGCGTAGGATCGCGCATCGGACTGGAGGTTCACTTCTCCCACAGCCGATCGAACCGGGCCAGCGTCTTGTCGACGACAGAGGGGCTCGCCGTAGACCGATACGTGCTTGGTTGTAGATTTCATCGCTTTCATTGCTCGAATCTACAAACCAGCTCCACGCCGCACTCGCGGCATCGAGACTGGACCCGATGACCGTGCTCCGCAGCGAATAGCCGACACCGCTCCTCAGATCCCCAGCCGCTCCTTCACGTACTTCGGCGCCGCGTTCCCGAACGAGAGCATCGCGTCGTGCAGCGCCCGCAGGTCGGCATACTTGCCGTGGTTCTTCTCCCAGGTGGCGCGGATGTCGTTCATCTCGGCATTGCCCACGTAGTACGTGGACAGCTGCGTCGAGCTGAGCTGGGCCCGCTTCCACTTGCCCACCGCCTCGCCCTCCTCCTGGAACCCGTCGTTGGTCATCCGCGCGATCGCGTCCTTCTCAATCATTCCCTCGGTGTGGATCTTCTGGTCGATGATCGCGTTGAGGATCATCCGCAGCCGCATCTTGAGCTGCTGCATGCGGACCTCGGGCCCGCCGTAGCCGGCGTCCGCCATCAGCTGCTCCGCGTAGGTGGCCCAGCCCTCCACGAAGGTGCCGGAGAAGAAGACCCCGCGCACCAGCGTCGGCGCCCGGAAGCGATTCGCGTGCGCCAGTTGGAGGTAGTGCCCCGGCATTGCCTCGTGGATGGTCACCTCCTGCAGCATGGAGTCGTTGTACTCGCGGAAGAACGACTCCACGCGCTCCGGCTTCCAGTCCTCCGGCGTGGGCGAGATGTAATAGAAGGTCTTCCTGTTCTTCTCCAAAGGCCCCGAGGGGCTGCAAGAGGCCACTGCCACGCCCCGCTGGAACTCGGGCGTGGCCACGATGTCCAGCGGCTCGTCGATCACGGTGACGAAACCCTTCTCCTTCACGAACGCGGTGCTCTCGGACAGCGCCTTGGTCGCCTGCGAGAGGATGGTCCCATTGGTCGGGTGCTTCTTCGCCGACTCGTCGAGCACAGCCTTGATCGCCGCGCCCTGGTCCATGGGCACCGGCTTGTCGGGGAACAGCTTCGGCCAGATCTGCACCACGACGTGGTACATCGCTGCCCGCGTCGCCTTCAGATCCGCCTCGGCGCGGCGCAGGATCTCCTCCTTGGAGAGATCGGAGTCGAGCGCGAACCGCAGCTTCTTGCGGAACTTCGCGTCGCCCAGGCGGAAGTCGCCGGTGGAGCGCGGGAGCAGGTCCTTTTCCAGCCACTGCTGGTAGTCCGCGAGCGCCGCCAGCGCCTTCGATTGCGCCGCCCGGAACTCCGGCTCCAGAACCGGCACCTGCTTCACCAGCGGATCGAGCTGCTCCTTCACCAGCCGGGTGGTCCCCTTGTTCTGCTGGATGGCGGTCTCGGTGTGGACCTTCGGCGGCGTCTTGAGATTCGCCTTCGCCGCCGCGACCACGCCGGGAACCGCGTTCAGCCGCCCGATGGCCGAGCGCAGCCGCTGCTCGGGCGGCGCGAACTCCCGGGCGATCATCTCGTAGATCGCGCTGCCCACGTTGTACTGCAGCGGGTTCCATTGCCAGCCGCGCAGGGTCTCCAGCTCGTAGACCTGGGCCTCGAGGCGGTTCTTCAGGATGCGGGAATCGACGGCGTTCTCGGGCGAGAGCTTCTTCGCATCGATCCCCGCGAGCTCCTTCAGCCCGCCCTTGGCAGCGTTCAGTTCGTGCTGCACGCCCTGCGCGCTGTAGTCGTTGAGGCGCGCGTCGTTGCGGTGCTCGCCGAGCCGGGTCGCAGTCTCCGGGTCGCGATCGAGCTGCTCCTGGATGTATTTCTGCGCGAACGCCTCGAATCGGGCGTCTTCGGTTGCGGGAGCGGCGGCGAGGAGGAGGACACAGGCGACCAGGGTCATGAAGTCCATTCTACCCGGCCACTACCCGCGCGCGGCTGCCATTCGCCTCACGATTTCAAGGGGCGTTCCTCGCGGTCGCCGACGTGACCGACCGCGTCCGCGTGGACAGATCAGGCTGACCTGGGCCCGAACGCTGCGGTGAGGGTGCTACGGTGCCGATCATGCCCGTACGGCACCGCATCATCGAAGTCCGGGCCCTGAACCTCAAGCCGGGATCGCGGGGCGAATTCCACCGCGTGTTCGTGGAGCGCTCGCTGCCCCTGCTGCGGCGCTGGGGATTCGACGTCGTGGCCTTCGGGCCGTCCGCGCACGACGAGAGCTCGTTCTACGTGATCCGCAGCTTCCAGGACCTCGCGGAGCGGCAGAGCCAGGAAGACGCGTTCTACGGAAGCGACGACTGGAGGAGCGGCCCCCGCGAGCTCCTGCTCCCGCTGATCGAGAGCTACATCGACGCTGTGTTCGAGCTGGACGAGCCCGGGATTGCTGCGTTGCGCCGGCAAGGCCAGCAGCCCTGAGGCAGAGAAACCGGCGCTGCGTCCCGACAAGGTCCGGGAGGGTGGACCAGGCGAGGCGCAGAGCTGCGGCTCATCGGGCCGACGCGGTCACCTCCAGGCATTCCTGCCGCCAGATGAGGACGTTGACGAAGCGCACGTCCGCGCGGACGTCGGACAGCGTGCTCCCGGGGGCCTGCGCTTGCGCCTTGGCGACCGCCTCGCGGTAGCCGGCATCGGCCCAGCCGACCAGGTCAAAACCTCCAAAGAGGAAGAGCGGCAGCCCGATCGCGTTCCGGCAGGATTCGCCGTGGACTTCGATCGGCGCCGATCGCGTGTCGGCGCGCCAGGCCAGCGGGGCAGAGCTATCCTCGAAGGCGAGGGCAATCCGATACGGCCGCATCACCGGCGCGGCGCATCCGGCAAGCAGCAGCCCGCAACAGAGGAGCGCTTTCACCGGACGACCTTCCCGGTGACGCGGGTGCAGGCCTTGTCGTAGAGGAAGAGCACGTTGAAGAACGTGGTGTCGGCGCGCACGTCGGCAAGCTGCGTGGCGCCGGACTTCGCCTTCGCGTCGGCGACCGCGGCCGCGTATCCGCCGTCGCCCCACGCAAACAGCAAGAGGACCGCCTGGTTGCAGGCGATGCCTTCCACTTCCACACCGGCTCCGGCATCAGCCTCGACTGCCGTCGGCGCGCGATAGGCGAGCGGAGACTTCACGTCGGCGTAGATGCAGCCCGGGATCAGGCAGGCCGCCAGCGCGAGTAATCCTTTCATGATGCGTCCCTCCGTTTGGGGGAACGGACTCTAGTGGAGGACCGCTTCAGGCTGCTCGCGCTCCGGACCGCCTGGAGCGGCAAGTGGACGTTTGTCGCCGCAGTGTTCGGGATCGCCCGGTCAGGGCACCAGCGTCAGCGCCTGCGAGTAGCGCGGACCGACGCGCAACGCGCCAAAGTCCCGCCGGTCCACGGTCAACACCCTCAGGACGTGACGTCGTTCTGCGACCGCCGCGACGAGACCGTCAACGAGGCCAATCTGCAACTGATGGAACCTGGCATCGAGTTGCAGCGCTCGAGCCAGATCGGATGCGGACACCGGCTCCAACTCGTACGTCGTGGCCGGATCGACGATCTCGCGGACCAGCTTGCGCATCGCGGTTCTTTCTGCGCGAAGGAAGTAGTCGACCTGGGCGAGAATCAGCGCCGGAACGATCACGGCGGATGCCTCGCGAAGCGCCGCCTCGTAGTCCGGCCACGCGGCGCGCCCATTCGATCGACGCGCCAGGGCGCGAAGGAGGCCGCCGGTGTCGGCCACCAGAGGAGGGGTCATCTCTCCAGGTCCCGAAACAGCTCCGTTTCATCCCCCAGCTTGGTGTCGACCGAGGTGAAAAGCCGGGTCGTCGGCGGTCGGCGCCGCTTCCGGTAGTACCTGGCGGCGACGACCCGCAGCCCATGACGGATGAGCTCCGAGGAGGAGACTCCATCCTTCCGGGCGCGCGCGAGTGCCCGGAGGTCCTCCGGGTCCAGCCGGACGGTGGTCAACCGCTTCGGCGCCATACAAGCGATATACACTGGGCGCCTTCCGTTCAGCAACCCTGGCCGGCACCGGGCTGTGGAAGCGGGTGCGCATCTTGCGCGGCGCGCCGGCAGCAGGCATCGTGCAGAAATGGACCAGGTGCCGAGCGAGCTTCGGAGAGTCACCGTCCTGTGGCGGAGCGACGGCAAGGTCCGCATCCGGTTTCCTTGAGCGAGCCGGTTGCAGGTGTGCTGCTCGCGCTCACCATCGCGCAGCTCTCCGCAGCGCCAGCGAAGGCACGGGAAGCTCCGGAAGATCCGCGGGCCGTCGTCCACGAAGCCACCCGCTCCGTCGAGGAGGAGAGGGCCGCGCCGCTGCGAGCGCTCTGGCAGGAAAGAGTCGACCGCAGCTCCGCGGATCGCGCCGCCCTGCTCGGGCTCGCCACGCTCGCGCGGCTCTCCTACGACTACCCTGCCGCCGAGGCGCTCTATCGCCGGCTGGGCGAGGCGGAGGCAGCGAAGCCCGGCAGCTTCACCGCGTACGCCCTGCTCGGCCAGGCGTGGGCATCCGAGGAGCGCGGCTTCAGCAACGCCGCCGAAGCGCAGTTCGAGCGCGCCCGCAAGACGGCGCGCCGCGCGCGCGACGGACCCGCCGAAGCCGAGGCGCTGATCGCGCTCTCGTTCGTGAGCGGGAGGATGACGGGCGTGCCTTCAGCGATGAAGCTGCTCGATCGGGCGCGCCGGCTGATTCCCGCCGCGGCGCTGGATCTGGAGGCGGATCGGCTGAGGCATCGCGCCGTCCTCCTCGGCGTCGCCGGAAGTCCGGACGCCGTCGCGGATGCCCAGGCGGGCATCGCTGTCGCGCGCCGCGCCGGCTTCTACAGGGTCGAGGCGCAGGCGCTCCGGGCCGCGGGGAAGGTGATGAACTTCCGCGGACAGAACGACGCGGCGATCGCCTTCTTCCGGGAGGCCGAGGAGAGGTTCCGGAAAGCGCACGAGCGAAGCTGGCTCGCCGCCACGCTCACCGAGCACGCCGGGTCCTTGTTGGAGCAGGGCGAGCTGGGCGAGGGAATGGAGATCTTGCGAGCGGCGCAGGCCGAGGCCGCGGCCTCGCACAACCGCCAGGCGATCGCCGTCGCGCACATCGGGTTTGCCGACATCGCGATGCACGTGAACGACCTGGCGAGCGCAACCGGGCACCTGGATCGCGCCGCCGCCATGTACGAAGCGCAGGGCGATCCGTCCAACGCGGCCATCCCCCGCAGGTACCTCGCGTTCCTCTCGCTCGCTGCCGGAAACACCGCGGAAGCGAGGCGCCTGGTTCTGCAAGTCCTCGCTTTCTATCGGAAGACCGGCGAGACCCCCGACATCTTCGAGCTCCAGCGCATGCTCGCGGCCATTGCGATGCGCGAAGGCGACTGGGCGGCAGCCGCGCGCGCTCTTGGCGATGCGGAGGCGTTCGCCCGCAAGCTGCGGATGGAGAGATGGAGCGCGAACCTGGCGCTGGATTCCGGGCTGCTCGCGATGTTCCGGGGCGACCTCGATGGAGCCGAGCGATCGTTGAGCGCCCATCTGCGCACGCTGGACTCGTCCCAGGCCGTCTCGCGGCACCAGATCCGGGTCCGGCTGGCCGAGATCCATGCACGCCGCGGCGATCTGGTCCGCGCCGAGGGCGAGTCGATCGCGGCGTGGGACGATCTGGATCGATGGCGGGCGGCGCTCGGCGATCGCGAGCTGCGGCTGCTCGCGTTCCAGACTTCGCCCTCCGAGCTGAAGACTCCTCTGGCCGGAAAGAGCGATCAGGACGCCAGCGCCGCGCGCGTGTTGGGAGCCCTGGCCGCGGGCGGCCGGGTCGCCCCGGCGTTCGAGCTCGCGGAGCGGCGCCGGGCTCGCGAGCTCGTCGATGCCCTGCTGCAGGCGGAGGCGCTGCGCACGGGCATCCGATCGACCGATTCCGCGGGTGCGCCGAACGCTGCCCCGGTCACTGCGGCTGCCGCGGCCTCCTCGCTTCCCGACGAGCACACCGCGTTGCTCGAGTTCGTGGCCGGGAGCCGGGAAAGCTCGGCGACGCTCTTCGTCGTGCAGCGCAACGGCGTCCGCTCCCATCCGCTTTCCGTGGGCAGCTCGTTGTCTGCCCGCGTCGCGCGCTTCGTGGCGCTGCTGGAAGCCGGAAGCGCCACGGGCGATCTCGGGCGCGAGCTGGGTCAGTCCTTGCTGGAGCCGGCGCTCTCCGGGCTCGGACCGGAAGTCACCCGGCTCGTGATCGTCCCAGACGGCCCGCTCCACCGTCTGCCCTGGGATGCGCTCCAACTCGCCGACGGCCGGCATGTCGTCGAGCGGTACGCGGTGACCGTCGCGCCTTCCGCAGGGGTGCTGGCAGCTCTGTGGCGGCGCGCGCGCGAGCGCGGACCCTCCTCCGGGAGTCCCGTGCGGCTGCTCGCCTTCGGCGATCCGGTGTTCGCGAGCCTGCGCGCGGCGGAGGACGGCGATGCCACCGGCAACGATGCCGTCGAGATCATGCGCTCGGCATTCGACGCGACCGGCGGGCTCCCGCGGCTCGAAGCCTCGGCCCAGGAGGTCCAGCTCGTCGCGCGCTACGCCGCGGAGGCGGAGGTGCGGGTGCGCGAGTCCGCAAGCGCGGCCTGGCTGAAGCAGGCGCAGCTGGACCAGTTCCGGATCCTCCATTTCGCCACGCACGCGGTGGTGGACGAAAGCACGGCCGCGCGCACCGCCCTGGCCCTCGCCGCGGGCGAGGGCGAGAGTGGTCTCGTCAGCCCGGGAGAGCTGGCTGCGCTGCGGCTCGACGCGGATCTGGTGGTGCTTTCGGCCTGCCGCACCGCCAGCGGCATCCTGGTGGAGGGAGAAGGGGTGCAGGGCCTCACGGCTCCCTTGTTGAAGGCCGGGGCTCGTTCCGTGGTGGCGACCCATTGGCGGATCGGCGACCGGAGCACGATCGCGTTCGTGCGATCGCTCTACGACGCGCTTGCCCGTGGCTTGCCGGTGGCGGATGCGCTGCGCGCGGCCAAGCTCGACGCGCTCCGTCGGGGAGCGCTCCCGAAGGAATGGGCAGCCTTCACCGCGGTGGGCGACCCATTGGTCCGGGTGAACCTCCGGATGCCGCGATCCGTTTTCGGCCGGTGGCCCGTCTTGTTGATTGGGGCCTTCGTCTCAGCCGCGGCCGCCTGGCTGATCCGCATGCGCGTTCTGCGCGAGAGATCACGCCGGGACAGGCGCCTCCGCGACATCCTCGGCAACGGCTCGGGCAGCAGATGACGGACACGGCGCAGCTCTTGGTCGCGGTGGGCGGCGGATGGTGGAACAACCAGGAGGCGTCCGGTCTGGACGTTGACATGCCCCGATGAGGGGACGATCAGTTGGGGCATGAGCCTCGACCTGATCCGCGACGGCGTCCGGCGCTTCCGGACCGAGGTGTTTCCGAAGCGCAGGGAGATGTACCAGCAGCTGGCGGAGAACCAGCAGCCCTTCGCTCTTTTCCTCACCTGCGGCGATTCAAGGATCGATCCCTCCTTGCTCACCGGCACCGAGCCGGGGCAGATCTTCGTCGAGCGGACGCCCGGCAACATCGTGCCGGAATACGACGACGCGGTCAGCGTCGGCGTCTCGGCGAGCATCGAGTACGCGATCGCCGTCCTCGGCGTGGAGGAGGTGATCGTCTGCGGACACTCCGCGTGCGGCGCGATGAAGGGGCTGCTGCATCCGGAGCATCTCGAGCACATCCCGGCGACCGCGCGCTGGCTGAAGTACGCCGAGCCGGCGCTGGAGAAGGTCGGAGCCGACCACCGAGGCCGCCTCGAGCGTCTGACGAAGCTCAACGTGATCGAGCAGATGCGGCATCTGCATTCGCATCCCTCCGTGCAGGATCGGCTGCGCGCAGGCCGGCTCGGCATCCACGGGTGGTTCTACGAGATCCACACCGGGACCGTGGAAGCTTACGACCCGTCCTCGGATCGGTTCGCCCCGTGGCCTCCGCCGGGGTGAAGCACTGGTCGACCCGCCCGGCGGTGGCTCCTTGACACCTTCTCGGATAGTCCCCCGTAAGCCTGATTCTCTGCAGGCCGAGGGGGCCAGCGACGCCTGTCTGCTCGC
Organism: Myxococcales bacterium; assembly: GCA_035635635.1. Classification (GTDB taxonomy): domain Bacteria; phylum Myxococcota; class Myxococcia; order Myxococcales; family 40CM-4-68-19; genus 40CM-4-68-19. The sequence goes on along the minus strand of DASQAS010000205.1, from coordinate 8,268 downwards.
AATTCGAACGTCCGCTTCGAAGGGAGGGGATATGCGTCCGTGATCGGAGACGCGGTGAACGCCGCCTCGCGGGTGGAGAACCTGAACAACGCGCTCGGCACCGACCTGCTCTTCACCGAGGAGGTCCGGGCAGGTCTCTCCTCCGAGCTGCTCGCGCAGAGCGAGGATGCCGGCGAGCACACGGTGAAGGGCCGCGAGCGGCCGGTGCACGTGTTCACGCTGCGCGGGCCGCCGGCCTGACGTTGCCATAGGCCCCTAGGGCAATAGCCGGGGCGGAGACGACCAGCTATCCGTCGCGCGCACCACAGGGGAAAAGCCATGATCAAAATCGCCATGCTCGCAGCGGTGTTCGCGTTGTCCGTCAAGGTGGCATTCGCCGCGGAGAAGAAGCAGGCCAAGCCGACCATTGACGTCGCGCACACGGTCACCTTCACGTCCACGGTGAAGTCGGTCGATCAGAAGACGCGCGTCGTCACGCTGGTTGGCAGAGGCGGCGAGGAGGTCACCTTCACCGCCGACAAGCGCGTCAAGAACCTGCCGCAACTCAAGGTCGGCGACGAGGTCACGGTCACGCTCGACGAGTCGCTCAAGGCGCGCGTGCTCGAACCGGGGGAGACGCCTCCGCAAGGATCGCAAAGCTCCAACCTCACCAGCGCGCCGGTCGGTGCAAAGCCGGCGGCGCACGCGACCAAGGACGTCCACGTGGTGGCGACCGTCGCGGCGATCGACCTGGCCAACATGGTCGTCACGCTGAAGAGCCCCAACGGAGAGACCTGGCCGGTGAAGGCGCGCTCGAAGGCGAACCTGGAGAAGCTCAAGGTGGGGGACGTCATCGACATCCGCTCCACCAAGAGCATGGCCGTGAAAGTCAGCAGTCCGACTCCGAAGAGCTAGTCGGTCAGCCCACAGGCGATGTTCGCGATTCGCGCGTTCCTCCTCGCCCCGGCCGTCGCCGCGTGCGCGAGCGCCGGCAGTGCCGGAGGGCCTCTCTGCACCCGGCCCTCGCCGTCCGACTCCTGCTGGGAGCTGTTGCGTCCGTTGGGCAGCGGAGGCTTCCCCGCCGAGCCGGGCTCGAATGACCAGCCGAAATGGCGCCCGGGCAAGTTCCCGCTCGGGCTCTGGGGTCCGCGCAGCCCCAGGTCGGTCGTCTTCCAGGACGTCTTCGCCGATCAGGACGCGCTCTTGCCCACTGGCAGCCGGAACTGGAAGACGGCTCCCCGGGGCGTGTTGGGCGTCGCCCAGATGCGCCCTCCGTGGGACTCGATGATCGATCGGCTGATGGCCAGCCCCATCCCCATGCCGCCGGGCTTGGTGGTGTAGAACGCTTCGAACAGGCGGTCCGAACCAGCGCCCAGCCCGGCGCCGCAATCCTGGACGGACACCAGCACGCCGTCCGGGACCTCTTTGTCGGAACCGATCACCAGCTCCCGCGGCCCGTCGGCGGCCTGGCTGATGGCCTCGATCCCGTTGACGATCAGGTTGAGCAGCACCTGCTGCAGCTGGACGCGGTCGGCGAGGACCGGCGGCAGGTCTGCCGAGAGCCGCGTCTGGAGCGCCACCTGATACCTCTGCGCCTCCGGGCGCGTGAGGGCGATGACTTCGGCGATCGCGTCGTTGATGTCCAGCCAGTCTTTGTGCGCGGGTGATTTGCGGGCCATCGCGCGGATCCTCCCGATGATCTCGCCCGCTCGTTCGGCATCCTTCACGATCCGGGAAGCGGCCTGGCTCGCCTGATCCAGATTCGGCGGCTGGGCCGCGAGCCAGCGCGAGCAGGCGCTGCCGTTCATCCCGATCGCGGCCAGCGGCTGGTTCACCTCGTGAGCGATGGACGCCGCCAGCTGTCCCATGGTGGTGACGCGCGCCACACGGGCGAGCTCCGCCTGGGCAGTGGTCAGCGCTTCCTGCGCGCGCCTGGCGTCCGTGACGTCGTCGACGATGCCGCTCGTGCGATGCGGCCTTCCATTCCCGTCGCGGATCAAGGTCCGGCGAGAGTGGATCCAGCGCGTCTCGCCGTCCGGCCGGAGGATCCGGTACTCCACGTCGTACCGGGCGTCGCCTGGGGCCTCCAGCCAGCGCTGGAGGGCTGAGGTCACGTAGGAGCGGTCCTCCGGGTGCACCGCCTGGAGCCATGCGTCGACGTCGCGGTAGACCTCCGAGACAGGGCGGCCCCAGATCCGGTCGTACGCGGGGCTCATGTAGAGGACTCTTCGGGGATCGAGCGATTCGATCCAGAGCATCTCCGGGATGCTCCCGGCCATCAGCCGGAACCGCCCCTCGCTCTCTTCCAGGGCCTGCTCGGCGCGGCGTCGCGCCATGCCGAATTCGATCACCAGCACTCCGAGGGCGCCGAACACGATCAGGCTGATGATGTGCTCCGCCGGAATGGGAAGGAAGGCATCCGGGGGAGGAATGAACCAGTAGAGGATGCCGGCCGCGGTGGCGAGCAGGGACACCAATCCCGGCCCACGGCCGCCGTACCACGCGCTTACCACCACCGCGCCGACCGCGAGGCCGTACATGGCGACCCCGGGCGGGAGCGGAAGCAGCATCCGGACGAGCAGCGCCACGCCCGCCAGCGCCAGGGCAATTCCGTAGCGAGCGAGCGGATGGCGTCGGGTCCGGAGCAGATCGATCATGAGGCGGCCTCGCCGCGGATCTATCGCTTCCCGTGTCGGCAATCCAGGCGAGCTCGGTTCTCCCGCGTTCGAATCAGCGCAGCTTCCACCACGCGAACAGCGCCGCTGCAGCGGGGATCGTGAAGACGAGAGCAAAGATCGGGGCCTCGTCCGCGATGGAATACCCGGCTCTTTTCACTCCGATGTACAGATTGACGGCTGCCCCGACGAGCCACAACGGAATGAAAACGAGCGCTGCAGTCGCAGTTCCGGCGTGACCACCAACCACGCGCCCTGCGAAAGCGCACGCACCGAGCACCGCGAACCCGATCGCAAGAACAATGACGGTGTGCACCTGGCCGCGCTCGCTAGTTCGCTTGCCCGATGTCGAGGCGCGTGATCTTGCCCGCAGGAGAGAGCCGGAACTTGAAGTAGGTCCGGAAATCGCCCCAGTGGTCCGAATGGAACTCTCCAACCACGTCGAGCCCGTCGTTCTCTACACGCTCGATCGAGGTGAACCGCTCGTGACCGAGGGCGTCCCGGGTGAACCTCTCGAGACTCCGTGGACTGCCGTCGTCGTAGAGTTGGGCATCGGGCTCGAACAGCGCCGTCCAGGCCTTCCGGTCACCCTTCTGGAGCGCCGCGATCGCGGCTTTGACGGTCGGGTTGGTGAGCACGTCTATGTTCATCGGTTCTTCTCCCCGTAACGTGACCGCCCCCGAGCGTCTAGCACTGCACGGACAGCGTGACCATGGTCGCGCACGCGGGAAAAGAACCCTGCGCCGTGCCGCCCGCGCGGGTCTTGATTTCCAGCCCGGTGGCCTGCGCGGTGGCGATGTTCGGCCCCGAGGGCCGGTCACGGTAGCCGGAGCGGTTCCAGAGCGCCGGGTGGTTGACGAGAGCGCGGGTGCCTGCGGCCCGCACCACGCGCGATGGTCGCCCGTCCCACAGCACAAGCTACGCGAGATGCTGTACGGTCGCGCCATACCGCGCCACGGTAGAGCGCGCTGCGCACAAGCGCGAGTTGATCGTGTCCTCGACCGATGCCGCCGCGCATTGGCACGAGAACTTCAAGGTCAAAAGGGCCGAACACCCGGCTCCGCTCAGTCTCATGCAGAAGCAGGGGCGACTCTGGCGAGAGTCGCCTACTCTTTCTCCGAAGCAACGCGTCGTGGTGGATTAGGGATGAACAGCTTCTGCGGCCTCCGCGCGCGACGCCGCAAACCAGGACAGCCGGACCGCGGCAGCCCCAACTGTGCGATAAGGACAGGCGGAGAAAGGAGCCCCCTATGCCGGAGAGCGTCTACAAGATTGTCGAACTGGTCGGCACCAGCAGTGAGTCGTGGGAGAAGGCGGCGACGGCAGCGATCGAGCGCGCGGCGAAGTCGCTCCGGGATCTGCGCGTCGCTGAGGTCGCTCAACTCGATCTGCAGATCGAGGACGGCAAAGTGAAAGCCTACCGGGCAAAAGTGAGGGTCTCCTTCAAGTTCGAAGGCAAGTGACGCAACCGACTCTTTCGCATCGATCCCTCCGGCGTCGCCGGAGGGATCGTCCCTCAACTTTGCGCTGGTCCGAAGTTCCGAGAGCAGGTCAGAGGGCCTTGGACAGCGATAAGCCATCACCAGTAGGTTCGTAGCGCGCTTGCCTGCAGGGCGCGTCGTCTCCAACTTCCAGCAAGGGGACTTTTGCGCGTCCGACTGCTGGCGGCGCTCGTGCTGACGCTCTGTTGCGCGCGGGGAGCCGTCGTTTCCGCGGACGCCGGCGCCGGTGGCGCGATCACTCCGCCTTCCACAGATGCAGGTTCGACCGACGCAGGCCAAGGCGACGCAGGCGAACGATCACCCCCTCCGATCGACGGGGGCCCCGCGGACGCAGGCTCTGGGACGACGGATGCCGGCACCGACGCCGGCACGGTGACGACCGCTGCCTGCGAGCCGGTTGGCGGATGGGGCGCCGTGGATCCCGCGGATTCCGATCCCACTCTCTCCAACGACTGCGACGGCGTCGTTCCGGCCGCCTTGCCCGAGCCGCGCACCGTGCACCAGGAGACCGGCACGCACGCTTCGTGCATCTCGAGCGCCGGCGACGGACAAGGAGTGGTCGCGACCGGGTTCTTCGGCACCCGGGATAGTCAGAGCTCATGGTTCACGGCGCTCGGGCCGGACGGCGGAGCCGCTTACGGGATCGACGGCGTCGGAACGAGGGACGGCGTCGCCAGGATCCTTCCCCAGGAGGACGGCTTCCTCGGGCTCGAGCTCTACCGCCCCCCGATCAGCTGGCGCGTCATCCGGTTACCCGAGGGAACGTTCCCCGTCGCCGAAGATGTCCGCCTCGAGCTGCTGCCGGACCCCACTGGCGGCGCGCTGGTCGTCGAGCTGCCACGGAACTACAAGCAGTGGTGGATCAGCGCGCTCCGACTCGACGGCCACGGCCAGCTCAGGACACCACCGGCGGACGTCGCCACAGGTGCGCCGGCAGTCGAGCCGAAAGCCACCGGCGGCGGTGTCAGCATCAGTGGCGAGGCCCTCGTCGTCTTCACCGGTGAGCCGTTCGGGCGGTCCGATGCGCTCTACGGGCGCTGGATGGACGCTGAGGGTCATCCACTGACCGACGCATTCGACACTGGCATGTCCCCACCGTGGATGGGGACAATCCCGCTGCTCGATCGATCTGTGGTCCTCGTCAGCGGCGACGCTCGCAGGGCATTCCGTCCTGGCGACACGATGGCGCGCGCCGCGCCGGGATGGGTCAGGCGCGCGACGGGCACCATCGCGCTGCTACCCCGATCCCACGGTTACGCGATCCTCCTTCCGCCCGGACTCGCCAGCGAAGCGTGCCGCCGGATCGTGGAGCTGCGCGCGCCTTCCGGAAAGCTCTGCGGGGGCGTCGCCGCGCAGTCCTCCGCGAACCGATCGGGCTCCTCTGGCTACTTCGTCGACCTCGGCCTAGACGGAACCCTGATCCAGACCGTGCAGAGCACGAAGTGCAGCTTCGGGATCTGCTGCGATCGCTTCATCTGGCCGGGTCTGTTGCGGTGAGGAGCCGATGCGCCTGCTGATCGCCATTGTTCTCGTCGCCTCCAGCGCACATGCTGCCGCCGACGACTGCACCGGGCTCGTGCCGGAGCTCCCGGGAGGAGGAACGGTGGCGACCGTCGGGGATGATTCGCGCTCCGGTGAGTCTTGTTTCCGCCCGGGGACTATCGACGGCCGCGGAGCGATCCTGGTCTTCCACTCGTCCTCGACCGGCGAGGGAATCGTCCTCGCACAGGGAGGCGCCGTCGTCGCACGATTTCCGTCCGGCGCCCTGGATCTCCAGGCCGTCTACCCGCAGTCGGACGGCTTTCTCCTCGCGACCCAGAAGATCGTCGGCACCGACTACGTCGCCACCCTGTCCGGCGTCTCGCACGACGGCGCGATGCGCGGCTCGACCTCGTGGACGGTGGGACATGCGCCTCCGGGGTCGTTCACTCTGGGACCGGAGAACGTGGCATTCCTCCCGGGGCCCGATGGCGGCGTGATTGCCTTGCGCGCCGAGTCGTCGTCGCCGGACGCCGAAGCGGCCTGGCGGATCACGGCGCAACGGATCGACGCGAGCGGCGGAGGTCCAGCGCCAACGCTGCTGGGCGCCGGTCCGGGGCCCATTCCCAACGTCTCCGGCGCCGTGGTGAACGACGGCAGCCTCCTCCTGCTCGTTCCAGGGTTCTTCCTCGACGGCTTCCGCGACAACCAGATGGTGGGCCGCTGGTTCGCCCCAGGTCTCACCCCGTCGACCGAGTTCTTCGTCGCGGTGTCGCAGAGCATCGGCCCCTTCTCGGCGACTTCGCTTGCGGACGGAAGCGCCGCCGTCCGGGCATCGGACTGGTGGCGAGGCCGGACCGAGCCGGGCTCGCAGTCGGTCGTACTGCCGCCCGCGTGGCTTCCTTCGTATCCACCAGCACTCTTCATGCTTCCGGGCAAGCGCGGGGCAGCGGTCGTCCTGGAGCGTCCAATCGTGGACCCGGGCGATTGCGAGCAGCACATCGAAGTCCGGGCGCCGGCGGGGAATCTCTGCGGCATCCTCCGCGTGCCGATGGAGAAGAGGGCGGACGGATTCTGCCTGGCGGGACCGCTGTCGGTCGGGATCGGAGCGGACGGGACGTTGATCGAGAACCCGGGCGTCGCGGGCAACCGCTGCAGCTTCCGGTTCTGGCCTCGCCTCTTCGCGAACCCGTAGTCGGGACCAGAGCGTCGTGGTGTGCCGTTACCTGAGGCGAGGAACGTCGTCGTGCGCGGCGCTCACCTTCAGGTCCCGTTTGACCTGGGCCTCTCTTGGATGGCAGAAGGACCGGGCGATCACGATGACAACCATCGCGAAGGACGCCAAGCTCATCACGCTCATCAACGTGTTCACTGTCGAGCCCGCGAATCAACGGCAGCTCGTCGAGCTTCTCGCCCAGGCAACCGAAACTTCGGTGCGGCATGCGCCAGGATTCGTGTCCGCCAGCCTTCATCGCAGCCTCGACGGCACCCGAGTCACGATGTACGCGCAATGGCGGACGATCGAGGACTATGAAGCCATGCGCAGGAACCCGGCTCCTGCGCCCTTCCTGCAACAGGCGCTCGCCCTCGCCAAGTTTGAGCCCGGCATGTACGAGGTCGTCGAATCGTACTCGCCGGCAAAATGATCGTGCCCCCTATCACATTGCGCGACGCCGGCTCTCGCTCTTTTTGAGGAAGTTGACCAGCGCCTTCAGCTTGGGCGCGAGGTTCACCCTGCCCGGGTAGTAAAGGAAGTAGCCCGGAATCTGCGGGCAATACTTTTCCAGCACCCGCACGAGCCGTTTCTCAGCCACGAGCTTCTGCACCATGCTCTCGAACACGTACGCCAGCCCGAGCCCGTCGAGGGCAGCGTCGACGAGCACGGCTCCGTCGTTCGTGACGATGTGCCCCTCTACGGCGATCTCGAGGTCCTTGCCCTCCTCGATGAACCTCCAGCGATTTACAGCGCCGCTCGTCTTGCGCAGATTGATGCAGTCATGGACGTGCAGGTCGCTCGGGCGCGACGGCCTCCTGTGGGCCGCGAAGTATGCCGGCGAGCCAACCACCACGACTCGTTGGTCGACGCTGACACGGACTGCGATCATTTCCCGGTCGAGGGTGTGGCCCAGGCGGAGCCCCGCGTCGAACCCCTCGGCCACGATATTCGATAGCGCCTCCTCGAGAGAGATGTCGACGCGAATGTCCGGGTACTCGGCGAGAAACCGTGCAAGGATCGGCTTGAAGACATCCGTATACCCGGTGCGCAGCATCGTGAGGCGTAGGAGACCGGAAGGGCGGCCGCGCAACTCGCCGAGCGCCTCCAGTGCCTCGCTGATCTGGTCGAGCGCCGGCTTCAACTGCGCGATAAATTGAGCGCCAGCCTCCGTGAGCCCAACGTTGCGGGTCGTACGCGCAAGCAGGCGCACGCCGACACGATCTTCCAACGCGCGAACGGTTTGACTCATCGCCGACGGGGTCACGCGAAGCTCGGCGGCGGCCGCCGTGAAGCTCCTCTTCTCCGCGACGCACAGGAGCGCCCGCAGTCCAGCCAGGTCTTTCATTTGTTAGCTCCTCTTCATATGCCATGTAGATTCTATGCCTTTTTCTTCATTCTTGCGCGACCTACTCTTCGT
>DASQAS010000204.1:0-8548 GCA_035635635.1 Myxococcales bacterium | reverse complement strand
GATCTTCGTATCTTTTTGGTGACCGGCCCCGGGTCGCTTGCGCGCGCGCCGGCTCCCGCGCAACATCCGGCGCAATGAAAGCCGCGGTTCTGGAGATCGCCGGCGCGGGCGCGCTGGAGGGGCGCCTCGCGCGCACGCTGCGCGATCTGGCGGCGCTCGGCGACAAGCGGGCCGGCAGCCCGGGCGGCGCGGCGAGCGCGGCGTACATCGCCGCCCGCTTCCGCGCCGCCGGGCTCGAGACGCAGTTGGAGACGTTCCGTTTTCCCGCCTTCGTGCTGCACGGGTCCTCGCTGCAAGTCGGGGAACGATCCGTCGCACACGGCGCGCTGGCCTATTCCGGCTGCGGCGCCGCGGAGGGCGTGCTGGTCCACGTGGGGACCGGCGAGCCGGCTGATTACGACGGCGGCGACGTCCGCGGCCGCATCGTGCTGGTGGAGCGGAACGTCACGTACCACCGCAGCGCCCAATACCGCGAGGCGATCGCCCGCGGAGCCGCCGGGCTCATCTACGCCAGCCACGCGCCCGACAACCTGGTCCAGGTCGGCACCGTCGCCGATCCCGAGGATGGCCTGGGCAGGATTCCGGCGGTCAGCGTGGGCGAGCGCGACGGGCACGAGCTGATCGCCCAGGCCCGGGCGCGCGAGACCCACGCATCGATCCGGGTGGACGCCGCGATCGAGCCCGGCACGGGCCAGAACGTCGTCGGGCGGCTGCCGGGCAAGGGTCCGGCGTTCCTGATCGGCGCACATCACGACACCTGGCACATCGGCTCGACCGACAACGGAACCGGGATCGCCGTCCTGATCGAGCTGGCGGAGCAGCTCGCGCGGGCGAGCACGCCGCGCCAGCGGCCGATCGCGTTCGTGGCGTACGACGCGGAGGAATTGGGCCTCTTCGGCGGGTACGATTTCCTCCGCAAGCACCTGATCGAGGCGAAGGAGAGCTTCGCGGCCTTCCTGAACCTCGAGATCCCCGGCGCGGGTGCCGACGACATCCGGGCGCTGGCACACACGCACGCGCTGGAGGGCCCGCTGAAGTCCACCGCCCTCGACGAGCTCTACCCGGTCTGCGTCGGCATGGAGGCGGTGCCGGCGCTCTTCGGCGGCGTGGTTCCCACCGACATCCAGGGCGCGTACCGCTGGGGAATGCCGGGCGTCTCCACCGCCTGTGACACGCCCTGGTATCACACGACCGCGGACACTCCGGACAAGGTGGACCTGGTCTTCCTGGCGAAGGCCACGGCGCGGTGGCGGCGCGCGATCGCCGCGCTCGACGTTGCCGGCGAGGGTGCGTTCGCGGGTCGCGACCCGCACCTCTGGACGCTCGAGATCGGCGCGGCGCCGGACCCGGCCGGTCTGCGCGTGACGGCGCGTGCCCTCAAGCCCGACGGCGCCGCGGCAGCCGGCGCGCGCATCGAGGTCTGGCTGGACGTCGACGACTTCACGCGCGCGTTCCACGCCGCGCTCTCCGCCGGCGAGCAGGGCGAGGCTTCGATCCTGATCCCCGCGGAGGCGCTGCGCCGCGGATGTGGGGGCCGGTACGTCCATGTCACGGCAGGTGACCGCTGGCCGATGGCCGAGGGGATCCTTTCACTCAATTGACGCAAACCTTTTGCGTGCCTTTTGCCGGCGCTCAACGGGATTGCCACGCGACTCCTGTATTGCTGCAGGGCATCTCGGAGGAGGTGTCAATGGGTCGCTGGGAAATCCGTCCGCTTCGCTCGGAAGACTTCGCGCCGCTCATGCGGCTGGAGGAGGAAGTGTTCGGCGCGAGCGGAGAGAAGACGCTCGGGCCCTATTACGTCCGTCTCTGCTGCGAGTTCTTTACCGATACCTGCTTCATCGCGCTCGCCGAGGGCGAGCCTGCCGGCTACGTCCTCTGCTTCGTCCGTGGCCGCGAGGCCTACTGCACCACGCTGGCCGTCACTCCGCGGTTCCAGGGCACGCGCCTGGCGCTGCGGCTGGTCCGCACGCTGATCGGGGCCATCGCCCAGCGGGTCGATTCCTGCTGGTTCACGGTGAAAGAGGAGAACAGCGCGGCCCGTGCCATCCACGCCGTCCTCGGCGCGCGCGAGGTCGAGGTCCGCAAGGACTTCTACGAGCCTGGCGACGATCGCATCGTCTCCCGGATCGAACGCGCGCAATTCGAGGCGCTGCGCGCGCGGATGGAGCGGCTGGGGCTGCTCCCCGACGAGAAGATCGCGGACGTGGCGTGAAGTCGCTCTTGCGCCTGAGGAGGATCGGCGGCACCGTCTCCGCCGCGCTGCAGATGACCGGAAGGTTGGCTTTCCTGGGCGCCCTCGAGGACGCGCCCGACCCGCGCTCGCGCGCCAGCATCCTGCAGCAGATCGCGCGCCTGCTCTTGCGGGTCCACGACATCGAGGTGGAGGAGCGCGGTGTCCGTCCCGGCGGGCCGTCGCTGATCGTCGCGAATCACGTGAGCTATCTGGACCCGCTGGTGATCCTCGCCTCGCATCCGGCGCTGCCGGTGGCGAAGGAAGAAGTGCGGACCTGGCCGCTGATCGGAACCCTCTGCGCGCGCGCCGGCGTGCAGTTCGTGTCGCGGGCGAGCGCCTCGAGCGGCGCTGCGGCGCTGCGGACCATGGCGCGGACGCTTTCGGAAGGCGCGTCGATCCTCAACTTCCCGGAAGGGACCACCACCTTTGGCCGCGAGGTGCTCCCGCTCAAGCCCGGCTGCTTCGGCGTAGCTCGCGCGGCGAGCGTTCCGGTGGTGCCGGCGGCGATCGCCTGGGAGTCCGAGTCGCTGAGCTGGACCGGCGACGCTTCGTTCGTGCCGCACTACCTCGAGACGGCCGCCCGGGAGCGGATCCGCGTGCGGTTGCATTGGGGAGAGCCGATCGAGCCGTCGCCTACAGTGACCAACCCCGAGCTGGCGAGGCGCGCGCACGACTTCCTCTCCCGCGCCCTGGTGGAGGACCTGCATGCCGCAGCTGAGCGCGCTTGAGTACATCCGCGGGGGGCAGACCCCCTTCTTCCGGCTGCCCTGCGCCGATCCGCACGACTTGAAGGGCGTCGACGCCGCGCTGATCGGCGTCACCTTCGATGCCGGAACCACCTACCAGCCCGGCGCCCGGCTCGCGCCGTATCATCTGCGGCGAGTCAGCGCGCTGGTGCAGTCCGTCCATCCTTCGCACGGCGTGGACGTGTTCGCGGAAGTTCGCGCGGTGGACGCCGGCAACGTGGCCTTTCCGCCGTTCGAGCCCGGCGCGATGCGCGAAGCGGTCGAGCACGACGTGGGCGCGATCGCCGCGGCGGGAGCGGTGCCCTTCGTGGTGGGCGGCGATCACTCGGTGGCGCTGCCCGTCCTGCGCGCGCTGGCCAAGGTGCACGGCCCTCTGGCCACCCTGCACGTCGACGCGCACCTGGATACCAGCGGCCCCGAGACCTGGGGCAGCGCGCACCACCACGGGACGCCGTTCCGGCACGCGCTCGAGGAGCGGTTGATCGCGCCGGGCAGGTTGGTGCAGATCGGCCTGCGCAGCACCTGGGGCAAGCTGAGCGATCCGGACTTCGCGCGCTCGCGGGACGCGCGACAGATCCCGATGGAGGAGATCGAGGAGCGGGGCATGGCGGCGGTCGCGCGCGAGGTGCGCGAGCGGCTGGGAGCGGGCCCCGTCTACGTCTCGTTCGACGTGGATGCGATCGATCCCGCGTTCGCGCCGGGCACGGGGACGCCGGTCCCTGGCGGAATGACCTCGCGGGAGGCGTTCACGCTGCTGCGCGCGCTCAAGGGCGTGAAGCTCGCCGGCATGGATCTGGTGGAAGTCTGCCCGGCGCTCGATCATGCGGACCTCACCTGCCACCTCGGCGCACATCTGCTCTTCGAGGGACTCGCTCTGCTGGCCTGAGCGCCCCGCCGTCAGCGGAAGAAGCGGAAGAGGATCGGCGCCAGCACCGCCGTGGCGATCCCGTTGAGCGCCAGTCCGAGCCCCGCGAACGTTCCCGCCAACTCGTTGACCTGGAATGCCCGGGCGGTGCCCAGACCGTGGGCGGCCACGCCGGCGGAGAAGCCGCGGCCGCGCCAGTCGCGAATGCGCAGGGCGTCGAGCAGCGGAGTCACGATCACCGCGCCGGTGATGCCGGTGGCGATCACGAACGCCGCCGTGAGCGACGGGAACCCGCCGAGCTGCTCGGAGACCGCCATGGCGATGGGCGTGGTGGCGGACTTCGGGGCGATCGACCGCAGGGTCTCCGTGCTGGCGCCCAGCGCCTTCGCCAGCAGCACCGCGCTCACGATGGCGGTGGCGGACCCGGCCGCCAGCGCGCTCAGCATCGGCACGAGCGCCTCGCGCACCCGGGCGCGGTTCTGGTACAGCGGCACCGCGAGCGCCACGGTCGCCGGGCCCAAGAGGAAGTGCACGAACTGCGCACCCTCGAAGTACGTCTCGTAGGGCGTGCCGGTCAGCCGGAGGAGCAGGATCACGATCGCCACGGCGATGGGCACCGGATTGGCCAGGGCGCGCCCTCCGGATCGGCGGAAAATCCAGGACCCTGCCTCGAACGCGACCAGCGTCGCCGCCAGCCAGAGCAGCGGCGTCGCGCTCAGGTACACCCAGATGCGCTCGACGCGTCCCATCAGCGCTCTCCCTTGCCCGCGCCGGCCACGAGCTGGAACACCAGCGCGGTCACGGCGACGGTGGCGGCAGTGCTGATCACGACCGCGACCAGGATCGGCCAGAGCTCGGCGCGCAGGCGGCCGGTGTGCCGGATCAGGCCCACGCCGGCAGGGACGAAGAGCAACGAGAGATGGCGCAAGAGCGCGTAAGAGGGTTCGCGCACCGGCTCGAGGATCCGCGAGCGGCCGAGCAAGAGCGCGAACAGGAGCAGCATCCCCAGGACGGGACCCGGGATCGGGAGGCCGAGAACGCGGGCGGAAAATTCGCCCGCGAGCTGGCAGCACAGCAGCAGCGTGAGCGCGGTGACCATCGCGGGACAATACGCGACTGCGGTCCGTTCCGCGGTACCATGGATTGATGCGGATGTTGCTCCTCCTCGCGCTCTGCGCTTGCGCCCACGTCACCCAGGACCAGACCGTCTGCCCCGAGTCGCGCGACGTGCGCTGCCTCACGCGCACGGTCTGCTCGATGGACGCCTCGCGCGGCTGCCGCGTTTGCCGCTGCGAGTCGGCTTCGGTCGAGGGGCCGGATGGCAAGCCGCAGCCTCCGCCGGCTAACGACCCGCGCTGAGCCGCTGCTCCGCCGGCGGCCGTCCGTACCGGATGGTGGCGTAACCCGTGAGCAGCCCCACCAGGCTCCCGGGAAGCACGATCCTCCACCACGTACACGGTCCCCATGCCGCCCGCGCCCGAGAGCCGATACCTCGTCGGGGAGAGATCCGGCTCGCGAACCGCGGCGCGCAGGCGGGAGAGCGCGCTGTCGTCGAGTCGCGTCACCCGGCCGTTTCGCCGAGCAGCGCGCGAGCCTCTTCGCGGAACTCCGCCTCGTCGGCCGTGAGATCCTGCAGGACCTCCAGCACGATCCGCCGGAGGTCGGCGCGGACCCGGGACAGGCGGTTGGTCACTTCGGTCACCCCGATGCCGAAGCGGTGTGCGAGCTCCGCACAGGTCGGACGTTCGCCGGCCAGATCGTACTGCTCGAGCAGCGCGTAGTGCTGCGATTTGCCCGCCGCGGCGCATTCCTCGCGCAGCCGCCGCAGGGCGCGAGCGAAGACGCCCCGCGCCCACTCCTTCTCGAAGAGGATGTCCGGCGGCTCGGCCGTCCCGGCCAGCCGATCGATCTCCTCCTCGAAGTCGTACGGAAGCGGGGGCGCGGCGCCGCCGCCGCGCTTTTGCCGGTTTGCGGCCCTGTCGTGGTTCGCGACCATCCCGTCGATGCAGGCGCGCAGGTACGTACGCAGCCGTGCCCGGGCGGGATCGAAGCGCGCGAGCAGCTTCTTCTCCACCAGCTCCGCGAAGAACTCCTGCGCGAGGTCGGCGGCCTCTTCGTGCGGCCGATGCCAGCGCAGCCGCAGGTAGCTATAGACGGGCCGCCAATACACGGACGAGAGCGTCTCCACGCCCCGGGCGCGCTCCGCCGCGTCGCCGCTGCGCACGAGCGCGAGAGCGGAGTGCCGCGTGGACGGAAAGCCCCGGACCAACTGCTCGTCCATGTGCGCATCATGCTCCCGAAGAGCCATCGGGCGCTAGGCGCCGTCGCCGAAGGCGACACTGCGCTACGCTTTTTCTGCGTGTTCGCACGGAGGCGCGAACACGCTTGCCGAGACGACCCCTACGCGCTGGGGCCTGCCTCCGCCCTGGCCTCGGTGCCGTCCTGCACGGGGGTCTGCTTGCCACCTCCGGCCTTCTTCGAAGGGCGCTTCTCCTTGGAGCGCCCGCTCGCCTTGGCCTCGGCGCGCGCCTTCTCGGCCTGCTTCTGCAGGGGCAGGCCACGCACGCGGTTGCCGCTCCTGGGCTTCAGCCACCAGCGCGCGTCCGCCGGCTTGCCGCCCGCGACGCTCTCGACGTCGATCCGGACGATGGCGCCCTTCTTGAAGTCCAGATCGGCCTGCGGCACTCCCGAGAGGCCGGCCAGGACCAGCGAGAGCTGCGGCTCGTGGCCGACCAGCGCCACCGTCTTGTTCTTTTCGGCCCGCTTCGCCACGGCCTCGCGCACCGCTTCGGCGTCGAACTTCGGGTCCAACTCCTCCAGCACCGCGACCGTGCCATAGCGCGTCTCTCCGGCGAGGATCTCCGCCGTCTGGACCGCGCGCACCAGCGGGCTGGTGAGGATCAGATCCAGCTTCCGTCCGAGCCTCCCGAACGCCCGCGCCGCCTTCCGGAAGCGGCGGCGCCCCTTGTCGGTGAGCGCCCGCGAGCCGTCCCGCGTCCCTTCCCCGCCGTCCTCCGCGATGCCGTGCCTTACGAGGTAGATCTCCATGGAGTGCCCTCCGGCAAAATTGGGCGCGCACCATACCACTCGGCCCGCCGGGGCTTCCAGCGCAGTCTTTTCGCCAGCCCCGCCGGCCAGAAGTCCGGCCGTTCAGAATTCCAGCGTATTGACGGGGGCTTTCCGCGACGCGACGCTTCCGCCGTTCGGTGCCTCAAGCATCGAGCAGTCGCTGCCCTGCGGTTCGCGGGGTGCCCTCTCGGATCGCAGGACAGCGGCCTTCCCCCTGCCGCGGCTTGACACGTTCGTTGGCCGCGGCGTAATCCGGCGCCAGCCTTGCCTCGGGGGAGGCGGACGAGGCAAGGACCTCATCTTCGCTGCTCTTCTGTCCCCGTCACCACGGCCGCGCGCGTCGCGCGGGAGGTGACCCCATGAAGCGCTTCATCTGCACCACGGTCCTGCTGCTGGTGGCGGCGGTCCCGGGCACGCTCGCGAAGACCGTCCGCATTCCGATTACGCGGATGAACACCGTGCCGGTTCCGTGCGGCGAGGATCCGGTGCGCACCTGCCACAACCGTTGGCACCCGAACATCCCCGCGGTCGCCTTCGCCGATCCCGGCGACACCGTGATCTTCGAGACGCGGGACGCGTTCGACAATCCCTTCAACCGGAGATCCACGCCGGCAACGGTCGCGGCCGCCAACCTGAACCTGATCCATCCGCTCACCGGTCCGCTGCACGTGAACGGGGCGAATCGCGGGGACGTCCTGGCGGTAACGATGGTGGACGTCGGGCCGGGGCCGGACTTCTTCGGCTACACGGTGGCGGTCCCGGGATTCGGGTTCCTTCGCGACGTCTTCACCGATCCGGCGATCGTCCACTGGGAGCTCCAGCCGCCTCGCAAGGATGGGAAGACCCGGTTCGCCACCTCGAGGGACCTGCCCGGCGTGCGCCTGCCGCTGCACGGCTTCGCGGGCACCATCGGCGTCGAGTTGGGGCTGCCGGAGATCGAGACCGCCTTCGCCCGCGAGGAGCAGCTTCGCGGCGTGGGCGGGTTCGTCCTGCCGCCCGAGCCGACCGACGCGGTGCCGGCCAGCCTGTGCGGCCCCGCCGGGAGCTCCAGGAGCCGTTGCCTGCGGACCATTCCCCCGCGCGAGAACGGGGGGAACACGGACGTGAAGCAGATGGTGGCGGGAACGACGCTGCTCTTTCCCTGCTTCATCGACGGCTGCGGGCTCTCCGTCGGCGACGTGCATTGGGCCCAGGGGGACGGCGAGGTCTCCGGCACCGCCATCGAGATGAACGCGATCGTCACCGTCAAGGTCAGCGTCCGCAAGGGCCAGGCTGCCGCCTTTGGCAACTGGCCCCGGTTCGAAAGCAGCCGGGCCGGCGTGCTCAGGGATCTCGATCCGGACCACTTCGTCGCCACCATGGGCATCCCGGTCAAGCCCGCAGGCGTGGTGATGGCGCCGGAGCTGTGGATCGACGTGAACTCCAACCACCTCCTGCGCCCGCTCAGGAACGAGTCGGAGGACGTGACGCTCGCCTCTCGCGACGCTTTACTGAAGATGATCGCCCTGTTGACCGGACCGGGCTCGCCCTCGCCCCACCGCCTCACCGCGGAGCAGGCCTACCTGCTCTGCAGCGTGGCCTGCGATCTGCACATCAGCAACCTGGTCGACGTGCCCAACTACGTGGTCTCGA
>DASQAS010000203.1:0-5204 GCA_035635635.1 Myxococcales bacterium | reverse complement strand
CGCGCGACCCTTCCCCGCGCGCCGGCGGAGGTGAGGGCAAGGCCGGCGTTCGCGATCAGCATCCCGATCGTCTTCACCAGCCAGCCCTCGAGCTTCGGGCCGGTCACCGCCATGAAGGATTTGAGGTCCAGGATCGGCCAGACCCCGGTAGCTGCGTAGTATAGGCCTTGGATCAAGGCAACCCGTGCGGCCGGCGGACGGCGCACGCGGGCAGGGGATGGGCGCGCCTCGCGCGGGCCCGGCGCGAACGAGTGAGCGGTCGCTTCATCGGTCGTGGCCTGGAACATGGGAGCCCTCTCTCCCAGCAAGGTAGGGCGTAAGCACGTGCTCGGGCAGTCCGGGTAGAATGCGCAGGCACATGCGCGAGACCCTCAAGACTGTCTGCAACCGGGACTGCCCGGACGCCTGCTCGCTCGTCGCCCACGTCGAGGACGGGCGGGTGGTGCAGCTCGGCGGGGATCCCGACCATCCAGTGACTCAGGGATTCCTCTGCTGGCGGACCAACAACTTCCTCCCGCTGCAGTACTCGCCGGAGCGGCTCACCACGCCGCTGTTGCGCGGTAGGCCCGTCTCCTGGGACGAGGCGCTCGACTTCGCCGCCCGAGAGCTCTTGCGGATCCGGGCCGAGTCGGGACCTTCGGCGATCTTCCATTACCGCAGCGGCGGAAGCCTGGGCGCGCTGAAGCACCTGAGCGACTACTTCTTCGAGAAGCTCGGCCCGGTCACGGTCAAGCGCGGCGACATCTGCTCGGGCGCGGGCGACGAAGCGCAGATGCTCGACTTCGGCGAGGAGGATTCGCACGACATCTTCGACCTGCTCAACTCGCGCAACATCATCCTCTGGGGGAAGAACCCGGTCGTCTCCTCGCCGCACCTGGTGCCGGTGCTCAACGACGCGAGCGCGTCGAAGCTGCTGATCGACCCGGTCTGGCACAAGGCCGCGCGGCTCTGCGACGAGTTCATCCAGCCGCGGCCGGGCGGCGACTTTTCGCTGGCGATGGCCGCGGCCCGGCTGCTGTTCGAGCGCGGCTGGACCGAGGCTGGCTTCGAGAAGTACTGCGACAACGTCCCGGAGTTCCGGGCGCTGGCGTTCACCCACCCGGTCGCGGGCTGGTGCGAGGATGCCGACCTGCGACCCGAGGCCGCGGAGGACATCGCGCGCCGGTTGCACGAAGGGCCGACGGCGATTCTGGTCGGTTGGGGCATGGGCCGGCGGGTGAACGGCGGCGCCATCGCGCGCGCGCTCGACGCGCTCGCGGCCATCTCCGGCAACCTCGGGGTCGCTGGCGGGGGAGTTTCCTTCTACTTCAAGCGCCGCAAGACGTTCGACTTCTCGTTCATCAAGGGGATCCCGGCTGCTCCGCGCACGGTCCTGGAGCCGCTCTTCGGGCCTGAGGTGCTGGCGGCCGACGATCCGCCAATCCGAGCCGTCTGGATTACGGCGGGCAATCCGGTGGCGATGCTGCCCGAGTCCGCGACCGTGGACCGCGCCCTGCGCTCGCGCGAGTTCGTCTGCGTGGTGGACGCCTGGCCCACGGACACGACGCGGGCCGCGACCCTGGTTCTGCCGACGACTACGCTGCTCGAGGCGGACGACCTGCTCGGCGCGTACGGCCACCACTTTGTCGGCGTGGCGCGGCCCGTCGTGCCGCCCCCTCCCGGTGTGAAGTCCGATCTGGAGATTTTGCAGGAGCTCGCGCCCCGGGTCGGCCTGGACGGCGTGATGAGCGGCAGCGCGCGCGACTGGAAGGAGCGGATCCTGCGCAAGGACGCCGGATTCACGGTGGCGCAGGCGGAGTCGGACGGCCCGCAGCGCAGCGCGCTTTCGCCCAAGGTGCTGTACGCGGACCGGAAGTTCGCGACGGAGACGGGCAGGGTGAACCTGATCACTTCGGCGCCGGCGCGCTCCCAGGTCTCCACGGCATACCCGCTCTATCTAATGGCGCTCTCCACCGAGAAGGCGCAGAGCTCGCAGTGGTCCAAGGGGCAGCCGCCCGGTCCGGCGCAGGTCACGATCCATCCGGACGCCGCTGGCGGGATCCCGGACGGCGGAATGGCGCGCCTGGAGTCGGAGATCGGGTCGATGCCGGTTCAGATCCGCCACGACGCGCGCCAGCGCCGCGACGTCGCGCTGCTCTCCAAGGGCGGACATCTGCGCGAGAATCGCGCGGCCAACCTGCTCGCCCGCGCCCGCGCGACGGACCTGGGCGGCGGGGGCGCGCTGTACGACGAAGCCGTCCGGATTCGTGGGTTGTGATCAGGGCTTCCTGACACTAGACTGCGCCGCCTCCAGGGAGGCGCGGTGCCTGACATCCATGCAGAAAGAATCCTGATTCTGGATTTCGGCTCCCAGTACACCCAGCTCATTGCCCGAAGGATCCGCGAGCTGCACGTCTACTGCGAGATCCATCCCTGCACGATGCCGTTCGACCAGATCCGCGCCTTCGGGGCGAAGGGGATCGTCCTCTCCGGCAGCCCTTACAGCGTGGAGCAGCCCGGCGCGCCGATGGTCGACGCGAAGATCTTCGAGCTGGGCGTCCCGGTGCTGGGCGTCTGCTACGGGCTGCAGCTGATGGCCAAGCTGCTCGGGGGACAGATCGACCGCACTGCGCACCGCGAGTATGGGCCCGCGCGGCTGGAGGTGATCGAGCCCCTGGGACCGTTCAAGGAGATGAAGCCCGGAGAGCACCTCGACGTCTGGATGTCCCACGGCGACAAGGTCTCCGCACCGCCCAAGGGCTTCCGCACCATCGCGAAGACGCCGAACTCCCCGTACTGCGCTGTGGGCGACCCGAAGCGGAAGCTCTACGCGATTCAGTTCCACGCAGAGGTCGCGCACACCCCGCGCGGGCGCGAGCTGTACGAGGCGTTCCTCGAGGAGTGCGGCGTCTCGTTCAACTTCAAGATGGGCGCGTTCGCGGAGGAGGCGGTCAAGCAGGTCCGCGAGAAAGTCGGGAAGGAGCGGGTGATCTGCGCGCTCTCGGGCGGCGTGGACAGCGCGGTGGTGGCGCTCTTGCTGCATCGGGCGCTCGGGCCGCAGCTCCAGTGCATCTTCGTGGACAACGGGCTGCTGCGCGAGGGCGAGGCGGTGCAGGTCGAGCAGACGTTCAAGGACCGGTTCCACGTGCCGCTGCGGGTGGTGGACGCGAGAGCGCGGTTCCTCGGCGCCCTGAAAGGCATCACCGACCCCGAGCAGAAGCGGAAGATCATCGGCCGCGAATTCATCGCCGTGTTCGAGGACGAGGTTTCGAGCGACCGCCGCGAGCGCGGCGAGGCGCGGTTCCTCGCGCAGGGCACGCTCTATCCCGACGTGATCGAGAGCGTCTCGTTCAAGGGACCGAGCGCGACCATCAAGAGCCACCACAACGTGGGCGGGCTGCCCGAGCGGATGAAGATGCAGCTGATCGAGCCGCTGCGCGAGCTCTTCAAGGACGAGGTGCGCGCGCTCGGCCGCGAGCTGGGGTTGCCGGAAGCCATCGTCTCGCGCCAGCCGTTCCCGGGACCCGGACTCGCCATCCGCGTGCTGGGCGAGATCACCGAGGAGGGCCTGGCCATCGTCCGCAAGGCGGACGCGATCGTGCAGGAGGAGGTGGCCAACGCCGGCCTGCGCGAGAAGCTCTGGCAGGCGTTCGCGGTCCTTCTGCCGGTGAAGTCCGTCGGCGTGATGGGGGACGAGCGCACCTACGAGTCGGCCTGCGTGCTGCGCGCGGTGGAGAGCCTGGACGGCATGACCGCCGACTGGGCGCGGCTGCCGTGGGACCTGGTAGCCCGGATCTCCAGCCGGATCACCAACGAGGTGCGCGGGATCAACCGCGTGGTCCTCGACGTGAGCAGCAAGCCGCCCGCGACCATCGAGTGGGAGTAGCGCATTCCGGCGCGTGGGCGGATCTCGACGCGGCGGGTCAGGCCTTCTGGAGTTGACGGAATGCGCCTGGCCGCCGTTGCCGCCGCCGTGCTGATCGCCGTTGCGCTGGCGAGGCCGGTGCGCGCCAACAGCGTCACCAACGAAGTGTTCGTGACGTCGGCGCAGACGTCCGACGCGAACCCTCGCGCGCTCATCTTCACCGACTCGTTGACCAGCAGCTTCGATCTTGGCGAGGACTGGTCGCTGACCGGAGGCTTCAGCCTGACGTTGCCGGGACGCACGCCCGCCGCGACCGAGGCGCAGTTCGACGAGACCAGCCAGGCGATCACGTTCTTCACGCTCGCGTTGGACTGGTCGGCGACCGACAACCTGACGCTAGGAGTGACCGGCGACTTCTCGCCGGCGAGCACGCAGTTCGCCGGGGCGCCGATCTCGCTGCGGCAAGCGGACGGCACCGAGCTGGTCGCGAATGCGGAGATCCGGTCGCGGACATCGCACCTGGCGGCAGGATTCGACGCCTGGTGGGACACGTTCGGCCACTCCGACCTGGAGTGGACGTTCACCGGCGGCTTGACCGTGTCCAGCTACGACATCGACCAGGGCATCACGCGCATCCGGACCGCGAACGGCACCACCTTGACCGCGCAGGAGTTGATCGACCAGACCAATGCGTACTGCGCGGCGCACCCGCGCAGGACGAAGTGCGGACAGAACGTCTTGAACGCGCTGAAGGCGACCCCATCCACGCTGTCGTTCGAACGGCTGTCGGCCGGCGCGACGGCGCGGCTGTTCCAGGACACGGACCTCACGCTGCTGGGCGACTACTACGTCTACAACCAGGACCCGAGCCAGGTGGGCTACTTCGGCCTGGCGGCGGTGGGTCGCGAGGCCGGGCTGCCGATCGCGCCGCTGCGGTACCTGATCCGCCCGGAAGTGGCGCATCGGTTCGGCGACCTGACCGCCAAGGTCTGGGTGCAAGCGGGCGAGTACGTCACCGGGACGGCCGAGACCACCGCGGCCATCGGGCTGCGGATGCAGTACAAATTCAGCAAGGCGTTCCGGGCCTGGTTGACGGTGTCCGGACAGCGGGACGTGGACGAGAACGGCAACGACAGCCGGTTCGGGACCGTCTCGGGCGGACTGGGGCTCCGGTGGTAGGCGCGAAGTTGACGTAATCTTTCTTATCAGACGCAGCGTGTGTAGAGGCCACATGAAAATGTCCGCTTCTGGCCAAGTAGAAATGTCCGCTTTCGGCGACGTGGTGTCGCTCGGGAGCCGGACGGATGGCCCAGGAGCTGGTCAGGATGAGCGCCAAGGAACTCGACCGCGTCGACGTCGT
>DASQAS010000202.1:0-11058 GCA_035635635.1 Myxococcales bacterium | reverse complement strand
CGCGCCGCTCGGGGCGTGGACGGCCGTCCACCTCTGGAGCAGCCTTGCGGCGTTCGATTCTCCGAGGGCGTGGCAGACGCGGTCACCGCTCACTCGAGCCTGGCGTCACGGGTCCTGCTCTCGATCCTCGTCGTCGGACCGCTGCTCTGGCACACGATCTGGGGGATCGTCCGCTTCGCCCGGACGCGGCCGAACCTGGACCTGACGGCGTTCTCGAACGTCCGCTATCTCTTGCAACGACTCGCGGCGCTCGGGCTGCTGGCCGCGCCTGGCGCGCTCCCTCTCGGATGTAATCGCCCCGCTGTCCATCGGGCGTCGCTACAACGTTCGCGAGGCTGAACTCCCCGATCCTCGCTGGCAGCGGCTCCCCTGGCGCGATGGGCTGCCCGCCCGCTGATCCGGACAAAGCGACGAGGCCCAGCGTGATCGCGAGCGCCACCGCCCCCCCGGGCTACTCGAGCGCCTCCGAGACGGTCTTCGACTCCGTGCCTTTCAGCAGCGTGACGTCCGCGGTCGGACGCCCGTCTTTCAGCGACGGAGTCGCGCTGACCGCACGGTAGCCCTTGTTGGCTTTCTGCGCGCGGCTCACCGCGGCGCTCAACGACGTCTTCGCCTTCGCCATGGCCTCGCTCTGGGCTTTGGCCGCAGTGAGATCGTCACCGCTGGTGATCGGTTCCGACTTCACGACCTTCCCGGTCTTGTGATCGACGATGACCTCGGAAAAGCCGTCGCCCTTCGCCGTATAGACCGAGAGCTGGAGCTTTCCGTCTTCGACCTCGAACTTGCCCGAGATCGGGTTGCCGCTCTTCGCGCTTGCCGAGAAGCCTTGCTGCAGGGACACCTTGGCCTCCTTCAGCTTCGCCGCGAGCGCCGCGGCATCCCCTTCGGCCGCTGCGGCGGAGACCACCGGCAGGACGGCTAGCGCGATTCCAAGCAGCGAAGACAACTTTCCCATCGGAAATCTCCCATCCAGGTAGCCGGCGGGACGGCCGGGGGGGCGAGTTGTAGAGCAGGTGCTCCTCAAGTCAAGCGATCATGGATCAGCCGTATCAGACTGACGTCGGGGCCGAAACGGGGTCCACGTCTTCTCGAAGGGCCCGGAGGAATGCGGTCGTGGGATTGGCGAAGAGCTCGTCAAGGGTACCCGTCTGCGAGATCCGGCCCGCCTCCAGCACGGCGAAGCGGTGGGCTAACTGCATCGCCTCGCGCAGATCGTGCGTCACGTACACGGCCGTCACGCGCCGCTCGCGCAAGATCTCCTTCAGCAAGCCCAGCAACTCGCGCTTGAGCGGCACGTCGAGGTTCGAGAGCGGCTCGTCGAGCAGCAACGCGCGCGGCTCGAGAACGAGAGCGCGGGCGATGGCGACGCGCTGCCGCTCGCCGCCCGAGAGGTTCGCCGGGTAGCGATCTTGCTTGCCTTGAAGCGATACCCGCCGCAGCACTCGAGAGATTCGCTCGTCCTGGACGTCGGCGGGGAGATGTTTCGCCGCCAGTCCGAACGCGAGATTCCCCCGAACGGTGAGGTGTGGCCAGAGCGCCAGGTCCTGAAAGACCACGGCGAGGCCGCGCTCCTCCGGTGGCCGGAAGATCCGGCCGTCCGCGCTGACCACTTCGCCGTCCAGCCGGACGAAGCCGCGATCGGGCGCGACCAGGCCAAGGACGACGCGCAGCAACGTCGATTTTCCGGAGCCGGAAGGGCCGAGGATGGCGACGACCTGGGCGGCATCGATCGACAGCGAAACCTCGGAAAGGATGTCCTGAGCGCCGCGGCGGAAGGCCACTCGATCGACGCTGATCGGGGTCGTCACGCGCGTCTCCGCGGGCGAAACGCCAAAGCTCCGAGCACGAGCGCCGCAGCGACGATCGAGGTGTGCACCAGCGCCAGGGCCGCCACGACGGGCTCCGGCCCGTTTGCCTCGAGCGTGATGATGCGGACGGTCAGCGGCGCGCTTCCCGCAGGGTAGAAGAGGATGGTCGTCTCCAGGTCGCGGAGGCAGAAGACGAATGCGAGGAGCCACGCGGCCACGATCGCGCCCGCGTGAAGCGGAACGACGATGCGCACGAGGCGCCGCAGGAACCAGGCGCCCTCGACTGCGGCAGACTCCTCGAAATGCGGCGAGGCGCGTGCGACCGCAAGGGCAAACGTCCGCGTCGGAAGCACCGCGTATCGCGCGACGAAGCCGATCACGATGATCGCGAGCGTACCGTAGATAGGCTGCGTCCCGGACCGGTTCCACACCCCGATCAGCCCGACCCCCAACACGGCGGCGGGCGTCACGAACGCGAGCACGGTCAAGGCGTCCAAAGCCTTGGCCCCGGCCCGACGGAGAGCAATCGCGCGCCCGAGCACGACCGCCATTCCGCTCAGCAGCGTTGCCGCGATCGCGGCGGGCACGATGCTGTTCTGCACGCCCGACCCGATCCAGTCCTGCACGGCAGCGGTACCGGTGCTTGCGCGCCAGGCGAGGCCGACGAACGGAAACAGCGTCGCGAGCGCTCCGGCCCACGCGACGAGCGTCCCGATCGGTCGCCAGCTCCCGAGTGGCAGGACGGTCTTTCCCGTGCTGCGCAAGCCGAGCACGGAGAAGGAGCGTGGTCCAACCAGGCGGCGCTCGAGAACGAGCAGCGCAATGGAGATGAGCAGCATCGGCAGGGTCAGCACCAACGCCTCGCCAGGCGCGTACTGCACGGCGCCCAGCCGCGCGAACACCGCGGCCGAATACGACCGGACCCGCAGGAACATCGGAACGCCGAGCTCGGACAAGGACAGCGCGAAGACGACGAGCCCGCCGAGCGCGGCAGCCGGCCACGCGAGTGGCAGCAGGATGCGCGTCGCGACGCGCCCCGGGCGAGCGGTGACCCTCGCCGCCTCGACGAGCGACGGGTCGATCCCCTGCAAGGCGAGCGCGACCAGCGAGGTGACGACCGGAGCGAAGGCGAGCGCCTCCACCGCGACCGAACCGCCCAGGCTGAACAGGGCGCCCGACGTCCACTCGGATCCGCCCCACAGCCCCGACCTTCCGAAGAGATGGAACCAACCGAGCGCGAGCAGGAAGGGAGGCAGGAACACCGGGAAGACATGCAGGATCAGCGCTGCCTTGCGTCCGCGCACATCGGTGCATCCCAGGAGCAGCCCGAGCGGCATTCCGACGAGCATGGACGCGAGCGCGACGACGAGGGCGGACCCGACTGAGCGCAGAAAGACGAACCATGGCTCGCGAGATCCGAGAAGTGCCAGGCCCGCAGACAGCTCTGCAGGGGCACGGACCAGATTCACGACGAGGAACACGAAGGGTAGCAGCGCCGCGACGATCAGCATCGAGCCGACAGCGCCGAGCGCGAGCGGCTCCTGGGCGCGCTTGAGCGTCGCGCTCAGATGCCGGTCCACTGACGGAGCCAGGGCTCGATCTTGCCGATCTCATCCGCCATGCGGGCGTAGTCGACCTGCATCGTTCGGAACGGGCCCGGACCTGGAGTGCCGGCCAGATCACGCCTCAGCGGAATGTGGCCCGCCGTCTCGGTCATGCGCTTCTCGACCTCGGGCGACACGAGGTGATCGACGAGCGCGCGCGCTTCAGCGGGATGCGGCCCTCCCTTGATCAGCACCACGGCGTTCGGCATCACGAGCGTGCCGAGATCGCCCTGGTCGGGGTAGACGACCTGAACGGGTGCCTTGTCCTGCAGCGCTTCGTGTGCGTCGTCGGTGTCGGTCAGACCGAAGGCGACCTCGCCGGCCGCGACGAGCCGGCGCACTTCGCCGTTGGAGCTGGCGATCCTCGTTCCGTTCGCCTTGATCTGCTCGAGGAAGGCCTTGGCGCGGTCGTCGCCCCAGACGGTGAAGAGGGCAGCGACGTACATGGTGGTGGTGCCGAAGACCGGGTTGGCGATCGCGGCCTGAGCCTTCCAGCGCGGATTTGCGAGATCCAGGATCGACTGCGGCATGTCCGGGGGCGCGACCCTCCGGGTGTTCACGAGCAGGATCTTCGCGCGCGCCGCCGCCCCGGTCCAGAGGCCGTCCGCGGACTTGAACTGTGCCGGAATCGAGGCCGCCGCCGCCGAGGCATACGGCTCGAGGAGGCCGCGCTTCGCGAGGACGAAGGGGCGCACCGGGTCCCCCGACCAGAACACGTCCGCCTGCGGCCGCTGCGCCTCGGCGATGAGACGATTGAGGACACCGGTGCTCTTCGTCTCCTCGGTATCGAAAACGGCGCGCACCTGGATCCCCGACCGCTTCTCGAACTCGCGGAAGATGGGTTCCGCGAAGGGCTGGTCGACCGAGGTGTAGACGACAACCTCGCGTTGCGTGCGCTTGCAGGCGAACGACGCGCAGACGGCAATCGTGAGCGCGGCGAGCTTCAGTGGAACTTTCATCGCGTCTCCTCTTCAGCCGGGCACGCCGCCGAGCCCGCGGAGGAAGAGCCCGGCGGCGCCGGCAGCGAGGATCACCAGCGGCTCGGGCACCTTCCGCAACTTGACGAGCGCGAGCATCGTCACGACGAAGATGGCCAGGGTGGGCAGGTCGATCAGCGCACGCCGGCCGAGGACGTAGGCGGCACCGGCGATTGCGCCCGTGGCCGCCGCGGTGACCCCGTCGACGAACGACTTGATCTGCGGGACGCGCGCCCACCGCCGGTAGTACGGCGCCGGGATGATCACGAACAGGTAGCAGGGGAGGAACACGCCCAGGGCGGCGAGCAGGGCTCCGGAGAGTCCCGCGACGAGATAGCCGATGAATGCGACGGTGATGACCACGGGCCCGGGCGTAATCATCGCCACGGCGACGGCGTCCAGGAACTGCCGTTCGTTGAGCCAATGGTAGTCGCCGACCACGCCTCCGTGGAGGAAGGGGACGATGGCCAGCCCGCTGCCGAAGACCACCGCGCCGGCGCCGGTGAAGAACAAGAGGATCTTCCACAGGACCGGCAGCGTCGCCGGACCATCCAACCCGGCAACCAGCCAGTGCGGGGGGGCCAAGAGCATCGCCGTCCCACCGAGCCGCAGCCAATTCGGCGGCGTGCGAATGAGCATCGCGGCGACGCCCGCGGCGAGAAAGATCCAGAGGATCTCCTGCTCGGTCCAGCCCGTCACGATCGCGCTGACGATGAAGATGATCCAGAGCAGGCGATCGCGCGCCAGGGTCAGCTTCACCAGCTTGGTGGCGCTGCGCGCGATGATGGCGATCACGGCGGCGCCGATCCCGTAGAACAGGCCCTGCATCCAGGCCAGCCCGCCGTAGGCGACGTACAGCGCGGAAATGGCGAGGACCATCAGGAGGGACGGCGCGATGAAGGCGATGCTGACCAGCGTCGCGCCGAGCACGCGGGCGCGGACCCAACCGAGATAGATGGCGAGCTGGGCGGCGAGAGGCCCGGGGGCGAGCTGCGCGAGCGCAAGGCCCTCCAGGTAGTCCTGCTTGGAAATCCAGCGCCGCTGCTCGACCAGATCGCGCTGCATGTAGCCGGCGAGGGCGATCGGGCCGCCGAAGCCGAACGTCCCTAGCCGGAGAAAATAGAGCAGGAGCTCCCGCATCGTGCACGGTACGGTCTCGGACCCGGGTTCGCCGGAGCTCGCGGCGGGCTCTGTTGCTGCTTTCAAGTTCGCAGGCTGTTCGGCCATCGAGGCGGCGGATTGTAGGACCGCGGTCCCCGAGATTCAACTGTGGCAACTATCCGTTGACAGAGGATACGTTTGCTCTATAAGCCCCTCGCATGGCCGACGGAAGCAAGGCGCGGGAGCCCGGCTGGCTGCTGCTCATCCACCAGATCCCGCCCAAGCCGAACTACTTCCGAGTGAAGATCTGGCGCCGGTTGCAGCGGCTCGGGGCCGTCGGCATCAAGAACTCGGTCTACGCCCTGCCCAGCAGCGAGCAGGCGCACGAAGACCTGAACTGGGTCTTGCGCGAGATCGTCGAGGGCGGCGGAGACGCTTCCCTGGTCGAGGCGCGGTTCGTGGAGGGCTTGAGCGACGAACAGGTGAAAGAGATGTTCCGGGCAGCTCGGGACGCCGAGTACCAGGAGATCGCCAGCGAGGCGCGGGAGCTGGCGCGCAGGCTGCCGAGAAAAGCCGAGCTCACGGAGGAGAAGCGGGCGGAGCTCGAGCCGGTGCTCGCCCGTCTGCGGAAGCGCGTCGGCGACATCGCGGCGGTCGATTTCTTCCACGGCCGCAGTCGGGAGCCCATGGAAGGGCTGCTGCGAGATCTGGCTGAGCGCCTCGCTCCGCCCGAGCCCGAACCGGAGAAGAAACCGGACGTGGTCGAGAAGCCCCGAGGGCGCACCTGGGTCACGCGGACCGGGATCCACGTCGACCGGATGGCGAGCGCATGGCTGATCCGCCGGTTCATCGATCCCGACGCGAAGTTCAAGTTCGTGACCGCGCGCGAGTACCGGCACAAAGAGGGCGAGTTGCGCTTCGACATGTTCGACGGCGAGTACACCCACAAAGGCGAGCTGTGCACGTTCGAGGTGCTGCTGCGCAGCTTCGAGATCACCGACGCGGCGTTGCGGCCGATCGCCGAGATGATCCACGACGTCGACCTGAAGGTCGAGACGTACGCCCGTCCCGAGACGCCCGGGTTCGAGCAGCTCGTCAACGCCATCGCCGTGGCGCACCGCGAGGACGTCGCGCGCCTCGCGCGGGCGAGTGCGGTGCTCGACGACCTCTACGAGCTGTTCAGGCGCAAGCGCCCCGACCGCGCGCGCAAGGAGGAGTCATGAAGAGGTCCGTAATGGTCGTCGCCGTCGTGCTTCCCTGCGCGGCGGCCCTTGCAGCTGTTGCACAAGGAGAGATCATGACCACGTTCAACTTCGATGCGGACACGTCTGGGCAACCGCCGAAAGGATTCGAGCTCGGACTGACCGGCAAGGGCAAACCCGGGAAGTGGGTCGTGCAGGCGGTGGAGGACGCGCCGAGCGGCAAGAACGTGCTCGCGCAAACGGACGGCGACACGACCGATTATCGGTTCCCGATCGCGTACACGGGCCCGGAGATGAAGGACCTGCGGCTGGCGGTGAAGTGCAAGCCGATCGCCGGAAAAGGCGACCAGGGTTGCGGGATCATCTGGCGGCTCAAGGATGCGGACAACTACTACATCACGCGGGCGAACGCGCTCGAGGACAACGTCCATCTGTATCACGTCGTGAAGGGCAAGCGCGTCCGCTTCGAGGGATGGAACGGGAAGGTCCAGTCCGGCGTGTGGCACGACCTGGCGGTGGAGATGGTCGGCGATCACATCCAGGTCTTCTATGACGGCAAGAAGGTCATCGACACGCACGACTCGACCTTCGCCGATGCCGGCAAATTCGGCGTGTGGACCAAGGCGGACTCGATCATCCAGTTCGACGACCTCACCGCGACACGAAAATAGGAGGGTCAGATGCCCGACGCCACTGCCCTCGCAGGCAAGCACCAGGTCCGGCCGCTCCCATTCCAGCCTGCCCGCTTGAAGGGGCTCTCGGAGCGGCTGATCGTCTCTCATCACGAGAACAACTACGGTGGCGCGGTCCGCAACCTCAACCGCGTCGAAGAAGAGCTCTCGCGGGTCACGAAGGACACTCCTCCGCCGATCGTCGCCGCGCTCAAGGAGCGTGAGCTGACCTTCGCGAATTCCGCCACGCTGCACGAGCTGTACTTCGGGAACCTGGGGGGAGACGGGCGGCCGGGCGGCGCGACCGAGCGCGCGGTCTCGCGCGCGTACGGCTCGTTCGCCCGCTGGGAAGAGCAGTTCCGGCTCACCGGCATGGGCCTCGCCGGCGGGAGCGGCTGGGCGATCCTCACGTACGATTTCCAGCGGCGCGACGTGAGGACGTACTGGTCGGGGAATCACACGCAGGGGTGCGCGTTCGGGCAGCCGCTGCTGGTGCTGGACATGTACGAGCACGCCTACGCGCTCGACTACGGCGCCGCGGCCGCGAAGTACGTCGACGCCTTCTTCCAGAACGTCCATTGGGACGAAGTGGAGCGGAGGCTCGAAGCAGTCGGGAAGGCCGCCGAGGACCCGAGAGGAGGAACATCATGAAGTGGTTCGTCGCGCTGTGCATCGTCGCTGCTCCCGCGATGGCAGCGAAGGGCCTGGACTCCGCTCGCATCGAGCAGATCACCGGCCTGAAGGGTCAGTGGACCGAGAAAGAGGGCGTCTTCAAGGTGCAGGTGCCGCGCAGCGACCTGGGGGTGACCGCCGCCGGCGCGAAAGTCACGCCTCCTCTCGGGTTGACCGCCTGGGCCGCCTTCACCAAGGCCGGCGCGCACACGGTGGTGATGGGAGACATCGTCCTCACGGAGGACCAGGTCAACCCGGCGATGGATGCCGCCCTGCAGAACGGGCTCGAGGTGACCGCGCTGCACAACCACTTCTTCTGGGAGAACCCGCGGGTGATGTTCATGCACATCGGCGGGATGGGCGACGAGGAGAAGCTCGCCCAGGGCGTGGCCAAGGTGTTCGCCGCGATGAAGCAACAAGGCCCGGTGCCCACCAGCGACATCGTTCCGGCGAACAGCAACCTCGATCCGAAGCGCATCGACGCCGTTCTCGGGCGCAGCGGCGAGATGAACAAGGGCGTCTACAAGGTCACCATCGGCCGCGAGGTCAAGATGGGCGGCCATGCCATGGGCAACGCCATGGGCGTCAACACCTGGGCAGCGTTCGCCGGGAGCGACGACCGCGCGGTCGTGGACGGCGACTTCGCCATGCTCGAAGACGAGCTGCAGGACGTGCTCAAGGCGCTACGCGCCGGGGGCATCCACATCGTCGCCATCCACCAGCACATGACCCACGAGCAGCCGCGGATGCTCTTCCTCCACTTCTGGGGCGTGGGCCGGACGGAAGATATGGCGCGCGTGCTTGCCTCGGCGCTGAAGAAGACCAAGGTCGCCTGAACAGGACTGGGGGAGCACATCGGATGCGGCGCTGCGTGCTGGCGGGCGTCGTGGTGCTCTGCACGGCGTCCGCCTCGTTCGCGTACCGGCCGTTCGACGGAACCGATGCTGCCGTCGCGGAGCGCGGGGTGCTCGAAGTCGAGCTTGGCCCGGCCGGTCTGCTCCGGCTGGGTCCTGATCGATTCCTCGTCGCACCCGCGTTGATCGCCAACCTGGGTTTCGCGGACCGCTGGGAGCTCGTGCTGGAGGGCCGCCAGCACCTGCTGCTCGGCTCGGCGCCGCCCGACGAGCCGCGCTCGCGGCTGGTCGACACGGCGGTGAGCGTCAAGAGCGTGCTGCGGGAGGGCGCCCTTCAAGACCGGAGGGGACCGAGCGTGGCCGCCGAAGTGGGCGTGCTCCTCCCCACCGTGAACGACGAGCCTGGAATCGGCGCGCAGGCGGCGGGCATCGTCTCTCAGCGCTTCGGGCCCGTGACCGCGCACTTCAACGCTGCAGCGGCGCTGGCGCGCGCCAAGCGGCTCGATCTCATCGGCAGCGTCATCCTCGAAGGCCCTTGGAGCTGGTCGGTCCGGCCGGTCTTCGAAGTCTTTTCGCAGCTGGAGGGCGCGGAGCGAGCGACGTTCAGCGCCCTCGCAGGGCTGATCTGGCCCTGGTCGGATTCCCTGGCATTCGATGCTGCGCTGCGCGTTGGACGAGCATCAGGCCAGCCGCTTCTCGAGGCGCGGCTCGGCCTGACGTTCTCGCTTGACCTGCTCGGAGCAGCACGGGCCGCGGCGGGGACATCAGCTGCCCCTCCCCGGCGGCTGGCGCGCCTCAGGCCTTCGCCGGATCGCCGGTGAAGACATCGAAGGCCAGCTCGTTCACCTTTCCGCCTGCCGCGACGATCACGACGAACACGGGACGGCCGCGCCGCACGTCGGGCGCGATCATGAAAGGTGTCCCCTTCGCCTGCGCTTTGAGCGCGATCTCCGACAGCGAGAACGGGGAAATCGAGAGGAGCACGGCTTGTTGCGCCGCGCGCGCGACCAGCGGGACGTCGCGCACCGTGCTTGCGCGCGGCTGCCACGCTTTGGTGGGGTTGCCCGCGAGACGCCGGAATTCGTTGTTCTCCACCTCGGTGCGAACGGGTCGAGCGGCGACCACGACGAGGAGCGAGAGCGTACCGCCATCATCGAGCTCGAAGCGTGCCGAGAGCGGAACGCCCTGTTTCGCCGCCTGACCGATCCCCTCCGCGAGCGTGAGCTTGCTCTTCGTCATCGCCTGGATGAGCGCGAGATCGTGCTTGCCGTACTCGTCGCCGGCAGCAGGAGCGATGTGGGGGAGCAGCAGCAGTGCGCTCGCGATGGCCACAGGCAACCCCGTCTGCAGTCGCCTCATTGCGCGCCTCCCTGGGTGCCGAGCATGTGCTGCAGGATCAGCCCGGCCACGCCTGCGGCGATGATCAGGATCGGCTCCGGGATCTTCTTTGCCTTGATCAGAAGGACGACCGTAACGGCGCCGACCGCCGCGGTCGGCACGTCGACGATCGCACGCCGTCCGAGCACGACTGCGGCCCCGGCGATCGCCCCTGCTGCGGCTGCGGTGACGCCGGCGACGAACGCCTTCACCCGCTCGTTCTTCGACCAGCGCCGCACGCTCGGCGCCAGCGCGATCACGACCGCAAACGGGGGAAGGAACACTCCCGCTGCGGAGATGAATGCCCCGGCGAAGCCCGCTACCAAAAAGCCGATGAACGCCACGGTGATGACGACCGGCCCTGGAGTGATCCGCCTCTGCTCGAATGGCGGTGGCGAGGAAGAGAGCCAGGATCATCAGCCGGGACCCATCGAGGATCGAGCGCTCCAGTCGCATGTCAAGCCTCCTTGTCCGGATGACAGCTGCACAGGACGTAGAACATCGCATAGCCACCGAGGCGGGTCATCCCCTCCAGTTCTCGGGGCCGCGCGGGTCGACGACCACGAAGCCGCGTGCTGCACGGTGTTCGCCGATTCGGCAGCGTGTCTGAGGATCGTTCACCCATTGTCGATCAGTCGAGCACACTGCCAGGTTGGTCGGGCAAGGGTCGTTCGCAGATCTGGCGCCCAAGTTGCAGGCGGACGTTTCCTGTGCGCACCCTGGCTGTGCTCGTCCTGTTCGCAACGACGGTCCAAGCCCAGGAGCGACCTGTCGGGCCGTTGACGCTCGATC
>DASQAS010000201.1:0-43860 GCA_035635635.1 Myxococcales bacterium | reverse complement strand
ACGTGATGAGTTGCGGGTCGCGGGCGAGCAGAAAGCGCGCCCAGCGCGGCAGCGAGAACACCCACTGGCGCACCGGCACCTGCGGGATCACGCCCTCCACCAGGTGCGCGGCGGTATCGTGCATGCGGCGGCTGGTACAGGAGGGGCAGAAGCCGCGGCCCTTGCAGGAGAAGGCGACCAGCAGTTCGGCGCCGCAGGCCGTGCAGCGCACCCGCGCGAAGCCGTTGGCGAGAATCCCGCACCTGAGATAGCGCTCGAACTCGCCGACGACGAACCGGGGCAGGCCCGCCTCGCCGCGCTGCTCCGCCTCGGCGAGGAAGGTCTTCCAGTGCTCCCGGACCGTCGCGTGCAGGAGCGTGCGCTCGGGCTCGCGCCGGCGATAGGCGGAGCCGGCCGCGTTCGCGCTTGCAGTGACCCCATCCCCGCCCACGGGGTGGCGGCATGATCACGAATCGGGCCAGTCCGCTTTCGCTCTACGCTCGAGCGCCAACGCTGTTCCAGAACGCTACCGCCTGCGTCTCGTTTTGCTCGCAGGTGGTCCGATTCCGGACGCTGCCGAGGGCCGACGCCGTCCGCAAGAGAAGGCACGCCATCTTCCCGTGACGTAGCGTGAAACCTCAGGTCCCGTCAGTTCGCCGCGACACCCGGTTCTGCAGCGTCTCCGCTAGGCGAAGGCAGATGTGTTTCACCGTTTGGTGGTTCGCTGGATACTCCGGCACCGGCACCGTCCTCGCAAGTTGCCTGCACGCGCAGATCGACCGGCTCCCGCGGCGCCGTTTGCTGCATTAGTGCTGCACGACCGCCGCAAGGCGACCGATCCGAGACGACAGTCGCTCGAGAAACTGCCTACCGATCAGCAGGTTGGAGTGGAGCCGACAGCCGGACTTGAACCGGCGACCTACGGTTTACGAAACCGTTGCTCTACCGACTGAGCTATGTCGGCCCTGAGGGCGGGCGCAGCTTGTAACAGCGCGAGACTCTTGGGGTCAAGCTGAGGACCGAGTCCCAACGGTTCGCCCAACGGTTTCGCCGGCGCCGGCCGTGCCGCGTCGCGTCCAGCCCTTCTACGAGAGTGAGCTGACGAAACTCCTCCGGACCAACGTCGGCCTGCCGGGCGGACTGGCGAAGGTCCACTTCCCTTTGGGCCGGGGGGACATACTTTTGTCCGTCAGTGGAATGACGCATCCCTGACGTTTTTCAGCTGCAGGGAACCACAGAATGGCCAATCGCCCCCCAGGCCGTACCCCAATCGCCCTCTGTCTCCTTCTTGCCATTTCCTGCAGCCGCTCGAACCAGGGCCGCGAGGGCCGATTCGTTTCCGTATCGCCGAACAGCACCGCCATCGGCTTCGTGCAGACGAACAACGCCACCCCGCAGTCGCCGGCGGCCAGCGTGAGCGTGCCGTATGGCGTCGCTCAGTCAGCCGGGAACCTGAACGTGGTGGTGGTCGGCTGGCACGACACGACGGCCCAGGTCGCTTCGGTCACCGACACGATGGGAAACGCCTATCGATCGGCGGTGGGCCCCACCCTGCTCTTCGGCCAGCTGACCCAATCCATCTACTACGCGAGCAACATCGGAGCAGCCGCCGCCGGCGCCAACTCCGTCACGGTCTCCTTCACGATGCCCGCGGTACGCGCCGACGTCCGCATCCTCGAGTACTCCGGGCTCGACCCGGCCAGCCCGGTAGACGTGACCGCCTCGGCCACAGGAAGCGCGGCGACGAGCAGCACGCCGCCCGTCGTCACGTCCGCTGCGCCGGATCTGCTCTTCGCTGCCAACACGGTGACCACCACCACCTCGGGACCCGGCAGCGGATGGACGAGCCGGGTCGTCACCTTCCCCGACGGGGACATCGCGGAAGATCAAGTCGCCTCGGCCGCGGGCAGCTATGGCGCTGCGGCGTCGCTCGTGGCGCCGGGACCGTGGGTGATGCAGATGGTTGCCTTCAAAACAGCGACCAGCGCTCCACCGCCTACCGCTCCCAGCAACCTCGCGGCCACCGCGGCCGGCAGCGCCCTCATCGATCTCTCCTGGAACAACACCTCGACCACCCAGACGGGCGTCAAGATCGAGCGCTCGACCGACAACGTCACCTTCACCCAGATCACGGTGGCCGGCGCTACTGCGGCCAGCTACTCGGACAGCGGCCTGAGCGCCTCGACCACCTATTCCTATCGCGTGCGCGCCACCAGCGCGTCCGGCGACTCGGCGTATTCCAACACCGCCAGCGCCACCACGGCAGCGCCGTCCTCGGGAGCGCCGATCGCGTTCGTGCAGACGAACAGCGCCACCCCGCAGACGTCGATGAGCAGCGTGAGCGTGCCGTATACCTTCGCTCAGTCGACTGGCGACCTGAACGTGGTGGTGGTCGGCTGGAACGACACGACGGCCCAGGTCGGTTCGGTCACCGACACCAAGGGGAACGCCTATCAATTGGCGGTGGGCCCCACGCAGGTCTCCGGCCTGCTCACCCAGTCCATCTACTACGCGACCAACATCGGCGCGGCCGCGGCCGGCGGCAATGCCGTCAACGTCTCCTTCACCGTGGCCGCCAACTTCGCCGACATCCGCATCCTCGAGTACGCCGGGCTCGACCCGGGCAGCCCGGTGGACGCGACCGCATCGGCCACCGGCAGCAGCGCGACCAGCAGCACGCCGGCCGCCGTCACGACCAACGCCTCGGACTTGCTCTTCGCCGCCAACACGGTGAGGAGCTGGACCACCGGCCCGGGCACGGGTTGGACCTCCCGGGTGATCACCAACCCCGACGGGGACATCGCCGAGGATCGGACGGTCGCCGTCGCCGGCTCCTACGACTCGACCGCTCCGTTGGGCAGCGCGGACGCGTGGGTGATGCAGATGGTCGCCTTCAAGGCGGCTCCCACCGGTCCTCCTCCGCCGCCGCCCAGCGCTCCCACGAACTTCGCCGCCACCGCGGCCAGCAGCGCCCGGATCGATCTCTCCTGGAGCAACACCTCGACCACCCAGACCGGTGTCAAGATCGAGCGCTCGACCGACAACGCCACCTTCACCCAGATCGCGCTCGCCGGCGCCACTGCCGCGAGCTACTCGGATGTCGGGTTGAGCGGCTCGACCACCTATTCCTATCGCGCGCGCGCCACCAACGCGTCCGGCGACTCGGCGTATTCCAACACCGCCAGCGCCACCACGCCGGTGGCGCCGCCCAACGGCCAGTGGTCGGGTCCTTTCACCTGGCCCATTGTCGCGGTCCACATGAACCTGCTTCCCACCGGCCAGGTCCTTGTTTGGGAAGATCACACCGACGGGAGCGGCGCCCAATTGTTCGACCCCGCCAGCAATTCCCTTTCGCCGGTGCCGTTCACCGCCGCCAATCTCTTCTGTGCCGGCCACGCCCTGCTCCCCGACGGGCGCGTGTTCGTTGCGGGCGGCCACTCCAGTACCCACGTCGGCATCAGCAACGCCACCATCTTCGATCCGGCCAGCCGCCTCTGGAGCTCCGTCACTCCCATGCCGGGAGGCCGCTGGTATCCCACCGTCACCGCGCTTCCCGACGGACGCATGCTGGTCACCGCCGGCGAGGTCGCCTGCAACGGCTGCAACTCGCTGGTCCCCGCCATCTACGATCCAGCGATGGACCTCTGGATGGAGCTCCCGAAAGCATCCCAGGACCTCCCCTATTACCCGCACATGCTCGTGCTGCCCGACGGCCGGGTGCTCGCGTCTTCCGCGAATCGCAGCCCGATCGCGAGCCTCGTGCTCGACATCACCACCCAGACCTGGACCACCGTCGATCCCGCTGTGCTCGATGGAGGCAGCGCCGCCATGTACCTGCCGGGCAAGATCATCAAGTCCGGCCTCGCCCGCGATCCCGACGATCAGGGGGCGCCTTCCGTCGCCACCACCTACGTCATCGACATGACCCAACCCTCACCGGCCTGGCGCCAGACCGCTTCCATGGCGTTCCCCCGGACCGAGCACGACCTGACGCTGCTGCCCGACGGCTCGGTGCTCGCCACCGGCGGCTCGCGCAACTCCGACGTGGGCGACACCGCCGCCGCCGTGCTCGAGGCCGAGCTCTGGTCGCCCACCACCGAGACGTGGACGACGATGGCGGCCATGAAGACGCCCCGCATGTATCACTCCAACGCCCTTCTGCTTCCCGATGGCCGCGTGCTGGTGGCCGGCGGCGGGCGGGACTTTCCCGAAGTCGATCAGCTCAGCGCCGAGTTCTACTCGCCGCCCTACCTCTTCAAAGGGCCGCGGCCGACGATCGCCTCCGCGCCCGCCCGCATCCAGTACGCCACTGCGTTCTCCGTGGGCACTCCCGACGGCGGCCGGATTGCGGCGGTCTCGCTGCTCCGACTGGGGACGGTCACCCATGCGTTCAACGAGAACCAGCGCTTCGTCCCCCTCACCTTCCAGACCAGCCCCGGAGGCTTGACCGTCCAGGCTCCGGCCACCGCGAACCTCGCGCCGCCCGGGCACTACATGCTCTTCATCGTCGACACGAACGGTGTTCCCGCTCCGGCCGCGATCGTCAAGGTCGGCTGAGATGGATCGGCTTCGCAGGGCGGCCGCGATGCTCCCCTTCGCCGTGTTGCTGGGCCCGGCGGCGATCGCCGGCGGCCACTGGGGGGCGGAGTACTTTCCCAACGTGGCGTTGACCACGCAGCACGGAACCGAAGTCCACTTCTACGACGACCTGATCAAGGGCAAGGCGGTGGTGATCAGTCTCGTCTACACCCGGTGCACCGCCAGCTGCCCGTTGGAGACCGCGAAGCTGGCCCAGGTGCAGCGGCTCCTTGGCGATCGGGTGGGCAAAGACGTCTTCTTCTACTCGATCAGCATCGATCCGGAACACGACACGCCCGAGGCGCTCGAGGCCTATGCGCGGCGTTTTCACGTCGGGCCGGGCTGGCTGTTCTTGACCGGCAAGCGCGACGACATCCAGCTCTTGAGCAAGAAGCTCGGTCTGTCTTCGCTGATCGACGCCGTGAGCCGCGACGGACACCAACCGGCCCTGATGGTCGGGAACGAGCCGACCGGCGAGTGGATGCGGAACTCCGCAGTGGAGAACCCGAAGTTCCTGGCCCGGATGATGAGCGATTTTTTCGGGTGGAAGGATGGGAAGCCGGTGAGGACCTATGCGGCGCCGGCCGCGCCCCCTCGCGCGGGCAAAGGGGAGTACCTGTTCAACACCCGATGCGCCGCCTGCCACAGCATCGGCAAAGGCGATGGCCTCGGTCCGGACTTGCTGAACGTGACCGCGCTGCGTGAACGCGCCTGGCTGGCGCGCTATCTCGCCGAGCCCGACCGGATGCTCGCGGAGGGCGATGGGGTCGCAGCGGCGCTCTTCGCCAGGTACAAGAACGTCCGCATGCCCAACCTGGGCCTGAACGACGAGGAGGTCAACGCGCTCCTCTCGCATATCGAGAAGCAGAGCCGACTTGCGCTCGAGCAGAAGCACCCGACTGCGCCTCCTGCGCGTTGAGGGAGCTCGTTCATCCAGCGGCAGCGCAAGGCCCTCTGCGCCTTCCTGCAATCCTGAACCAGCTCCCCACACGAGCGCTCGCCTGCTGCCGGGATTGACAAATTTGTCGGGACCTCCACACTGCCCGGCCATGAATCCGCTCCGCAGCATCGCGGTCACCGCCGCGCTGCTCGCGGCGTGCACCCAGTCCAGCGCGCCGCAGGGCCCCGCGGAAGTGCAGGTCTCCACCGATCTCCCTCCTGGCCTGGTGGACACGGGGCTGACGCTGATCGCCCGCCAGGGAGGACCGCGCGGCGAGCGTGTCGCGGGAATGCGCGCGGGAGTCTCGGCCTTGCCCGGACCGGCGGGGGCGCCCGTCGCGGGCAGCGAGCCGGCGCCAAAGACCGAGGAGCTGGGTGACGTGCGCTGGGACAGCGAGCCTTACGGCGCGATCGCCGCCGCCGAGAAGGGCGAGCTCTTGCCGGCGCCCAGCACGGCGGCCGACGTCCCGCCGCTCTGGAGGGATCCGCTCGGCACCTGGGTGGCGGTGGGAGGACGCGCCGTGATCCTCCTCGTCGCTACCGACGACCTGGGCGATCACGGAGCTCCCGTGCGCTTCACCGCGCTCACCGAGCCGTGGCTGAAGGGAAAGGTCGCGATCCCCGCGCCGACCGGCGGCATGGCGCTGGCCCACTTCGCGGCGCTCTACTCCGCCTGGGGACCGGAGCGGATGGACGCCTGGCTCAAGCAGCTCAAGGCGAACGAGCCGCAGATCTACGCCACCGACGACGAGGTCAGGCAGGCGGTCGTGAACGGGCGCGCAACGGTCGGCATGGTCGCGAGCGACGAAGCGGCAAAGGCGGCGGCCAGCGCCGCGCACGTGCTGCTCGTCTACCCGAATCAGAAGAGCATCGGCACCTTCGTGTGGCCGACCGCACTCTCCGTACCCAAGAGCACGAAGAACCGCGAAGCAGCGAAGAAGCTGGCCGAGCGACTCGCGGACCGCAACACCGAGCAGCTCCTGGTGGCGCGCGTTCCCGGCTACCTGCCGCTCCGGAGCGACATCCCTGTTCCGCCCGGCGTCCGCTCGGCCTCGAACCTGGTGGTGGTGGCGGTTGATCCGGCCAAGATCGTCTTCGAAATCGGCCAGCATCGCGCGTCGCTGGCGGCGTGGGCGAACTCGATCCCCCAGCCGCTGCCCCGCGCTCCCCAAGCCACGAAGTGATTACTCGGGCTTGACGGCCGACCGGCCCCTCACGTCCGGCAGATCGATGGGCAGCACGATCCTGGGCAGCTCCGGCAGGGGCGGCGGCGGCTGCTGCGCCACCACCAGCGCGGCTTTCTTGCCGATGTCGTCCTCGCGCGGAATCAACCCGGTGAGCGCGGTGATCGCCCGCTCCAGGGTCTGGAAGAAGCGCAGCCGGAACAGGGCCTCGTTCGTCCAGCCCACGGTGATGCAGTAGTACTTGGCGTACGGCGCCGCGTGGTGCACCGCGTGGTGCTCGGGCGGCAGGATCAAGCTCGCCTTCTGGAGCACGCGCGCATAGCGCGGCGGCTCCTCCATGTGCGCCCACTTGTGGAACTGGTTGGTTCCGAAGATGGCAAGGCACAGCGAGAACGTCATCGCGGCCAGGAAGAACCAGACGGTGCCCTCGGGGAGCAGCGCCGCGCCGGTGGCGGCCGGCAGCGAGATGAAGCAGTTGTTGCCGTTCGTCTCCACGAAGCCGTGCCGGGTGATCTCCTTCTCGTCGACGTGGTGCTCCCGGAAAGGACGGATCAACGCCTTGCCGATCAACGGCCACTCCGGCGTCCCCCAGGTGTCGGCCATCCAGTGGACGCAGCCAGAGAGAAAGTCGGCGGCCACGAAGCCGAGCATCAGGGCCGAGAGCGCCAGGAACGGACTGGTGGCCATGCGCGGCGCGATCTCCACGAGGAGCCACACCATCACCGCCGCGAAGGCCAGGATGCTGGCGATCTCGAACCGCCGAACCGCCGGGCTGTAGCCCTCCCGCAGGGCATGCCTGTCGCGGTGGCGGATCTGCAGGTCGCTCATCTCCCGGAGCTCCCCTCCGGAGCGCAGTTTGTCACAGGACCGAGCAGGCCGGAAATGAATGGTGACGATCTGCCGCAAGCGGCGAAAAGGCATTGCGACGTGGTCTGTTCGATGACAAGTACCCACATGTGCGCATCCCTCTGTTGGCTCTCGCGCCGCTCCTCGTCCTCTCGTGCAAGCAACAAGCGCAGCCGCCCGCGCAATCCGCGGAGCCCGGAGTGACGGTCATCGCGGTCACCGAGAAAGGGTTCGAGCCCGACCGGGTCAAGGTGCCCGCGGGCCAGCAGATCACGCTCCGCTTCGTCCGCAAGGTGGCGCAGACCTGCGCGGACGCGGTCGAGGTCCAGGGCGATCCCGTGCGCCACATGCTGCCGCTGAACGCTCCGATCGACGTGAAGGTGAAGGCGCCCGCCTCCGGCCAGCTCGCGTTCGCCTGCCCGATGAACATGTATCGCGGAGCGGTCGTCGTCGCCCAATAGAGGAGGCCACCATGCATCTCGCGCTGCTGCACGACGGCCGCCCTGCGCTGCTGCGCGTGGAAGGGCCGCCCGGGGCGCCCGTGGCCCTCTTCCTTCATCCCTTTCCGCTCCATTCCGACGCCTGGGAAGAGATGCTGGCCGCCTGCGCCGGCGCAGGCCTTTGCGCAGCCGCGGTGGACGCGCCGGGGTTCGGCGGGACGCCGCCCCTCGGCCGTCCGCTGACGATGGAGGCGCTCGCCGATCTCGCCGCCGCGGCGCTCGACGCGCTCGCGGCGCGGCGGGCGGCCGTCGTGGGATGCTCGATGGGCGGCTATGCCGCGATGGCCTTCGCGCAAAGGTTTCCCGAGCGGATGTCGGCGGCGGTGCTGATCTCCACCAAGGCGTCCGCCGACACGGAGCAGGCGAAGCAGAACCGGGAGCGGCAGGCGAAAACGGCGCTGGAGAAAGGCCCGCAGGCGGTGCTGGCGGAGTTCGTGCCGAAGCTTCCCGCCCCCGGCGCGCCGCCCGCGGTCCGCGCGCGCGTGGACGATCTCGCCTCGCGCGCGACCGCCCAGGGCATCGCGGACGCGCTGCGCGGCATGGCGCTGCGGCCCGACTCGACGCCGGATCTGCCGCGCTGGAAGACGCCGACGCTGGTGATCGCGGGAGAGCAGGATCAGCTCATCCCGTGCGCGGAAATGGAGACGATCGCGCGCCTGGTCCCCGGGGCGAAGCTCGAGACAATCGGTGGTACTGGACATTTACCGTTTCTCGAAAATCCGCGCGCCGTCGCGCCGTTGCTCACGGCCCACCTGGTAGCGAGCAAGGCGCGCTGACCCCACCCGCGCCCCTTGTGAACGCACGTCCCCGCGATGGGATGCTCCTCCTCTGATCGCAAGCTCCAGAGGAGGCTTAAACATGTCGTCGTCGAGCTTCACGGACGATCTGAAACACATGGTGCGCGATGCCGCCGGCGGCGCGCGCGAACGGCTCACCGCCATCCAGGGCGGCATGCAGCCCGCGCTCGGCAGGCTGCGCTCGCTTCCGGCGAGCACCAAGAAGAAGATCGCGGTCTGCGGAGCGGCCATCGGCCTGCTCGTCATCGGCCTCGCCATGCGCGGGGAGAGGACGGCGGTGGTGCCGCGCGAGGATCGCGCTCCGGTTCGCACCGCCGATCTAAAGTCCGTGCAGGAGGAGGCGCCGCGTCCGCCGACGCGCTCCGCCCAGCGCAACTACGCGGTGGCCAAGGCGGACTTCAAGCAGGGCGACTACAAGGCCGCGGCCGAGAACTACGCGAACGCCGCGCGCAAGGGCGACAAGCGCGGACTCAGCAAGCTGGTGGCCATGACGCACGCGCCGAAGTGCGAGGCCCGCAGCGAGGCGGCCGATCAGCTCGGCACCTTCCGCAGCAAGAAGGCCACCGCCGCCCTGAAGAAGCTGGCCCGCGGCCGGTTCAAGGACGAGTCGAGGACGCCGGGCATCTTTTCTTGTAGTAGCCGGCGCGCCGCGGAGAAGGCCCTCGAAAAGCAGCGCGGCTAAAAACCGGGGACACAATACGCATTGATCGTGCCAGGTCTGGCCGGCAAAGGCCGTACAGGCATGAAGAATGCGTATTGTGTCCCCGGGTTTTTCTTACTTCCAGCCCGGGAACGGCCAGAGCGCCTTGCCGGTCTGGAACTCCTTGGGCCAGACCGTGACGAACTTCCCGTCCTGGATCTGTTCCACCAGCATCTGGTGTTTGTTCTGGTTGGTGTAGCCGTCGTAGTCTTGGAACTTCACCGGGCCGTCGAGGGTGTCCCAGCTTCCGGACTTGAGCGCCTCGCGCGTCTTGTCGCGGTCGCCGTTGGCCGCCGCCGCGGTCTGGGCCAGGATCCACATCGCCGTGTAGGCGGTGGCCGCGTGGTAGGTGGCCGGCTTGCCGTATCGCTCCTGGTAGGCCTTCGCGAATTCCTTCGCTCCGGGCCAGTTCACGGCCTGCGTCCACTGCGTGCTGGAGAAGATGCCGTTGGAGATCTCCTTCTCCTTGGAGAACTGCACGTTGGAGAAGCCGGCGCCGGCGCCGAGGAACGCCGTCGGCTTGAGGCCGATCTCGCGCGACTGGCGCATGAGCAGGATGGCGTCGGCGACGTACGAGACCATGAACACGATCTCGCCGTTCGCGTTCCTCACGTTGACCAGGGTGGAGCGGTAGTCGGGCGATCCCTTCGAGTACGCCTCGTGGAACACCACCTTGAGGCCCTTCTTCTCTCCATATTCCTGGCCCGAGCGGCCGCCCGAGACGCCGAAGTCGGTGTTCTCGTTGAGGATGGCCATGGTCTTCGGCTGGCCCAGCGAGAGCGCCATGTCGAGCAGCACCTGCGCATAGTCGTTGGTCGTGGCGGAGACCCGGAACACGTACTTGTAGCCCTGCCGGGTGATCTCCTCCTTCGAGGCGACCGGATTGACCAGCGGCACCTTGTAGCGCTCG
Source organism: Myxococcales bacterium (assembly GCA_035635635.1). Taxonomy (GTDB): domain Bacteria; phylum Myxococcota; class Myxococcia; order Myxococcales; family 40CM-4-68-19; genus 40CM-4-68-19. The sequence continues at coordinate 33,427 of DASQAS010000201.1, read as the reverse complement.
GCCGTCTTCGCCACCACGCTGGTCACGGCGGAGGTGTACGCGCCGCAGACGCCGGCGACGTTGTCGCGCGTGGCCAGCTTCTCCATCGCGCTGATCCCGACCTGCGGCTTGCCGGTGTCGTCCTCCCAGATCGCCATCACCTCCACGTTCTTCTGCTTCTTGAGGTCCTCGATGGCGAGCTTGTAGCCGTTGCTGAGGTCCTCGCCGATGGGCGCCTCGGGCCCGGTGAGCGAGTTGATGATTCCGATCTTGATGGGCGCGGCGCTGGCGGCCGTCGCGAGCAGGACCGTGGCGGCGAGAGCGAGTCGGGACAAGTGCATGAGGGGCTCCTGAGGTTGGCAGGCTCTAATCACACTGCGCCCCGGTTTTCCAGCGGCAGGCTGCGAGCTCGCGGCCTTGACCCTGCGCATTGCGAAGGATACGACAGCCGCCAACCGCCCTCCCCGGGAGGCTTTGCGTGGCCGCCTCGATCGAGATCCTCTACCTCCGCTTCCCGGTGCACCCGAACATCACCGTGATCCAGATCGGCCCGGGCATCCAGCGGATCGACAAGGAAGGCGACAGCTTCTTCGTGATCGGGACGGAGGACGGCCCGCTCGCCGGCAAGAAGGTGGAGATTCCGGGCGACAACGTGGCCGCCATCCAGTGGGCGCTGGACGGGAGCGCGATCAAGACCGCCTGATGGACAAGACGGAACGCCTGCTGGACCTGGTCGCGCTGCTGCTCGACGCCCGGGAGCCGGTTTCGTTCGCCGAGCTGCGCGAGCTCTTTCCGGACGAGTACGGCGGCTCGCGTCCGGCGGCGGAGCGGAAGCTGGAGAGAGACAAGGCCGAGCTCCTGGAGCTGGGCGTCCCCATCGAGTTCATGGACCCGCGGCAGCTCGACGAGCGCGACCTGGGCGGCTACCGGATCGATCGCAAGTCGTTCTACCTGCCCGACCCGCGGCTCTTGCCGGAGGAATCGGCCGCGCTCTACGCGTCCGGCGCCGCGGCGCTGGCCACCCGCGATTTCCCCTTCGCTCAGGACCTGCAGCACGCGCTGCGGAAGATCTCGCTGGCCGGCGACACGCACGCGGTGGGAAGCGAGGCCGCGCGGCGTCTGGTGGTCGTCCGGCCGGGCGATCCGCAGCGGGCCGGCAAGCTACGCGCGCTCGGCGATGCGGTCACGCGCAGGAAGAGGATCCAGTTCCACTACCAAAAGCCTCCAGCGCTCGACGGGCGGCCTGGAGAGGAGAGCGAGCGCGACGTCGAACCGTGGGGGCTGGCCTTTCGCGGCGGCGCCTGGAGGCTGGTCGCCAACGACCCGGGAAAGGGACAGCGGGTCTTTCTCGTCGACCGGATGTCGCGGATCGAGATCAACCCGCAGAAGCCGCAGACCCCGGACTTCGACGCGCCGGAAGGCTTCGACGCGGCCGACGAGGCGACGCGATCGAGCAAGCCGTGGCGATGGAACCATCATCCGCCCCAGGACGTCCGGCTCGGGTTCGCGGCGGGAAGCGAGGCGATCGCCGAGCGCGTGTTCGAGGCTGCCGACGGCCGGCTGACCACCACCAACCTGGACGGCCTCTTGCCCCAGGTCCTCTCGCTGGGAGATCGCGTCCGGATCGAATCGCCTCCCGAGGCGCGCGAGAAGGTGCGCGAGGCGCTGCGCCGGATCCAGCTGAAGCTGCGGGAGGAGCCGGAGCCGCCGGCGGAGCCCATCGCCCCGGCCCCGCCGGGCGCCCTCGCGCAGCCAGAGCGCGCGGTCGAGCCAAATCTAAAGAAGGAGCGGCTGCGCCGCCTGCTGCTGATCGTCCCCGCCGCGCGCCGCCGTCCGGGGATCGCGCTGTCGGAGCTGGCGCGCGAGCTCGGGCTCGACGTGGAGGAGCTGCGCCAGGACATCGATCTGCTCGGGCTCGTCGGACGGCCGCCCTTCTCGCCCGACGATCTGATCGACATCAGCGTGGACGAGCGGGATCGCGTGACCGTCGCGCTGGACCAGAGCTTCTCCCGTCCGCCGCAGCTCACGCCGCTGGAGGCGCTGGCGCTCGCCGCCGCGGCCGAGGAGATGGCGCCGCTGGACCCCGCGGTGACCGGAGCGCTGGCCAAGCTCACCGGGCAGCTTCCTCCCGCCGCGCGCCAGCTCTACGCGCAGCTCGCGCGACGCCTCGCCGCGGCCACGCCCGCTCCGCGCGGAGCGGAAGCGATCCTCGCGCAGCTCCGGACCGCCGCGGAGCGGCACCGCGAGATCGCGCTGCAGTACGACAAGGAGGGGCGCGGCGCGGCCGGCGAGCGCATCTTCCAGCCGCAGGGTGTGATCGACCACGGTGGCGTCTGGTACACCATCGGCTACGATGCGGGACGCGGCGCGGAGCGCACCTTCCGCGTGGACCGCATCCTCTCGGTCCGGGAGTCAGGACTGGACTTCGCCGATCCGGGTCCGCTCGATCCCGCTCGATTCCAGCGCGAGCAGCTCTACTTCCCGAGCGGCCGCGAGCACGCGATCGCGCTGCGCTTCTCGGCGGGCGCGGCGCAGTGGGCGCTGCACCGGTACGGCTCGCGGGCGCGGCTGCTTCCCGACGGGCGCGCCGACGTCTCGATCGAGAGCGCGGGGACCGGTTACGCCGTCCAGCTCGCTCTCTCGTTTGCGGGCGAGGCGGAGATCGCCGCGCCGCGGCACGCCCGGGAGGCACTGCGCGACGAGGTCGAGCGCGCCCTGAGGCAGCAGGAAACGATCACCGAGGATTGACATGGGATAGAAAGGCCCCTAGAAACGCGCGCCTCGGCGGCAGGCAGTCGTCCCTGCCGTTCGCCGGATCGGAGGAAGATTGGCTGGAAAAGTCGTCAGCGGAGAGCCGCGGACCACGATCTACACGGAGGCGATGGAGGTCTTCCATCGCGCGGCCGACTTGATCGGGCTCGACCGCCGCGTCCGGATGGAGCTCGAAGAGCCGGACTACGAGCACATCTTCTACGTCACCGTGAAGCTGCACACCCGGCTTTCGCCGCTCACCCAGGACGCCGAGAAGTTCAAGGACCTGCCCGACAGCGAGCTGTTGCCCGACGGTCTCGAGCCGCTGCTCGACGGCAGCTTCGTCTTCAAGCGGCGCGCGCTGATCGGCGCGAACCTCCACATGCGCGACGGCGTGGTGCGCCTCAAGGGCAAGGGCCTCTACAAGGTGGTCCCGGGCCGCCCCGAGCGCTTCAAGGCCTACCGCGTGCAGCACAACCAGGCGCGCGGGCCGTACAAGGGAGGCACCCGCTTCCACCAGGACGTCTCGCTCGATCTCTTCAAGGTGCTGGCCGCGGAGATGACCTGGAAGACGGCCATCGCCGACGTCCCGTTCGGCGGCGGCAAGGGCGGCATCAAGGTGGACCCGCGCAGCCTCAGCTCCGAGGAGCTGGAAGCGCTGACGCTGCGCTACATGTACCGGCTCAAGCCGCTGATCGGGCCCGACCTGGACATCCCCGCGCCCGACGTCGGCACCGACGGGACCATCATGGGCCTCTTGCTCCGCCAGTACACCGACGGCGAGCGGGAGCGGCACAAGCTGCGCGGCGTGGTCACCGGCAAGGACACGCGCATCGGCGGGTCCGAAGGCCGCGTCAAGGCCACCGGACAGGGCCTCGCGTACACCATCCAGGAGTGGTTCGCCGAACGCGGGACCACTCCCGCGGGCAGCACGTTCATCCTGCAGGGGTTCGGCAACGTCGGATCCAACGCGGCGGAGATCCTCGGCGGGCTGAGCTCCAAGCTGCTGGCGGTGAACGACGCGGGCGGCACCATCTTCAACCCCACCGGCATCGACGTCGGGGACCTGATCTCGTACGTCTACGACAACCCGCGCAATCTCCGCCGCACCGTGGGCGGGTACCCGAAGGCGCAGCAGATCTCCAAGGCGGACCTCTGGGACGTGGACGCGGACATCGCCATTCCGGCGGCGCTGGGCGGCGAGATCACCGGCCCGGTCGCGGAGCGGCTCAAGGTGAAGCTGGTGGCGGAGGGCGCGAACGGCCCCACCACGCCGGAAGGCGACCGGGTGCTGGCGAAGCGGGGCATCGAGCTGATCCCCGACATCATCGGAAACGCCGGCGGCGTGACCGTCAGCTACTACGAGTGGATCCAGAACAAGCGCATGGAGCACTGGAGCGAGACGGAGGTGAACGGCCGTCTCGAGCAGGCGATCAAGTCGAACTACCGGATCATCCGCGACATCGCGCGGAACATGCCGCGGCGGACCGCCACGCACAACAGCTCGCGCTATACGATCGGCAAGGAGATCGACATGCGCACGGCGGCCATGGTGCTGGCGCTGAAGAGGATCGAGGCGCATTACCAGCTGGAGGGGTTCTCGCAGTAGGCGTGCCGGTTCCTGGTCAGCGCCGGGTCGACACGTCTGCCAACCTTCCGCGCCGCTCGTAGAGCACGACGGTCCAGGTCCGCCATCCCGCATCCGCCGGCGGGCCCGCGGCATGGCAGACGTGCGCTCGCGCATCCGTGGCGCTCGGCAGCGGCTCGTCACAGGAGAAGCCGTGCTCGCGCATCCATTGCCGCGCGCCGTCGATCTCCCGCCCCTCGGGGATGTAGACCAGCATCCGCGCGCGGGCGTCCTCGATGTTCGAAGGCCAGGAGAACGGCTCGCGCTTGGGACCGCTACAGGCGGCGAGCAGCAGCGCGAGAGACGCGAGGCGGAGCTTCATCCGGCCAAAGTAGACTAGAGTCAGCCGCACTTGCACTGGACCGACGAAGACCACCCGCTCTGGACCTGGCTTCTGGGCGCGTGCGCCGCGGCGACGGTGGTTCCGCTCTGGTCCGCGGATCACCTGCCCTTCACCGACCTTCCCCAGCACGCGGCGGCCATCGGGACGCTGCGCCACTGGTGGGATCCGGAATGGAAGTCGCAGCAGTACTTCACGCTCGCCCTCGGGCAGACCCAATACCTGCTCTACTACCTGGTCGGCGCGGCCCTCGCGTTTCCCTTCGGCACTGCCGAGCGAGCAAATCTGATCCTGCTCTCGGCGCTCGCCGTCGCCTTTCCCTATGCGCTGCGCTCGCTGCTGAAGGCGCTGCGCGCCGACTCCAGGCTGGCCCTGTTCGGCTGCACGCTGTTCTGGAGCCAGTCGCTGCTGATCGGCTTCTTCAACTACGTCGCGGCCATGCCGCTCACGCTCTGGTCGCTCGCGCTGACCTTGCGCCAGACCGAGGCGCCCTCCCGCCGGACGCTGATCGCGCTGGCGGTGGCCGCCACGGCGCTCTTCTACCTGCACCTCTCCGCCTTCCTCTTCTTCGCGCCCGCGGCGGCCCTGGTCTCGGTGGGAATCCCGCGGCTCGCGCCCGCGCGCGAGTGGCCGCATCGGCTGCTGTGGGCCGCGCCGGTCGCGGTCCTCTCCGTCCTGTGGCTCGTCAACAGCCCCGTCGTCCATCCGCAATCCGTCGGCTGGCGGCAGCCGATGTCCGTGGCTTGGGAAGAGCCGGCCACCGCCCTGCGCAACCTGACGGACGCGCTGCTCGACATCTGGCGCGGTCCGCAGGACGAGTGGTGCCTGATCGCGCTCCTCGCCGCCGCGGCGTTCCTCGCCTGGCCGCAGCGCCGCGATCCCGAGGAGCACCCGTGGCGGCGCGGCCTGGTCGCCGTCTGGCTGGCGATCGCGGCCGCGCTCTACTTCGCGTTCCCCATCTCCATCGGCTGGATGTGGCAGCTCAACGAACGCTACGCGCTGCTCTTCGCCTTGCTGGCGCCCGCGCTGCTGCGGCCCGCGCGCGGGCTGTGCGGAGCGGCGCCGCTCTTGCTGCTCGCGGCCACCGGCCTGTTCGCCGCCGCCAACGCCGGGGCCAACATCCGCGCCTTCGATCGCGAGGTCGGACCGTTCGACAGCGTCCTCTCGCGCGCGCAGCCGGGCCGCCGGCTGATCGGGATGATCTTCGATCAGAACTCGCGCTACGCGAAGTTCAGCGCGTTCCTCCATTTCCAGTCGTACTACCGGGCGCGGTCGGGCGGCGTCGCTTCGTTCTCGTTTGCCGAGCTGCCGCAGTCCCCGCTGCGCTACCGCGAGGAGAGCGCGCCGCCGCGCCACCCGGCGGGCTGGGAGTGGCACGCGAACGCCTTCCGCAACGACCTGGACGGGCCGTACTACGACTACGTGCTGGTGCACGGCTTCGTCGATCCGTTCGCGCGGCCGCAACCGGGGCCGCGCTGGACGCTGCGCGTGCGCGAAGGGCGCTGGGCGCTCTACGAGAAGGAGCCCTAGGAACCGCCGACCCGCGCGGACCGTATACTCAGTGGACGGAGCCGCGCACCCCCTTCTGCGCGCCCCCGGGGGGTGACTGTGGAGTAACGAACTTCAGCCCGATCCCCCGCATCCCGGCGCGGCTGGCGTCCGGGCGGGAAAAGTTGATGTAGCACTGGTACCGGACCTCGCCCTCCAGCGTCATCTCGGCGCCGCCCGGCGGCGAGGAGAAGGTCACGCGCACGCGGGTGCCCAGCGGGAACGGGTCGCGCATCTCGACGAACATCCCGCTATCCGTGATGTTTCTGCCGATGCCCCCCACCACTCCACGGTCCGACTCGAGGTGGACCGGGAAGGCCTTGTCGAACCTCTCCACCCCTGCCGCATGTTTCGAGCGGGGCTGTAATTTTTCCGTCTGACTGGACATTCCCCGCCCCGCTCCCGCTCGGATGGACGGCCGCACGGTAGGTGCGGGGCAGCCCCAGGTCAAGAAAGCGGGTGGCACGTGGTCGCGCTCAGGACAACCTCGGCATACATTGCATGACATGAGGGGTCATCTGGGTGCCGTCCTGACCGCGGGACTCGCTGCCATCGCGCTGGCGCTGGCGATGCTGCAGGCGGCGGTGGTCTCGCACGGCGTGATCAAGCGCGAGGCCTCGACCGCGTCGCGCACCGGCACGACCAATCGCTTCTCGGCGCCGGGCGGACGAGCCGGTGTCCCGTCGTGGGCGCCGGACGGCTCGATGCAGAAGCCGGTACCGCCCGAGAGCCCCGAGGGCCGCACACCCCCGCGCCGGCAGGACGAGCAGCAGCACCGCTCGCCGCCGCCCTCGCGCTTCCGCAACGCGCCGCCGCGGCCCGGGCCGCAGCCGGCTCGCCGGGTGGTCGCGTAGCCGCGGCTTACTTCACCCGGACCGGCACGTACTGCGTCGACTGACCGCGGCGGACGCGGACCAGGGCGGTGTCGCCCTTCTTCACGGCCTTCACCGCGCTCTTGTAGTCCGCCGCCGTGAAGACGGCCTTCCGGTTCAGCTCGACGATCACGTCGCCGGGCTCGAGGCCCGCGTCGCCGGCCGGCGAATCGACCGCCACGTCCACCACCACCACGCCCTTGGTGGAGGGATCCACCTGCGCGCGCCGCGCGAGCTGCGGAGTGATGTCCTGGATCTGGAGCCCGAGCATGTCGCCCTGGTCCTTGCCCTGGTCGTCCTTGCTGGACACGCGCTGGCCGGGCTCCTGCTCGTCGGGGCGCTCCGCGAGCCTGGCTTCCACCGTGCGCTGCTTGCCCTCGCGGATCAGGTCGAGCTTCACGGTGTTGCCCGGCGGGATCACGCCCACGTCGCGGGTGAGCTGGTTGTTGTCGTTGACCGGCTTGCCGTTCAGGCCGACCACCACGTCCCCGGGCTTCACGCCGGCCTTCTCCGCCGGGCTCTCCTTCACCACGTCGGCGATCAGCGCGCCCTTGGTGGACTTGAGGTTCAGGTTGTCGACCATGTCCGAAGTGATCGCCTGCGGCTGCACGCCGAGGAAGCCGCGGGCCACGCGGCCGGTCTTCTGCAGCTGGGGAAGGATCTGCTTCACCACGTTGATGGGGATGGCGAAGCCGATGGTGTTCGCGCCGCTGATGATCGCGGCGTTCACGCCCACCACCTCCCCCTTCATGTTGAAGAGGGGGCCGCCCGAGTTGCCCGGGTTGATGGATGCGTCCGTCTGCAGGTAGTCGGAGTACGGCCCGCCGAACTGCGTGCGCTCCTTGGCGCTGATGATGCCGGCGGTCACGCTGGCCTGCAGGCCGAAGGGCTCGCCGATGGCGAGCACGTAGTCGCCCACCTCGGCCGCGTCGGAGTCACCGAGGGTGGCGTACTTCAGCTTCTCCACGTCCTTGCCCTCGATCTTCAGCAGCGCGATGTCGCTCTTCGGATCGGCCCCGACCACCTTGGCGGAGAACTCGCGGGCGCCGCCCGGAGCGGTTTCGTCGGTGATCACTTTGATCTCGTCCATCGGCCGGTAGCGGCCCGGCCGCGACTCGTCCTGCACCTCGACCACGTGGTTGTTGGTGAGGACCAGGCCCTCGCCGATCAGGAAGCCCGACCCGAGGCCATGGCGCTCCTGCTCCGGACCCGGCTGTCCGCCGAAGTACCGGAAGAACCGCTCCATCGGGTCCTGCGAGTCGTCGTCGCCGTTGTCTTCGTCCGGCGGCTGCTGGCGCAGGCGGGGATGCCCCTGGGGCATCCGCTGCGAGACGCGGCCGCCGGAGCGCGGCTTGATCTTGGAGTTGATGTTGACCACCACGGGACGCAGCTGCTTGACGAGCGGCGCCAGCGACGCCATCGGACCGCCGCCCGGCGGCGCCTGCTTCACCGTCTCGGCGGTCGGGGGAGGCGGGGTCGAGGCGGCCTGGGCGTCCGCGGCGAAAAGGGACGAATCCTGCCCCCGGCGCTGCCACGCGGGGACCAGCGTCAGCGTGACGGCTGCAGCAAAAACGCCGGTGAGCAATGCAACCACTACCGTAAAGCGGCGACGCATGAAACCTCCGAGGGGCCCCTCCGCAACAACAGCGAAGTCGCCCATGTATTTCGACGGTCCGGCGCGCAAGATCTTCGCCGGAAGCCCCGTCTGGAAGGGGCAACCTAACGCGCTTGCCAAGCGGGTCAAGTTGCGACGGTATTTCAGTTCAGTGGGACTCGGGGGTCCCCTGCAGCTCGTCCCGGGAGGACCGCAGGTCCTCCAGCTCCACCCGGCGGCCCCGCCCGTCCAGCACCTCCACCCGGGCGGCGTGCAGCGAGTAGTAGAGCAGCCAGCGCTCCGCGTCGGTCAGGCTGCCGGGCGGCAAGGCTTCGTCGATCTCCTCGACGGTCAAGAAGCCGCGCCGGATGCCCCGGGTGAACAGCGCCTTGCGTGCCTTGTGCGACCGGCCGATCTTCAACGAAGACATTCCCGGCGTCCCCTGGCTCGGTTCCTAAGCGCTCTCACGCTGCTCGCGCTCCGCTTCCGCGCCCGGTCCTTTCTTCTCGACCGGCAACGCGCCCGACTCGGTGAGGATCCGCCGGAGCTCGTCGCCCTCGATCACCTCGTTCTGCAGCAGCCGGGCGGCCACCCGGCCCAGCGCCTCCCGATTGTGCGAGACGAGGTCGCGGGCGCGCTGCATCGCTTCCTCGACCAGGCGGGAGACCTCCTCGTCGATCCGGCGCTGCGTGCGCTCGCTGTAGACCTTGTCCGGCACCCCTCCAAAGCCGGCGGGGCCTTGCAGGAACGGTGAGCGGCCTCTCTCGGCCAGCGAGATCGGTCCCAGCGCCTCGCTCATGCCGTACTCGGTGACCATCAGCCGGGCGATCTCCGTCGCCTGCTTGAAGTCGTTGGAGGCGCCGGTGGAGATGCTGCCCACCACGATCTCCTCGGCCGCCCGCCCTCCCATCAGGCCCGCCATCTTGTCGAGCAGCTCCTCGCGCGACATGAGGTAGCGGTCCTCGAGCGGGAGCTGGAGCGTGTAGCCGAGCGCGGCCAGCCCGCGGGGGATGATGGAGATCTTGTGCACCGGCTCGGAGTGCGCACAGAGGCTGCTGACCAGCGCGTGCCCGGACTCGTGATAGGCGACGATCTCCTTCTCCTTCTCGTTCATCCGGCGGTTCTTCTTCTCCAGGCCCGCCACCACCCGCTCGATGGCCTCCATGAAGTCGGCCATCACCACCTTGTCGCGGTCCTTGCGCGCCGCTAGCAGCGCGGCCTCGTTTACCACGTTGGCCAGGTCCGCGCCCGCGAATCCGGGGGTGCGCGCGGCGATCAGCTTGAGGTCCACGTCCGCCCCCAGCTTCACCTCGCGGGAGTGGATGCGGAGGATCTCCTCGCGGCCCTTCCGGTCCGGGCGATCGACCAGCACCTGCCGGTCGAAGCGGCCGGGCCGCATCAGCGCCGGGTCGAGGATCTCGGGGCGGTTGGTGGCGGCCAGGACGATCAGCGCGGTGCGAGAGTCGAAGCCGTCCATCTCCGCCAGCATCTGGTTCAGCGTCTGCTCGCGCTCGTCGTGTCCCCCGAACATGCCCGAGTTGCGGCTCTTGCCGATCGCGTCCAGCTCGTCGATGAAGATGATCGCCGGCGCCTTCGCGGCGGCCTGCTGGAAGAGATCGCGGACGCGCGCGGCGCCGACACCCACGAACATCTCCACGAACTCGGAGCCGGAGAGGCTGAAGAACGGCACGCCGGCCTCGCCCGCCACGGCCCGCGCCAGGAGCGTCTTGCCCGTGCCGGGAGGCCCCACCAGCAGCACGCCCTTGGGGATCCGTCCGCCCAGCCTCCGGAACTTGGAGGGCATCTTGAGGAACTCGACGATCTCCTTGAGCTCGTCGGCCGCCTCGTCCACGCCGGCGACGTCCTTGAAGGTGACGCCGGTGTTCGACTCCATGTAGACGCGCGCCTTGGTCTTGCCGAAGGACATCACCCCGGGAGGGCCGCCGGACATGCCGCCCGACATCCTTCGCGTGAGCCAGGAGACGAAGAGGAGCCCGATGCCGATCGGCACGATCAGCATCCAGATCATCTCGCTCATCCCGTTCTCGGAGACGGCGTCGTACTCGAGGTGCTTGTCCTGCAGCAGCTTCACCAGCGAGGCGTCGCCGGAGACCCGCACCGCGAACCAGGGCAGATCGCTCTTCGAGCCTTCGGGGCCCTTCGGGTAGCACTTCACCCAGTCGTTGCTCAGGACGACCTTCTGGCACCCGTCGCTCTGGATGCGCTCGACCAGGCGGCTGTACGGCACCCGCTGGAAGCCCGCGTCCTGGAAGAGCGAGCGCAGGAGCAGGAAGCCGACCAGCAACAGGAGCACGTAGACCAGCGGCGAACCGAACCGCGGACCGGATCCGGGCTGCTTGTCGAGCTTCTTGCCGCGCGGATTCGGCTTCCCGATTGCCATCGAACGGCCCCTCCCCCGAGTGGACGCAACTCCCCCTGAGGAAGGTTAACGACGGTGCGGGGATTCGGCAGGCTGCGTCAGTGCGTCAGATCGAGCAACTGAGCGACCGTCTTCTCGTCTGCCGCGGGGAACTCGTACCGGTCCATCTCCTGCGGCGACACCCAGTGGTGGTCGTGCACTTTCTTGTGGTTGATCTCGCCGCGCACGAGTCTGCAGCGATAGACGCGGAAGTCGATGTCGTAATGCGGATAGCTGTGCTGCACGTGGATCACGCGGTCCCCGACCTCGACGTCGATCTCCATCTCCTCGTTCAGCTCGCGCGCCAGCGCGGCCTCGTCGCTCTCGCCTTCCTCGACCCGGCCGCCGGGGAATTCCCACAACAGAGGCAGCGTTGCCGTAGGACGGCGCTGGGTGATGAGGTACTTGCCATCCCTCTCGATCATGGCGGCAACGACGCGGATCCGATGTGGCATGACCACCGACGATAGACCCCCGTCCCGCAGGCGGCAAGACGGGCAGAGGCTTAGTTGCACGCCTGCGGGGCTGCCTTAACCTTGGAGAGGGAGGTCCGGATGCGGGTGCTCGTCATTGCCCTTTTGCTCGCGAGCGCTTTGCCGGCGGCGGCGAAGAAACCCGTCAAACCCAAGCCTGCTCCGCCCAAACCCGCGGCCGCACAGCCGGAACAGGCCCCGCTCTGCTCGGGCGACTACGCGGACGCGCTGCCCGCCGAGAAGGCGGCGACCATCTTCGACGCGGCGAAGGAGCCGTTCGTCTTCGCCATCCGCAACACCGCCACCTACGAGCACGTCTACTACGGCCGCGACGGCAAGCTCCGTCGCGCCTACCTGCGTTCGGTGGTGCACGGGACGGCGTTCGGGTATCGGGTAGTGAACGGCGAGACGCAGCTCGCGACCAACGAGCACGTCGCCAACCAGCCGGACGTGACCGACGACGAGCACCCGGTGGAGGGCATCCCCACCGGATCGAAGAAAGTGCGCGAGCAGCTCAAGATCGTGCGGGACGAGACCGACGACTACGAGCCGGGGCACGTTCCGCTCACCAAGTTGATGTCCGACCCCCAGGCGGACATCGCCGTGCTCAAGGCCCGCAAGCAGCTCGGCATCCTGCCCTACCGGATCGGCAGATCGGCCGCGCTCCGCCCGGGGAACCTGGTCCAGGTGCGCGGCTTTCCGCTCGGCGCCTTCGCCGCGATGAACACCGGCAAGGTGATCAACCCGCTGATGCACGACATCGAGCGCGGCTGGAACCACGCCGACTTCATGGTGGACGCGCTCCTGGCGGCCGGAAACAGCGGCAGTCCGGTGTTCGGGATCTCCTGCCGGACGTCCGAGCCGGAGCTGGTCGGCATCTACCACGCCGGCTACACCGACGCGGCGGCGCTCAACGCGGTGGTGGCCATCGATCAGCTCCGCGACGAGCTCGACACGCTCAAGGTGCCGAGGCGCGAGGCGACGCTGCACGGCGAGATCACTGCCCAGGACCGCGACAAGCTGGTGAAGCTGCTCTTCGCCGAGCCTACCCACAGCGTCACCTTCCCCTTCGGCGGGCGGGCGGTGGTGGTCGCGCTCCTCGATCCGCAGCTGATGCGCTTCTCCATCCTCGACGACGACTATCCGCTCTCCACGCAGGAGTCGATGGCGCTGATCGATCGCGGGCACAACGGGTTCGGCACGCTGGACTCGATCGCGGTCCCGGTGGATGGCCAGACGGTGGATGCCCCGGCCCAGGCGCTGGAGGGCGACGTCCGCGAGCACTTCGAGAAGCTGTACGAGTCGCTCTGGCGGCAGGTGCTGGGCGTCGCCGACTACCGGACGCGCCTGATGAACGGAAAGAAGAGCGCCGACGCGTTCGCCGAGGCGCAGGCCGCCCGGAGCCGGCTGCGCAAGCGCACCGCGGAGCAGAAGGAGCTACTGAATATCTGCTCGTTCGAGGCGGACCGGGCCAACTTCGGCGCGGCGCGCACGCAGATCGCCGCCCCTTCGCCCACGCCCCCGGCGGTGCCGACCGTTTCCACCGCGGAGATTACGGGAAGCGGTCCCTGAAAACAGGTAGGCTGGGGCATGCTCGCCTGGCTGCTGATTGCGGCCGCGATCGCGCTCCTGTTCGCGCTTGCGGTCCAGCAGTGGAAGCAGTCCCGCCGCCGCCCCGCCCGACGGGCGGCGCAACCGCGGCTGCCCGTGGTCCTCGCGCACGGGTTCCTCGGGTTCGACGAGATCGAGGTGGGAAGAAGCAAGCACGTCTACTTCCGCGGCATCGGGACGCATCTGGAGAAGCTCGGCGCGCGGGTGTACAGCCCCCGCGTGCCTCCCGCGTCGTCGATCGCCGACCGCGCAAAGCGCCTTGCCGATCTGATCCGCGCGCTGCCGGAAGAGCGCGTCAACATCGTGGCGCACAGCATGGGCGGGCTGGATGCGCGGTACGCGATCTCGCAGCTGGGCCTCGCGCCGCGCGTGGCGTCCTTGACCACCATCGGGACCCCGCACGCCGGGACGCCGCTCGCGGACGCCGGCCATGCGCTGTTCGGGAAGATCACCCGCCTGCTGCGCCGGATCGTCGACCTGAGCGCCTTCGGCGATCTCACCACGCAGGGGATGATGAAGTTCAACGCGGCCGTCCCGGACATGGCCGGGGTCGCCTATGCCAGCGTGGTCGGCAAGAGCGGCCGCCTCGGCACCAATCCGCTGCTCTGGCCCTCGCACCTGTATCTCGCCGAGACGGTCGGGCCGAACGACGGCGTGGTCCCGACCGCCTCGCAGGCGCGCGGGGAAGTGGTCCGCGAGATCGAGGCGGACCACTGGGCGCAGATCGGGTGGTGGTCGCGCGGGTTCGACGCCGCCTCGCTCTACGAAGATCTGCTGCGCGAGCTGCGCGGCCGCGGCTTCTGATGGCCAGGCTGACTTTTCTCGGCGCCGCGCAGACCGTCACCGGATCGCGCCATCTGCTCACCACCTCCTCCGGCAAGCGCGTGCTGATCGACGCGGGCCTCTTCCAGGGCCGCAAGGAGCTGCGCCAGCGCAACTGGGCCCCCTGGACGGCCGGCAAGCTCGACGCGGTGATCCTCACGCACGCGCACATCGACCACAGCGGGTACCTGCCGCGGCTCTGCGCTCAGGGGCTGGTCTCCCGCGTGATCTGCACCTGGGGGACGCGCGAGCTGGCGGGGCTGCTCCTGCCGGACAGCGGGCATCTGCAGGAAGAGGACGCCCGGATCGCCAACAAGCGCGGCTACAGCAAGCACGATCCCGCGCTCCCGCTCTACACGGCGGCGGAAGCGGAGGCGGCGGTCCGGAGGCTCGAGCCCTTCGCGTACGGCCATCCGGTGGACGTGACCGACGGCGTCCAGGTCACGTTCCACCAGGCCGGCCACATCCTGGGGAGCGCATTCCTCGACCTGCGCGCCGACGGCAAGCGTGTCTTGTTCTCCGGCGACCTGGGCCGGTACGGCTCTCCCCTTCTGGCCAACCCGGAGGATCCGGTGGCCGCCGATGCGCTCGTGCTCGAGTGCACCTACGGCGACCGGAAGCATCCGGAGGAGCCCGCGGCGGACCAACTCGCGCAGGCGATCCAGGAAGCGATCGCCCGGGGCGGCCCTTTGCTGATCCCGGCGTTCGCCATCGGGCGTGCGCAGGAGATCCTCTTCCTCTGGAGGCGGCTGGAGTTCGAAGGGCGCATCCCCAAGGTCCCGCTCTTCGTAGACAGCCCCATGGCGACCGACGCCACCCCGCTGTATCTCAAGCACCCCGAAGAGCAGTCGGACGAGGTACGCGCGCTCCTGTCCCACAACGTCCGCCCGCTGCATCCTTCCCGCCTGCAGTTCGTCCGCGGCGCCTTCGAATCGGCGAAGCTGCTCGAGCGCGAAGGCTTCTTCGCGGTGATCGCCGCCAGCGGCATGGTCACCGGCGGCCGGATCCTCGCGCACCTCGAGCAGCACCTGCCCAGCCCCGCCACCACGGTGCTGCTGGTCGGCTACCAGGCCGAGGAGACCCGCGGCCGGCGCCTGCTGGACGGCGCCCGGGAGCTGAAGCTGCGCGGCACCCTGGTCCCGGTGCGCGCCCACATCGAGCAGATGTCCGGCTTCTCGGCGCACGCGGACTGGGAGGAGGAGGAGCGCTGGCTGGCCCGCGCCCCCGCTCCTCCCGGGCGCTTCTTCCTCGTGCACGGCGAGCCCCCCGCGCTCGAGGCGCAGCGGGCGCGGCTGGCGGCGAAAGGCTGGAAGGTGGAAGCTCCGCAGCCCGGGGCCGAGGTGGACCTTGCGTGACCTCTTGCGCAGCGGAACGCTCCTGCTCGACGCCGCCATGGGTACGGCGCTGCTCGGGCGCGGGCTGGTCGGGCGCGCGCCGGCCTGGAACCTGACGCATCCCGAGATGGTCCAGGAGGTTCACGCGGCGCACGTGGCGGCCGGCGCGGAAGTCGTGCTCACCAACACGTTCGTGGGCGCCTCGCGCGAGGAAGCCGCGGCGGCGATCCAGCTCGCGCGCGCGAGCGGCGCCCGCTACGTGGGCGGATCGCTCTGGGCAGGAGCGCAGAACCTGGAAACGCAGGTCGCGCAGCTCGCCGGGACGGACTCCATCTGGCTCGAGGCGGCCATCACCGCCCAGCAGGCTCTCGCGGCCGTTCGCGCCGCGCTGCGCGCGACCGGTCTGCCGGTGGTGATCACCTGCGCGATGACCGTCGCGCCCCTGGACGAGCTGCGCGCGGCCGGAGCGGACGCCGCGGGCTACGTCTGCTCTCCCTGGCCCTTGGACGCGGGCGGCGCCGACGTGGTCAAGCCGGCCGCAGACGGCCTCGCGCCGGAGGAGTGGGCGCGGAAGGTCCCAGCGGCCCGGCTGCGCGGAGGCTGCTGCGGCACGGACGAGCGCTATCTGGCCGCGCTGCGGGCCACCGCGCGGTAGTCCACCATCAGGCAGCGATCCTGGACCACCAGCGTGCCCGCGCGCGCCAGCGCTTCCGCCGTGCGGTCGTCGCGGATTCCGCTCTGCAGCCACACGACCTTCGGCTTCTTGGCGAGCAGGTCAGGAAGGTGCGCCGCCACGTCCTTCGAGCGCCGGAAGACGTCCACGATGTCCACGGCCCCCGGGACGTCGGCCAACCTCCGGTATACTTGTTGACCCAGGATCTGCGTGGCCTCGGGGTAATAGACGGGCACCGGCAGGATCTCGAGCCCCATCTGCTGCAGGGCCTGGGGAACGTAGAAGGCGGGCTGCCCGGGCGCCGCTTCCGTCTTGATCCCGAGAACTGCCACGCGGCGTGCCGACCGGAGCAGGTCGAGCAGCCGGTCCTCGTCGTCCTCGATCAGGTTGCGGCGCCAGTCTTCCATGACCGGATTCTATCAACTGTGTCATAGAAGCGCGCATGGTCCAGGCGATTCGCGCTGCGCGCGGCACCGCGCTTTCCTGTCGCGGTTGGGTGCAGGAGGCCGCGCTCCGGATGCTGCAGAACAACCTCGACCCCGAGGTCGCCGAAAAGCCCGACGAGCTGGTGGTCTACGGCGGCAGCGGCAAGGCGGCCCGCGACTGGCCCAGCTTCGAGCGGATCTGCGCCGCGCTGCGGACCCTGGGCGACGAGGAGACCCTGCTGGTCCAGAGCGGGAAGCCAGTGGGGATCCTGCGCACGCACGCCGACGCGCCCCGGGTGCTGCTGGCGAACTCGAACCTGGTGCCGAAGTGGGCCACCTGGGAGAAGTTCCGCGAGCTGGAGCGCGACGGCCTGATCATGTACGGCCAGATGACGGCCGGGTCGTGGATCTACATCGGCACCCAGGGAATCCTGCAGGGGACCTACGAGACGTTCGCGGCGGCGGGACGCCAGCACTTCGGCTCGGACGACCTGTCCGGCCGGCTGGTGGTCAGCGCCGGCCTCGGCGGAATGGGGGGCGCGCAGCCGCTGGCGGCGGCGATGTGCGGCGCGACGTTCCTGGGCGTGGAGGTGGACCCCGCGCGAGCCCGCCGTCGCGTGGACCAGGGCTACCTCGACGAGCTGGCTCCTTCGCTGGACGACGCGCTCCAGCGGGCGCAGCGGGCGATGGAGCGCGGGGAGGGCCGGTCCATCGGCGTGGTGGGCAATGCCGCGGAGGTGCTGCCCGAGTTGGTCGCGAGGGGGCTCAAGCCAGACCTGGTCACCGACCAGACCTCCGCTCACGATCCACTGAATGGATACATCCCGGCCGGCCTCTCCGTCGAAGAGGCGGCAGAGCTGCGGGCGCGCGATCCGGCGGGGTACCAGAAGCGCAGCCTCGCCAGCATGGCGAAGCACGTCGAGGCGATGCTCGAGCTGCGCCGCAGGGGCAGCCACGTCTTCGACTACGGCAACAACCTGCGCGCCTTCGCCCAGGAAGGGGGCGTGCGCGACGCGTTCGCGTACCCGGGATTCGTGCCTGCCTACATCCGGCCGCTCTTCTGCGAGGGCCAGGGGCCGTTCCGCTGGGTGGCGCTCTCGGGCGACCCGCAGGACATCTTCACCACCGATCGCGCCATCCTCGACGCGTTTCCCGAGAAGGCCCACCTGCGCCGCTGGCTGGCTCTGGCGCAGAAGCGGGTCAAGTTCCAGGGGCTGCCCGCGCGCATCTGCTGGCTCGGATACGGCGAGCGGGCCAAGGCTGGGCTGATCTTCAACGAGCTCGTCGCGAGCGGGAAGGTGAAGGCGCCCATCGTGATCGGGCGCGACCACCTGGACTGCGGCAGCGTGGCGAGCCCGAACCGCGAGACGGAGGCGATGAAGGACGGCTCCGACGCCATCGCCGACTGGCCCATCCTCAACGCGCTGGTCAACGCCGTGAACGGCGCTTCCTGGGTCTCCTTCCACCACGGCGGTGGCGTGGGGATCGGCTACTCGCTCCATGCCGGGCAGGTGATCGTCGCCGACGGCACGCCGGCGGCAGCGAAGCGGCTGGAGCGCGTGCTGACCGGCGATCCCGCCATGGGCGTGCTGCGCCACGCGGACGCCGGATACGAGCTGGCGATCCAGGTCGCCCGCGAGCGCGGCGTGCAGATCCCGGGGGTAACGCGCTGATGCTGGTGGTGCGCAATGCGCGGGTCGCGACCATGACCGGACCGCAGAACGCGGACGGCGAGGCGCCGCTCGCGATCCTGGAGAACGGCTCGGTCGGCTTCGACGGCGATCGGATCGTGTTCGTGGGGCGCTCGGCCAGCGCGCCTCCCGGCGAGCGCTCCATCGACGCGGAAGGCGCCCTGCTCACGCCCGGGCTCGTCGATCCCCATACGCACCTGGTCTTCGCGGGCGACCGGTCGCAAGAGCATGCGCAGCGGCTGGCCGGAGCCACGTATCTGCAGATCGCGCAGTCCGGCGGGGGAATCCGCAGCACGGTCCAGGCCACGCGCGATGCCACCGACGAGGAGCTCCTCGCCGGCCTGCGCGAGCGCCTCTCCCGCCTGGTGCGCTCCGGGGTGACCACGGTCGAGGTGAAGACCGGCTACGGGCTGTCGGTCGAGCAGGAGCTGCGATTGCTGAAGATCGCGCGCGCCGCCGGCCGCGGCGCGGGTTGCGACGTGGCGGTGACGCTGCTCGCGCTGCACGCGGTTCCTCCCGCGCTCGATCGCGCCGAGTGGGTACGCCAGGTGGTGCAGCAGCTGACGCCGGAGGCGGCTCGGGAGGGCGCGCGCGGGTGCGATGCGTTCTTCGAGAAAGGCGCGTTCGACGCGCGCGAGTGCCGCGCGGCGCTGGAGGCCGGCGCGCAGGCCGGGCTGGTGCCGCATCTGCACGCGGATCAGCTCAGCGCCTCTGGCGGCGCCCAGCTCGCCGCGGAGCTCGAGTGCGCCAGCGCGGACCACCTCGAGCGGATCACCCAGCAGGGCATCGCGGCCCTGGCGCGCGCAGGGACGGCCGCCGTGCTCCTGCCGCTCGCGGCCTGGTTCTTGCGCGAGGCGCACCCCGCGCAGGCGCGGCCCTTGCTCGACGCGGGTGTCACGGTCGCGCTCGGCAGCAACATCAATCCGGGGAGCCAGCGGATCGAAAGCGTCTCGATGCTGCTCGCCGCCGGCTGCCTGATCGCAGGCCTCACGCCGGCCCAGGCGCTCTGGGCCTGCACCGCCGGAGCCGCCCGCGCGCTGCGGCTGGACGACCGGGGCGTGCTCAAGCGCGGAGCGCGGGCCGACCTGGTGCTGTTCGCCACGAAGGACCCGGCCCACCTGCCCTACCACGCAGGGGTCGAGCACGCCCGGCTGGTCGTGCACGGCGGCCAGATCGTCCACGACGCGCGGTCGGACACTCTCCACTGCAACTGAGACGATCGCCGGAATTTCGGGGACACCCTACGCAACCCAGCGTGCCAACGATGACCGAGCGCGTCAGGTTTGGCACGAGTTGCGTAGGGTGTCCCCGAAACCCTCTTCACTGCGGGTAGGGTGTCCCCGAAATCCTCTTCACTGCGGCTGAGCCAGGGTTGGCGGCGGGCACGCCGGTTTCGCGGTTCCAAACTCTCTTGCCCGCTGGTCAATCCGACAACATTGAACGGCAATCAACCAACAGCCTTGGAATGGATCGGGTCGCGCGAGTAGCATGCGCAGAATCGAATGGGAGGCAGGGGAGTGCCAGGCAAGCACGCGCCAGAGCTGAACCGCGGCCTGCGCCCGGGTTCCGCTTCGCTTGCCCTGGTTGCGATCCTGTCGCTCAACCGGTCCGCCGGCGCTGCGACTCACGGGCCATTGTATCCGCTCAGCGCCCGATGGTCGTTCACCGATCGAGCGGACGCGGCTTGCGACGCGAGCGGAGAATCCGCCGTCGACGAGGAACTGAATGCTGCCGTCGAGAAACGGCTGAGGGAGGCTTACGCCGTCCAGCTGGCCCGCATGTTCCGGCCGGCGCCTGCCGATGCCCCCACAGACCTCGAGATCGCGATTTCGAACCCGTGCATACGTATCTTGAAAACGCCACAGGGGCGCATTGCCCGCGTCGAATCGCGGGCCGCCATCGGCGCGGGGAACGACCGAATCGCAGAGGTATCGCCGTGGGGGGAGGCACCGGCTTTGGGCGACGACTGGATGGGAAATGCGGGCGATCGCGCCTCGCAGGAGTGCGCCGCGAACTTCGAGACTGCCTTCGCCAACTCGGAGCAGATGATCAGCTGGCTTTTTGCGAGGAAGCTGGAGCCGATCGGTTCTACGGTCGCGTGGCCGAGCCGAGGCGAATGGGTGGCCTTCGGGGACGTCGGCATTGGAGCGATGGCCGGCGCCGGAGAGGAGATGGCCAGTGCCTTCACGGCACATTTTGGGTTCGCCAACCGCTGGTTCCTGATCCAAGGAGTGGCGGCGAAATGGTCGCCTTCCTTCACGGCGGCTCCGGCGGGGAGGAACTATCGCCTCACGGCCGATCTCGGCGCGTATGACCTGGGTCTCGAGGGAGGAGGCGTCCTCCGGCTCGGACGTGCGAGCGAGCTGCGTGCCGGAGCCGGGATTCACCAGCTGTTCGGCGTGGCCGAAGCGAACTACCAGGGTGCGTCCTCGTCGTACTCCACCACCTCGCCGGTCGTTTTCGCGGCTGCGCAAACCTCGATCGTTCCAAGCCGGAGCGGCACGCGCCTCCGCCTGGGCATCGAGGTCCGCAAGTACTTCAACACCACCGTCACCCTCCCTGAGCTGTCGCGGACCATGCCCGCCGCGGACGTCTATTTCGGCGTGTTCGTCGGCTTCGAGCTCGTGACCTCTCCGGCCAGACGATGAGCCAGCTCCTGCGGAGAGTCCTCTTCAACGGTCTCGCCTGCCTGCTGGCGGGGGTCCCATCTTCCTGCGGCGATTCTTCCAGCTGGACGCCACTGGTGATCAGCACCGAACCCGAGACCTTGACCTTCGGCGCGACCGATCTCAAGGTGATTGGCGCGCGCTTCGCGCTGGGCGCAACCATTTTCTGGAACGGGCAGGCGTGCCAGACCACGTTCCTCAGCGAGACCGCCCTGCAAACGACTCTCGATCCCGCCGCCACCCAGCTCGACGGCGAGGCCGTCGTCGCGGTGGTGAATCCGGAAAGCCTTCCCTCGAACGGATTGAAGGTCGCCGTTTCCAAGCCGGCGCTCGAGGCCATCTCGCCCATCTCGGTGCCCGCCGGTTATCCGGCGTTCACGTTGACTTTGTCGGGGACGGGGTTCACCTCTGCAACCCAGGTGACCTGGAATGGAAGCGCTCTGCAGACACAGTTCGGTTCGAGCACCAGCCTGGCCGCGCAAGTCCCTGCAGCCCTCGTCGGCGCTGCGGGGTCCAGCGTCGTCGCGATCGTCACGCCCGTTTCCTGCGCCCGGAATTCGACTCCGCCTTGCTCGCTCACCGCCGAAGCCAGCTTCACCATCGGAGGAACGGAACCCGGATGGGGGCTGAAGATCGTACGGCGTGGCGCGAGCGGTCTCAGGTGGAGTCCCATCCACCGGATGTTGTTCGCGTCGTCCCTGAACGATCCAACCTCGCCGGCCCAGACCATCTCGGCCCTGGACCCGCTCCAGGCGACGATCATCCGATCCGTGTCGGAGGGCAATCCCACCCTGCTCAGGTCATCCGACGACGGCAAGTATCTGTACGTCGTTTCCCGTCCCTTCACCGCTCCAGACCGTGTCTTGCGCTATGAATTGCCGGGCTTGACCAGGACGTCCTGGTCATTCGACGCCGGCCGGGACGGATCGAACAACAACATCGGCATCTCCGACGTGCAAGTTGCGCCCGGATCCTCGACCACCCTGGCGATCGCCTCCGCCGCCGGACTCGTCATTCTTGATGACACCGTCGCGCGGCCGACGTCGCTTCCAGGCTTCTGGCGCCCCACCTCATTGCAGTGGGGACTCGACGCCACCCTGCTCTTCGCAACGACGAACCGCGGCCTTCTTTCTTTCCCGGTCGATTCCGCCGGCGTGACGGTTCCTACCAACAATCCTGCGGGCGCAAGTGCGGGGCTCATCCAGTACGACCGCATCACGCGCCTGATCTACGACAACTACGGAAACATTTTCGATGAACGGCCGTATTCGCGATATCCCGACTTCCACAATTTTTCGATGTCGCGGACTCCCAGTTGCCTGGCGGCGCCGGACGGCATGCTGGGCAAGATCTTCTTCGGGTGCGTCGAGAAGCCGCAAGCGAATGTTTACAGGCTCACGCTCCTGGCGTTCGATCTCGACCGACCCGGACCCAATCCCATCGACAGCTTCGTCTTGAACTCGCCGGCCAGCGGCGAGTATGGCGTCGAGCTCGTCCGCTGGGGAACGAACGGGCTGGCATTCGCCACCTCGACGAATCTGTACCTGTACAGCGGTTTGCTCGTGCACTGACGCTCGGCGACCGTGGCAGCCGCTGCGCGCGGGAGCCAGCCCAGGATGAACCCGCGCAGGATCATGCCACTCCATGACCGGAGGAGCGCACCGGTTTCGCTGCGTGAAACCAATTTGTCTCTTTCTCGCCCTGCAAGAGATGATGGTTTCCGTCGCCGCGCCCTGACGGAGGAAGGCGGCTCCTTCAAGCGGAGGGCTCGGTGCGCGGCTTGGTCCGCGGGACGGCGCCAATGGCGTTCATCACCGTGTCCACGTCCACCGGCTTGACGAGGTGGCTCTCGATCCCCACCGCAGCGCTCCGGCTGCGATCCGTGCGTTGGCCCAAGCCGGTGAGGGCTACGATGCGCACTGCCGCCAGCTGCGGAAACGCGCGCAACCGCCGCGCCACCTCGAGCCCGTCCATCCCCGGCAGGCCCAGGTCGAGCAGCACCACGTCGGGCTGGAACTGCGCGGCCGTGAGCAGCGCGGAGGTGCCGTCGTGCACGTGCCTCACGTCGTGCCCCGCGGCCTGCAGCGCTTGCGAAAGCATCTCGGCCGCATCGACGTCGTCGTCCACCACCAGCACGCGCCGGCGCTGCCCCTGCAGCGGCGTCGGCGGAGAGATGGGCTCGACCCGGGGCGCCTCGCGCGCCGATGCCGGAAGTCGGACGACGAACTCGCTGCCCTTGCCGGGCCCCTCGCTCTGAGCCTCGACCGAGCCGCCGTGCACCTGGACCAGGCTGCGCACCAGCGTCAGACCGATTCCGAGCCCGCCCTGGGAACGATCCGGTGGCTGATCCCCCTGCACGAACATCTCGAACATCGACGCGAGCTTGTCCGGCGGAATGCCCCGTCCGTCATCCTTCACGCGAATGACCATCTCGCCGCCCTCACGCCCTCCCTCGACCTGGATGTGACCGCCCGGATTGGTGTACTTGGCGGAGTTCTGCAGCAGATTCGCGATCACCTGCGACAGCCTCACCAGATCTCCATCCACCAGCAGCGACCCCACCGGGACGTTCAGCGTCAGCCGATGCCCGCGGGACTCGATCAGCGGCCGGGCGATCTCGACCGCCCGCGCGATCGCCGTGTGCAGATCGAGGCGCTCGCGCCGCAGATCGATCTTGCCCATGGCGGCGCGCGACACGTCGAGCAGGTCGTCCACCAGGCGCGAGAGGTGCGTGACCTGGCGTTCGATCACCGCCCGCTCCCGCTCGGTGATGGAATCGGTCGAGCGCAGCCGCATCACGTGCAGGGCGGCGAGGATCGGCGCGAGGGGATTGCGCAGCTCGTGGCCGAGGATGGCGAGGAACTCGTCCTTGCTCCGATCGGTCTCCAGGAGCTGGCGGGCAAGCGCCTCGGTCTTGCGCCGCGCCACCACCGAGTCGGTGACCTCCACGGCGTGGAACATCACGGTCTCGTCGTCGCCGACGGCGCCCTTGGTGGGCTGCGCGACGAAGTTGAAGAACCGCTCCGGGCCCAGGCCCCAGAGCCCCGGATACTCGTTTCCCAGATACGGGTCCCCGGTCGCGTAGACTCTCTCCAGGATGTCCCAGGTGCGGGCGGCCTCCGGCTCCGGGATCGCCTCGCGCCCGGGCCGGCCGACCAGCCTCGAGCGCCCGGCCAGCTCCTGGAACTTCGGATTGGCGAGCACGAACTGCTGCTGCTGCCCGCGGAAGATGGCGATGGCGGCGGGCGCCTTCATGAACAGCGCATACAGGTGCTCGCGGTGCGCCTCGACCTCGGCGCGCGCCATCTCCTCCCGCCGTTCCAGCTCCTCGCGCTTCTGCTTCTGCGCCGCCAGCTCTCCGCGGAGGGTGTGCTCCCGCCGGTACTGCTCGAGGAAGAAGTGGACCTTGGCGACCATGGTCTCCGGCGCGAAGGGCTTGACCACGTAGTCCACCGCGCCGTTGGCGTAGCCCTTGAGGATCTCCTCCTCCTCGCGCCGGACGGCGGTGACGAAGATGATCGGCGTGTGGCGGTTGCGCTCACGCTCGCGGATCAGGGCCGCCGTCTCGAACCCGTCGAGCTCGGGCATCTGCACGTCGAGGAGGACGAGCGCGCAGTTTTCTTGAAGAAGGAAGCGCAGCGCCTCGCGCCCGGAGCGCGCCTTGACCAACCGCTGTCCGAGCGGCTCGAGCACGGCTTCGAGGGCCAGGAGGTTTGCCTCGCGATCGTCGACGATCAGGATGGTCGCGCTGTCGGGCGCCACGGTGCCCAGCGTAGCAGCCGCGAGACGTAGAGTCGCCCGACTCTTTCCGTTTTCCGTCAAGGGTGTTGGCGGCCAGACGCCAGCACGTCTGCCCGGCGGGAGCCGGCGGCGTCGGTCGATGGACCGGATACGACGCGCGGCGGCGAATTACCTCGCCGCCGCGTCGATTTAGACAGTTTCTGCGCTTACTTCTGCTCAGGCATGGTCTTGGACTTCTCGTCCGCCTTGACCTTCTGCTTCGAGCTCACCTCGATCTGGCTCGCCTGGTCGCTGCTCGAGTCGAAGCTTGCGCGCACCTGGTCGCCCTCCTTGATCTCGCCGAGGCTCGCCTGTGCGCCGTCGCTGGTGACGATCTTCGCGCCTTCGGCGACCTTCACCTCCTGCTCGCCGCCAGCCGCCGACGAGATCTTCAACGACCGCTTGCCCTGATCGACCTTCTTCACGGTTCCGGAGAGGTCCTTGCTCGCGGTGGCGGTGACGCCGGTCTGGCTCGGGGTGGCCTGGCTGGGGGCGGTGGTCTGGCTCGACGAGCTCTGCTGCGGCGACGTCTTGTCGGTCGTCGAGGGCTGTTCTCCCGCCCGGGCGAGGGGAACCGCGACCAATCCTGCGATAGCTGCGCCAATGAGAAGTGTCTTCATGTTTTTGTCGTCCTCCTGTTGACGCAGGAAGCTAGGAACTGCATGTGGCCGCGCAAGTACCGACTGGCGCGCGGCAAGCGGCCGGGCGGTGGTATTCCTGCTTCGCGCTGGCGAGAGCGTGCGGGGGAGGGATGCCGACATCGCGTAGAGGCGTGCGCGACGCCATCGGCCTGCGGTGGACCGCTGCCGTCGGCGGGCTCCCCGCCGTCTTCTGGACGATGTGGTGGGGCCTGATCGTCAACCGGCTGGCGAGCTTCGTCATCGCATTCCTCTCGCTTTACCTGGTGCGACAGCGCGGGCTGGGTCCGGCGGAGGCGGGGAAGATCCTCGCGCTCTATGGGGTAGGGTTCACCATCGCGGGCCCGCTGGGCGGACTCCTCGCCGACCGCATCGGCCGGCGTGCGACGATGGTCTTCAGCCTCGTCCTGGGCGCATGCTCCGTCGGAGCGCTTGCGTTCGCGCGCGCTCCCGCGCTGCTCGCGCTGTTTGCCTTCCTCGCGGCCGCGACCGGCGACACGTTCCGCCCCGCCATCAGCGCGGCCGTCGCCGACGTCGTCCCGCCCGCCGATCGGGCCCGCGCCTACGGGCTCGTATACTGGGCCGTCAACCTCGGCCTGGCGGTCGGCCTGGTCATCGGCGGCCTGGTCGCGGAGCACAGCTACGTCGCCCTGTTCCTGGCGGACGCCGGCACCTCGCTCGCCGCCGCGCTGATCATCCTGCTTCGGGTCCACGAGACACGTCCGAAGGACGTGGTCCACGAGCCGGCGCTTCGTGGGCTGGTCAAGGCGTTCGCCGATGGACCGTTTCTCTCCTTCCTCCTGCTCCAGGTGGCCGCGCTGACAGTCTTCGTGCAATGGCAGCTGGCGCTACCCATCGACATGTCTGCGCACGGATTCGGTCCGTCCGCGTACGCTTTCCTCATGGCGGTGAATTGCGCGGGCGTCTGCGTCCTGCAGCCGCTGCTCTCTCCACGGTTGCGCCACGTCGATGCCGCGCTGCTGCTCGCCGTGTCGGCCGCGCTCTTCGGGCTTGGCTACGGCGTGTACGCCGTCGGCGGAAGCCTCGCCGTCTATGGCCTGGGCGCCGCCCTCTGGACGGTCGGCGAAGTGATCGGCTTTCCCGTGGCCAACACGGTGGTCGCGAATCTCGCTCCACCGGAGCTCCGCGGCCGCTACCAAGGCGCCTTCTCGATGTGCTGGGGAGCCGCTTTCTGCATCTCTCCCGCCGGGGCGGGCGAGATTCTGGAGCGCTTCGGCGCGCGCACGCTGTGGCTGACGTGTCTCGCCATCGCGTTTGCCGTCTCGGCAGGACACATCCTCACCGCTGAGGCACGCCGGCGCCGCCTCGCCGCGGTGGAGGCTGTCGCGCCGGTCGCTACGCCTTCCGGTTGAGGCCCTTCAGGGGAAGAATGCGAGGCCCACGCTCAGGCCGAAGTTCACCTTCGGTCCCGGGAAGAGAATGAAGTGTCGCCTGCCTTGCACCCGCGACAAGCGCGCTCTCGCTCTGTCCATCGCGGGCGATGCACAGTTCGTAGGCTTGGCGGGCTTCGTCCAGCCGGCCGAGCCGGGTCAGCACGTCGCCCCAGAGCAGGAGACCGTCGCCGCCTTGCCCACGAAATGGATGGTTCGCGGCGGTCCGGCAGAGCACTTCGGCGCGCTCCCATTCGCCCTTCGCGGCGTCGACGCGGGCCAGCATGAACAGTGCGTTGCGTTCGCTGGACGGACGCACCGCTGCATCAGCGCCCGCCGCGGCCGCATCCGCGGCCTGCTCGATCCGGCCCAGGGCCAGGAGGACAGCGACGTGAGTGAAGTAGTGCTCGGCGCGATACTGGCACGGGAGTCCGTCCATGTCCGCCCGCTCCCACGTCCAACGGGCCTCCTCCGCCCGATTCGTGTGCGACAGGATCCAGGCTCGCTGGAGTGCGAGGCCCGCGCGAGTGATCGGGTAGGGAGCGACACGCGCGTCGAGGGAGCACAGCCGGCTCCAGGCAGCCTTCCAGCGGCCGAGGTTGTACTCGGCCTCGGCGCGGTTGATCTGGACCAGGAGGAGGTTCTTCGCGTCGTCGGCAGTGACCGGGTTGAACGAGCACTGAACCGTGAGGGCTTGCAGATAGTCGCCTGCGCTAATCCAGATCTCGACGGCGAGATTGAGCAGCCCGGGAGAGATCTGGTCCCAGGAGATCGGCTCCTGAAGGACGATGGCCGCCTCGGCCGGTCGACATGAATCCCGGAGATACTGCGCGCGCCGGATGTGGCGGCATCCCCGTGCCTGTTCGCTCCGCAGGACCAGAACGAGCGCGGCGACGCCCGCGGCTGCCACCAGCAAGGTGAAGATCAACGCCGGTCCCGATCCAACTCCAGCAACACCTGCGCCACGTACCAGACCGGGCCACGTCCCGGATGCCTCTCGCTGAGCCGCGCGACATGGCGGTGCAGCGACTCCCGCGCAAGCGGCTGCGGGATGTGGACCCTGCTGAAATAGCGGCTCTCGAGCCGTCGCAGCGTCCGCTCCGCTCGTGCTTCCGGACGGAAATACCAGGCGAGTGCAGCGATCCCGGCGAACAGGGCGATGACGATTCCAACGACCAAGCCGATCCTCCGCCCTGCGAGTCACCGGCGATCGCCGGTGGACGCATCCTAGCGGGATCGTTCTTCAGGCCCGCCCGCGCGCCCGTGTGCTCGTGTACGCGGGCGGGGGAGACAGACCCACTTCAGTCGACGCTCTCGCCGTCGTACATGGCGTCGATGTCCTTCTTGTACTTCTGCGTGGCCGCCTTCCGCTTCACTTTCAGGGTCGGCGTCAGCTCGCCCGTCTCCTGCGCGAAGTCCCGGTCGAGTATCGTGAACCGTTTCACCGTCTCGTAGGACGGCAGCGTCGCGTTCACCTTGTCGATCGCCTCCTGGATCTTCTGCCGCATGACCGGGCTGTGGGCAGCGTCGGCGTAGCTGGCGGCCCCGGTCAGCTTCCTGGCCTCGGCCTCCACCACCGTGACGAGCACCGCGACGTATTTGCGGCGGTCTCCGATCACCACCACCTGGCTGATCAACTCGCTGCTGGTCTTGAGCGCGCCCTCGATCGCCTGCGGGGCGATGTACTTGCCGCCGCTGGTCTTGATCAGGTCCTTCTTCCGGTCGGTGATCCGGAGATAGCCGTCGGGATCGAGATCGCCGATGTCGCCGGTGTGGAACCACCCGTCCTTGTCGATCACGTCCGCCGTGGCCTCCGGGAGGCCGAGATAGCCGCGCATGATGTTGCGGCCGCGCATCAGCACCTCGCCATCCTCCGCGATCTTCACCTCCACGCCCGGGAACGGCCGCCCCACGGTGCCGAGCTTGTTCTGCCCGGGCAGATTCACGCTGGTGACCGCGATGCTCTCGGTCAGC
The DNA here is from genome assembly GCA_035635635.1 of Myxococcales bacterium. GTDB lineage: Bacteria > Myxococcota > Myxococcia > Myxococcales > 40CM-4-68-19 > 40CM-4-68-19. Next base: position 4,819 of record DASQAS010000201.1, on the reverse strand, counting down.
CCGTAGCCCTCGAGGATGTTGAACCCGAGCACATCGAAGAAGTAGGCGATCTTCTTCGCCAGCGGCGCTCCTCCCGAGACGAACTTGTTGATCCGGCCGCCAAACCGCTTGGAGAGCTTCTCCTTCACTTTGGGGAAGACCAGCTTTTTCGCCAGCGTGAACGCGAACGACCCGTACGGCTCGCCCTTCGCCTTGGCCTTGGCGTAGAGCTCGAACTCGCGCATCGCCATCCGGAAGAGCGCGCCCTGCAGCCCCGGATTGGCCATCCCGCCGGCCACCACCGTGTTGAAGGCTTTCTCGTAGACGCGCGGCACCGCGGAGAGGATGGTCGGCGCGGTCTCGCCCGCGTTGTCCACCAGCTTGTCCACCGACTCGGCATAGATCATCGTCAGCCCGCTGCCGAACCAGGCCGCCTTGATGATCTGCGCGAACGAGTGCGCGAAGGGCAGGAACAACAGGTGGCTGTCGTCGCGGGTGAGCAGCCCGGTCCCCACCGCGACCTCCGCGGCGAAGATCATGTTGTCGTTGGTGATCATCACGCCCTTGGGCACGCCGGTGGTGCCGCTGGTGTAGAGGATGGTCGCGAGGTCGTCGCGCCGTTGCGAGGCCACCCGCTGGTCGACCTCGCCCGGCGTGCGCCCCTTCTGGTCCCGGCCGCGCTGCTTGAACTGCTCGAACGACAGCACCTGGTCGCCGTCGCCCTCCCCTTCCAGGAGCACCACGTGGTGGATCCGGGGCAGCCGCGCGCGCTCCTGCTGGAGCTTGGCGAGCTGCCGGCCATCCTCGGCGAACACCACCACCACGCCCGCGTTGTCGAGGATGAACTGGCACTCCTCCGGAGTGTTGGAGTGGTAGATGGGCACGCCGATCGCGCCGCAGAGCGCGATTCCCAGATCGGCCACCGTCCATTCCACGCGGGTGCTGGAGATGATCGAGACCATCTCGCCCTTCTTCACCCCCAGGGCGATCAGGCCCCAGCCGGCCTCTTCGGCCTCCTTCGCGAGCTGGAGCCAGCTCACGTCCTCCCAGCGGCCGGAGACCTTCCGCCGCGCCGCCGTGCGCTGCGCGTCGGAGGTGGCGCGCTGGCGAAAGAGCTGACCCATCGACTGGATGTTCGCGAGCTCGCTACGCTGCTTTTGCATCGCGCCGAGCTGGGTCTGTGCGATGGCCATGCCGATTCTCCCTATTGAGCGGTGTTGGGCGGTCCGTGCGCTTCGATCCAGTTGCGGGCCTTCTTCTTGATCCTTCGATCCTCCGGAGGATCGTCCGACTCCTTCGCGTCGAGGATCTGCTGGATGAGCCGGGTCCCCTCCTCGACCTTTTCGCCGTCCGCGTAGCAGTCGGCCAGATAGAGCTTCGCGCGCAGGTTGTTCGGGTGGGTGCGGACGGCCTCGGTCAGCACCTTGGTTGCCTCGCCCACGTCGCGCTTGGGCCAGGGGAGCTTGAAGAAGTAGCGCCCCCAGACCGCCTGCGGCGCCCCGTCGTTGTAGTCCTTGTCCAGCCGCAGCGAGGCGAGGATCCGGTCGCGAAACTTTCCCTCCAGCCCCTGCGCGAGCGCGGTGATGATCCCCACGCCCTCCGAGTACAGGCCGATCCCTACGCCGCCGTTGTAATGCCCGCGGACGCTGTCGGGGCTGGCCGTCACCGCCCGGTCGGCCGCGTCCCAGGCCTTCTTGCCCAGGGCGGCCTTCTCGTCGCCTTCCTTGCTGTCCGCGATCCAGTTGTAGAGGGCGGCGAGGCGCCAGTTGGCGTCGAACGAGCGGGGCTCGGCGGCGAGGTGCTGCTGCACCACCTGCTCCAGCTCCTTCTCCACGCCGGCCTGATCCCGCATCTTCCACAGCTCGTCGAAACGCTCGCGCCATCCAGCGGGACCCTCCGCGGGGCGGGGCAGCCCCGGCGACGACGGCTGCGGCGGGCCCGGCGGCGGCACTGGCTGCGCGACGAGCAGGAACAATGCGAAGCAGTGCATGGGACGCAAAGGCGTATCACCGCCACCCCGGGCCGGCAACCCGAAGCAGCCGCCCAGGAAATCGGCAGCGGCCCCGCCTCATGGCAGAGTCGTCGGCAGGAGGAAATGGATGCCTCGAACGTTCCCGATCGCCCTTTGCGCCGCCCTCGCCCTCGCTCTTCCCGCCCGCGCCACACCCATCTCGCTCCGACTCGGCGCGGACGCCTTGCTCAACGGCGGTCCCGGCGTCTTCTCCCTCGGCCTCGGCCTCGAGTCGGGGCTGGGAAAGAGGGTCTCGGTCGGCGCGCGCTTCGGCGGCTTGATCACCACCTCGCCTACCACCGGGGGCATCCCGATCGACGTGTTCCTGCGGGTGCGGATCAACCGGATGTACGTCGAGGGGGTGGGAGGCCCTTGGATCTTCTTCAGCGAGGGCGACACGGTCCGGGGCCACATCGCCGGCGGCCTCGGTCTCTTGATGCACGACTGGGAGTTCGGGGCGGAATTCGGCTATCTCAGCCCGGATAGGACGCAGCTCGGGCTCAGGGTCGGTGTGCGCCTCTAGGCTGAACGGCGGTTGGGGTTGCTCCCCGCCTACTTCTCCGTCAGGTACCTCAAGTCCCAGATGTCATCCGGCTGCAACAAACACGGCCCCGCGAACTGCACCGCCGGCCCATCGTCCGTATTGACCAGCTGGTACCCGCTCCCCGGCGCGCACTCCTGCCTCTGTCCGCCCCGCTCCACGCGGACCACCAGCATCTCCGGGGACGACGGCGGCGCCCGGAGCAGGATCTGCTTCGGGATCCCCACTACCGCCGAGAGCCGCGACATGGCCGGGCTGGCGTCGTCGCTGCACACGTTGGCGGCGATGCCCGTGAACGCGAAGGCGAGATCGAGATAGCGCCGCCCCGCCACCTGCCCTCCGCAGAAGGTGTGGCATTCGGACGCGCAGTCCGCCTTGCAGATGTCGAAGGTCGGCGACGTCTTGCAGCGCGCGTCGCAGGCAGAGACCGCCGCCGGAGCGTCGCAGGCCGCGTCGCAGGCGGGGTTCGCGCACAGGCCCGGGTCCTGCGTCCCGTTCTGCAGCGAGACGACCGACCCCACCTCCACTTCCTTCGGCGTCCCGTCGGTGTCCTTCAACCCGCGCAGGTAGTTGACGTAGCTGGCCACCGGCTCCAGCGCGGAAGGAGCGCCGCGCCGCGCCATGATCGCGCACTGGTCGACCACGTTCCCGGTCGCCGGGTCCTTGGTCAGCATGGAGAGCCGGTGCGCCGGGTCGGAGCAATCCTCCGCGTCGCTGAAGAAGGCGACCACGATCTTCGAGGCGTTGCGCAAGAAGCCCGGCCGCTGGAGGGCCAGCTTCATCGCCTCCATCCCCTGCGGCTGCCGCGAGCCGGCCACGCCCACCTCCACGTCCGTGGCGAGCAGGCTCGCGAACTGCTGGGCGGTGTAGTCGCTGCGGCGCAGGATCGGCCCGGGCGCGCCCACCGGCCGGTTCAGCTGCCCTGCCTGGGGGAAGGACCGAAAGCACGCCAGCCCCTGGTCGCAGGAGAAGCCGTTCGCTTCCCATTCGCTCTCGCAGGCGTTCGCGGCGTTGGGATCGCCCGCCGGCCCGCAGGCCCCGAGGCGCTCGGAGACGGTGGTGGTCGTGACGGACACCTGGTAGTCCACCGGCGGATTGAGCGCGTCGAGCTGGGCCGTGAAGTTCTGCAGGGCCGCCGCGAGCCGTTCCTGCTTGCCGGACATCGAAGGACTGTCGTCGATGACCAGGAGCACGTCCGCCTTGGTGAAGACGCGCACTTTGTTCCTCTGCGAGACCGCCACGAGTGTCACCGGCTGCACAGGCACGGCGACGTAGCTCTGGCAGGCGCAGAGAGAGGCGAGCAGCGTGACCGTCGTCAGGGCGCGCATGCGGTTGGCCGGCAAGGTTTGGACGCCGTGCCGTGCCGTCAAGGCTGCGGCAACTTGCATGCCACGCCGGCGACTCTAGGCTATTGTCAGGTCCGCTGCTGTGGCTACATTCGGAATTTCCCGTTAGACACGCGGAATCAAAATTCTCAAGAGGATGGGGAGACAACCAGAATGTCCGAGAAAGGCAAAGTCGTTACCCCGGCGGCCCCGGGCCTGATCAACAAGGAGGACATCCCGCCCGTCCTCCCCATCCTTCCGCTGCGCAACAGCGTCTTCTTCCCCGGAGGCGTGCTGCCCCTGGCGGTCGGGCGGCAGAAGACCATCGCCCTGATCAAGGACGCGGTCCGCGACGACCAGGTGATCGGCGTCGTCACCCAGCGCAAGGCCGAGGAGGAGGACCCGGGCGCCGACGACCTCCACAAGATGGGGACCGTGGCCCGGATCGTGAAACTGCTCAAGATGGGCGAGGACAACTACTCGCTCGTGGTGCAGGGCCTGGCCCGGTTCCGCGTCTCGGAGCTGGTGCAGGAGCACCCCTACCTCAAGGCCCGGATCGAGCCGGTGGACGACAAGACGCCGGTCGACGAGGTCGAGATCGAGGCCCTGGGCATCAACCTCAAGAAGCTGGCCCGCGAAGTGATCGAGATGATGCCGGAGCTCCCGGCCGCGGCCACCGAGCTGGTCGAGTCGATCACCCAGCCAGGCCACCTGGCGGACCTGATCGCGGCCAACGTGGACGTGCCGATCGAGGAGAAGCAGCAGGTCCTCGAGACCGTGGACCTCAAAGAGCGGATGAAGCTCGTCCTCGAGCTGCTCAATCGCAAGCGCGAGATCCTCAAGCTCAGCTCGAAGATCGACTCGCAGGTCAAGGGCGAGATGTCCAAGACCCAGCGCGAGTACTACCTGCGCCAGCAGCTCAAGGCCATCAAGGAGGAGCTGGGCGAGCTGGGCGAGGAGGAG
>DASQAS010000200.1:0-12388 GCA_035635635.1 Myxococcales bacterium | reverse complement strand
TGGTGGGCGCTGCAGGATTCGAACCTGCGACCCCTGCCGTGTGAAGGCAGTGCTCTACCGCTGAGCTAAGCGCCCCAAAACGGGGCGGTCCACTTCTCACGCTCCGCCGCGTCAGTCAAGACTTGTCTCCCGGCTTTCTTGGCGAAATCGGCTTCCCTCCATGGCAGGTTCCGCACGTCACCGGGCTGTCGTTGTCGTAGTACCCGCTGCCGATGTAGCCCGTCATCTCCAGCATCTCACGCGCGCGCGTCTTCTTCGCCGTGTCCGCCGCGTAGTCCTTCACGTCGTGGCAGTGCTTGCACTCCACCCCGAGCTCCCGCTCGAACCAGCCCATGATGTACGCGAAGTTCCGCGCATCCATTCCCTTCAGCTGCCGCACGTCCTTGAACACCTTCTCCGCCGGCTGCTTGAGCTGATCCGCCGTCAGCTTCGAGAGCTCCTCCGGAATCTCCCGCGCGAACGGCCGCCCCTTCGGCTCTTCCTCTCCGCGGTGGCAGGTCCAGCAGGTCACCCGGACCTCGTCCTTGAAGGTGCGCCGGTTGATCTCTTCGTTCATCTTGATCATCTGGCGCGCCTTGAGCTTCTCCTTCCTCTGGTCGGAGGGGAAATCCTTCTCCGCGACCAGATGACAGAAGGCGCACTTCACGCCCAGGTTGGCCTTCATCGATTGCATGCCCGCCATGAAGCGGTTTCCGGTCAGGCCACGGAGAAGCTTCACGTTCTTGAAAAGGGTCGAGGCGAGCTGGTCTCCTTTGGGTCCCCAATCAAGTCCGACCGGAGTCTCGGACCCGGCCGCCGTGATCGGGCTCACCAGGTCCCCTCGCCCGATGCCCCCGTCCACAGCGCCTGCATCGGCTGGGCCTGCATCCGCTGGACCACCGTCGACGACCCCTCCATCCACAAGAGCCTCCGCGACCACCGGCCCGCCCTCCCCCACGTCCGGCAGGCCCGCCGGCCCTGAGGCGTTCTCCGGCGGCACGGCTAGCGGCGCGGGAGGCGGCTGCGTCTGCGTGTGCGTGCAGGCCAGGGCCAACAGCAAGAGCGGCGTACAGCGCATGGTCCACCTCCGCCTATTTCCTCTGCTGCGCGATCAGCTCGTCCAGCTCCTCCGACAGCTCCCGCACCTTCCGCTTCAGCGCCGAGATCCGCTTCCCCGCCTCCTTGAAATCCTCCCGCGTCACCAGCCCCGCCGCCCGCAGCGCCTTCTGCTGCGCCTCGTCGAGCGCGGTCTTCGCCCGCTGCAGCCCCCCGATCGCTGCCGCGATGGCTTCCGCCCGCCTGGGATCCTCGAAGAGCTTGCCCATCGCCTTCATGCCCAGCTCGGCGGCGCGCTCGCGCAGGGTCTTGGGAGCCATGGGCAGGATTTACACGAATTCGGTAGGAATCGCGCGAACGGAGTTCAGGCCAGCGCCCGAGTGCCGGCCGGCGTGCTTCACCAGGCGCTGCAGGTCGCCTTTCAGCCGGATCCTCCGCTCGAGGATCGCGCGGAGCGGATCGGGCCGCCGTCCCGCGAATGCATCGGCCAGCATCGCCCGCCACACCGGGTAAGGCGCCCAGGCGATGTAGTCGGGCTCGTACTCCTCCAACTCGTCCTCGTCCTCGGGAAAGGACAGCTTGAACGGCCTGCCCGGCTCGATCCGAGCCAGCACGCAGAAGTCGGCCCTCAGCCCGCCGCCCCGCTCGACCACCACTCCTGCCAATACGGGTCCGAAGTCCGCGATCGCCCGGACCGCGGCTGGGTCGCGGAGCAAAGCGGCCGCGGCCGCCTCGCACCACTCCCGCGAGGGAAACTTCATTGACCGCTGAAGACCTTGCGGATCGAGGCGAAGATGCCCCGGTTCTGCTCCGCAGCGGTGGCCGTGTCCCGTTCCGCCGCGAGCCGGCGCCGCTCCGCTTCCTCCTGCCAGGCGATCTTGAGCGCGTCGGGCGTGTCCTTGGTGGCCAGCATCACCTCGCGCGTCTGTCCGGCGGCGTTCTCGATGGTGACGTGCAGCAGGCACTCCTCGTCGAGGATGAAGTTCACCCTCTGCCCCGCCACCTCGACCGGGAACTTCAACGTCCCCAGGTACTCGTTGTCGATGATCCGGTCGCTGTCGCCCTGGAAGATGTCCAGCTCCAGCCCCTTGCCCTCGCGCGCGGGCGGAAGGCGGAAGCTGCTCTTCGAGGGGATCTGCGTGTTCTTCTCGATCACCTTCCGGAACCGCCCCCCCGGCATGGAGAAGCCGATGGGCATGGAGAGCGCGTCCACCAGGGTGACGGAGTCGATCTCCTGCATCGACTCGGCGAGCAGCGCCGCGCCCAGCGCCACCGACTCGTCCGGGTGCACGCCCTTGCGCGGCGGCTTGCCGAAGAACTGGTGCGCCTTCCCCTGCACCAGGGGCATGCGGGTCTGGCCGCCCACCAGCAGCACTTCCTGGATGTCGTTGCGCGGCAGGTTCTTCTCGCCCAGCACGCGCTCCACCAGCTGGAACGTCTTCTCCACCAGGTCGATCACCAGCGTGTTCACGCGCTCGCGGGAGAGCGGGATCCGCAGATCCACCGGCTTTCCCTTCCGCTCGGTGATGAAGGGCAGCTCGATCACCACGTTGCTGAGCAGCGACAGGTCGATCTTCGCCGCCTCGGCCGCGTTCTTGATCCGCTGCATGGCGATGGGCGACTGCGTCAGGTCGATCTTCGTCTGGTTGCGGAACTCCTCCAACACGAAATCGATGATCCGGTTGTCGAAGTCCACGCCGCCCAGGAACGTGTCGCCGCCCGTCGCCAGCACCTCCATCACGTTCCCGTGCAACTGCAGCACCGAGACGTCGAAGGTGCCGCCGCCCAGGTCGTAGACGAGGACCTTGTGGTCGAACCCGCGGTTCAGGCCGTAGGCGAGCGCCGCCGCGGTGGGCTCGTTCACGATGCGCTTCACGCTGAAGCCGGCCAGGATTCCGGCCTCCTTCACCGCGTTGCGCTGGTTGTCGTTGTAGTAGGCCGGCACCGAGATCACCGCCTCGGCGATCTCCTGCCCGAGCGTCGCCTCGGCCACCCGCTTGCAATGCTGCAGCACGAACGCGCTGATCTGCGGCAGCGAGTAGACCTTCCCCGCCAGCACCACGGCGGCGTCGCCGTTGGGCCCCTCGACGATCTCGTACGACATGTAGTGCTTGATGTCCTGGACCGTCTTGGAGTTGTACTGGCGGCCGATCAGGCGCTTCGCGCCATAGATGGTGTTCCGGGGATTGACCACCATCTGGTCCTTGGCGACGTTGCCGACCAGCAGATCCCCCTTCTCGCTCATGGCCACCACGCTGGGCAGGATCAGCGAGCCCTTGTCGCTGGGAACGACCCGGGCAACCTTGTTCCGGACGTAAGCGACGCACGTGTTGGTGGTGCCGAGATCGATGCCAAGCAGGATGGGCTTCTCGACGGCCATGACGCAGTCCGATGGTACGGCGCAGGCCCTCTGGAACGCAACAAACTCGCCTGTTTCCACCGAACCACATACCGCACAGTTACACTCGCTGGCATGGATTCCACCACTTCAGGCGGTCCAACTTCTCCCACCGTTCCCGACACTTCGTAGACGAAGCGCAAGGTGCCGCGCAGGACGTGGAAGGCCGCCTCCGGCGTCCCGTCCCCGGAGAAGCATTCCCTATTCTGCGAGCAGTCCGGGCTCCGCCGCCAATTCGATGGTCCACTTCTCGTAAGGCGCCGGCTGCGCGGGCAACTCGTCGAGGAACCGGCTGGGCCGGAGCAACAGCCGCGCCTGGTCGCGCTCCTCCTGCATCATCGGATACGTCAGGTAAAGCTCGTCCTTCGCCCGCGTGACCGCGACATAGAACAGCCGCCGCTCCTCCTCCTCGCCGTCCGCTGCCCGCAGCGCGGGCGCGCTGGGGAACCGGCCGTCGGCCAGCCAGATGAGGAACACGGCCCGCCACTCCAGCCCTTTCGCCTGGTGGACGCTGGAGAGCGTGAGCTTCTCGTCGGGATCGGCTCCCTCGATCACGTCCTCCGCCTCCAGCGAGTCGAGCAGGGTCAGGTCGGCGAGGAGTTGCTCCAGCGACTCGGCCTGCAGCGCGTAGTCTGCCAGCTGCAGCACGTCGTCCTGCCGCGCCTGCGCGTTCGCGTAGCGCTGCTTCAGTGCCTCGGCGTAACCTCCCTCGTACAGGACGCACCGGATCATCTCGCTGGGCTGCGAGCGCATCGCCACCAGCGCCTGCAGCGCGCCGGCCAGCGCGCGCAAACCCGGGCGCGCCTTCGGCGGCACGAGCTGCACCAGCGACTCGAGCTGCGTGCGCGGATCGCGGCCCTGCCGAAGCCACTGTTCCACTTGCGCCCAGAGCGCGTCGGCGCTGGCGGCGCCCACGCCCGGCACCAGCTTGACCACGCGCTTGAACGAGAGCTCGTCCTGCGGGTTCTGCACGAACTTGAGATGCGCGAGCACGTCCTTGATGTGCGCCTGCTCGAAGAAGCGCACGCCGGCGCGGACCCGGAAGGGGATCCCCCGACGCGCCAGCTCCATCTGCAGCTCCATCGAGTGCGTGTGCGCCCGGTAGAGGACTGCCATCTCGCGCAGCGGGATCCCTTCCTCGCGCAGCTCGAGGATGCGCTGGGCCACGAACTCGGCCTGCTGGCTCACGTCGCGCAGCGGCACCAGCGCGGGCAGCACGCCGCCTTCGCGGTGCGCGCGCAGCTCCTTCTGGAACTGCTTTCGGTTGCAGGCGATCGACGCGTTGGCCAGCGCCAGGATCGGCGGCGTGCTGCGGTAGTTGGTGACCAGCCGGAGATCCTGGCACTGCGGATGGCGCTCGGGGAACTTGAGGATGTTCTCGAAGTGCGCGCCGCGGAAGGCGTAGATGCTCTGCGCGTCGTCGCCCACCACCAGGACGTTTTCGTGCGGCGCGGCCATCGCGTCCACGATCTCGCCTTGCAGCCGGTTGGTGTCCTGGTACTCGTCCACCAGCACCGCCGCGAAGCGCCCGGTGATGCTCTCGCGTGCGGCGGGGATCTCCACCAGGAGCCGCTTCCAGTTGAGCAACAGGTCGTCGAAGTCCATCGCGTTCATCTGCGCCTTGCGCTCCGCGAAGCGCCGCGCGACCCGGAGGATCTCCTCCTCCAGCGCGACGAACTGCGGCGACTCCGCCGCGATCACCTCTGCCAGCGGACGCTGCGTGTTGATCGCGCTCGAGTACAGTTCGATCAGCGCATCGGGCCGGGGGAACCGCCGCTGGCCGACGCCGTAGCCGAGGTCCGCGGTGGCGCTCGCCATCACTTCCTTCGCGTCCTCGCGATCGAGCAAGCCGAATCGGTCCGCATACCCCAGCCGCGCCGCGTGCTCGCGCAAGAGCCCGTGCGCCACGTGGTGGAAGGTCCCGCCCCACATCCGCCGCGTCTCGATCCGGCAGATCTGGCCGACGCGGGCCATCATCTCGCGCGCCGCCTTGTTGGTGAAGGTGAGCAGCAGGATCTTCTCCGGCGCCGTTCCGGACTCGATCAGGTGCGCGACCCGGTAGGTGAGTGCCCGCGTCTTGCCCGATCCGGCGCCCGCGATCACCAGCGTCGGCCGCGGATCGCAGAGGGCGACAGCGCGCTGCTCGTCGGACAGATCGCGGTCGTAGTCGACCAGCCCCTTGCGCTGTGGAGCGGTGGACTTGAGGGCGTACCGGCGGACGGCAACTGCGGCAGGTGCCTGCGGAGCGAGGGCGGTCTCGGTGGACATGGCCCAGCACCCTAGTGAACAGGCGTACAGGTGTCAAAATCCCGCGCCTGACCCGTCAGGCGCGAGCGCGGACGGCGTCTTTCGGCGAGAGCCGCGCATGGGCCAGCTCGCCGCGGCTCTTGATCAGGAGGATCTCCGCCAGGATCGAGATCGCGATCTCGCCCGGCGTCTTGTCTCCCAGCCGCAGTCCGATCGGCGCGTGCAGGCGCGTGTCCTCGCGCGGGTCGCGGCCCAGCCGCCGCGCGATGTTACGCAGGATCAGCGCCACCTTCCGGCGGCTGCCGATCAAGCCCACGTACCGCGCACGCGTCTGCAGCGCCGCCTCCAGCACGCCTTCGTCCAGCGCGTGGCAGCGGGTGACGATCACCACGAAGTCCGCCGGGCCAGGCGAGATGCCCCCGAGCGGGTCCTGCCCCAGGTCGGCGCAGCGGAGCTCCTTCGCGCGGGGAAAGCGCTCGCGAGTGGCGAAATCCTTCCGGTCGTCGATCACCGTAGTCTCGAGCCCGATCTCGCCCGCCAGATTCGCGACCCGCTCGCCCACGTGACCCGCCCCGTAGAGCAGCACGCGCGGCGGCGGGAGGACCGCGTCGAAGAAGACGGTCACGTCCCCGCCGCACTTCATCCCCAGCTCGTCCGGGATCGGCGCCCCGGGCGGGATCGGCTCGGCGGCATCTCCGGCGGTGGTGAGCGCATAGCGGCGCTCGCCGGAGGGACCGCCTTGCTCGAGCAGCTGGACTGCTTCCTGGATCACGACGGCCTCGAGCGGACCGCCGCCCACCGTTCCCGAGATGCTGCCGTCCGGCGCGACGATCATCTTCGTGCCCGCGTCCCGGGGCGCCGAGCGCGAGGTGGCGGTCACCGTGCAGAGCACGAACGGCTCCCGCGCGGCGCTCCTCCGGGCGGCCTCCTGGAACAGCTCGCTGTCGGTCAGGTTCATCCTTGAGAAAGTCTAGGCCCACCCGGCCCGAAGAGCGAGGTCCGCTTGCGCCTCCCCCACCCTCCCCCTTACAAGGGCCGCGGTGACCGACCTGGCCGTGGTGTGCGACTTCGACGGGACCGCCACGGTCCTCGACATCGGCGACGAGATCAGCAAGCACTTCTGCGGCGCCGACTACCTCGCGCTGCAGAAGAAGCTCTTCGCCGAGGGCAAGCTGGATACCCGCGGCATCATCCAGAGCATCTACACGCCGGTCACCGCCAGCGAGGCCGAGGTGATCTCCTTCGCCCTGCAAGCGGCCCTTCTGCGGCCGGGTTTTACAGAACTGGTGACGGCAGCGCGCGATCGCGGCGCGCCGTTCTTTCTCGCCTCGGGTGGACTCCGCCAGTACATCGAGGCAGTGATCGCTGCGCACCTACCCGAGGACTTGCGCACTCACGTCCAGGTCCGCGCGAACGAAGCCCGGTTCTCAGCCCAGGGCCTGCGCGTGTCCTACCCCACGGACTCCGAGTCCCGCGCCGCGGGATGCGAAGTGTGCGGATCGTGCAAGCGCGTCTCCGTCGCGGAGGCTCGCCGCAGCGGCGCGAAGTACGTGCTCGGCATCGGGGACGGATTCGCGGACCGGTGCCTGGTCGAGTTCGCCGATCGCACTTTTGCCCGCGAGGACAGCTTCCTGCACCGCTACTGCCAGCAGCACCGCCTGGCCTGCACGCCCTTCACCGACCTGTACGGCGCGGCCGAAGCTGTTCGGAACTTTCCAGCCAAAAACCGTAGGTCCTAAGCCCCTGCGGCGGCCGGAGCTAGGCCGGCTGCTGCGCCGCTTCGAGCGCGATGATCGCCAGAGCGCGGTTCAGGACGGCCAGCCGCCGCTTGGCCGCCGCGATGGCGGCGCGGGCGCGGGGCGAGTCCTTTTGGTACCGCCACATGGTGTCTTTGAGCTGCTCGTACGCGAACTGGACGCGGCCGATGAGCTGGAGACGATCGCTGCGCTTGCTGGGCAATGACTGCATGGGGGTCCTCCGGTCGGTCACGCCGACCTTTGGATGCACGCAACCTGCCATCTCTTCACTGCAGCACAAGTGCGCTAGATTACTGATGTAGGTGTGTATCGTACGGGCACAAGTGTCGGCGTGCCGACAGCGGCATGCCGACGAAATTGCCGAATTGTCGACCAAGATGACCTGAAAATGCCCTACTCCTCGCGGAGCAGGCGGGAAAGCGTTTTCCGATCGATGCCCAGGGCTTCCGCTGCCCGGGTCTTGTTGCCGCCCGCGTCGCGGAGCACGCGTTCCGCATACCTGCGGCTGAGCTCGTCCAAGGTCGGATGGTCCGCCGTGAGGGGGTCGACCGCCGGCATTGGCGGCGGCGTGGGAACGGCCGACGTTTTCACCGGCGCTCCCGGGTGGGGTTTCCAGCGTTCGCGGACCTGCTCCGGCAGGTCCTCCGGCAGGATGGTCCCGCCAGGGTTCAGCGCCAGCGCGCGCGCCACCGCGTTCTCCAACTCGCGGACGTTCCCCGGCCAGTCCCAGAGCAACAGCGCCTCCCGGGCTTCCGTGGTCAGCGACGCGCCCCGCTCCCCGGCATGCCGGGCCGCGAAGTGCTCCGCCAGGAGAGGGATGTCCTCGCGCCGCTCGCGCAGCGGCGGGATCCGGATCGTCACGACGTTCAGCCGGTAGAAGAGGTCCTCGCGGAACTTTCCCGCCCTCACGTGCTCGGCCAGGTCCTTGTTGGTGGCCGCGACCACGCGCGTATCCACCTTCACCGGCGCGCTCTCGCCGACGCGCCTGATCTCGCCTTCCTGCACCACGCGCAGAAGCTGCCCCTGGATGCGCGGGCCGATGTCGCCGATCTCGTCGAGGAACAGCGTCCCGCCGCTGGCCTCTTCGAACAGGCCCCGGCGCGTGCCGGTGGCGCCGGTAAAGCTGCCGCGCGCGTGCCCGAACAGCTCGCTCTCCAGCACGCCTTCCGCGATCGCCCCGCAGTCGACCGCCAGGAAAGCGCCTGCCGCTCGCGCGCTGGAGGTGTGGATCGCCCGCGCCACCAGCTCCTTTCCGGTTCCGCTCTCGCCGACCACCAGCACCGTCGCGTCGGTGAGCGCCACGCGCGCCGCCGTCTTGTAGACCTGCAGCATCCCTTCGCTGCGGCCAACCACGTTCGCGAGCGCGTACTTCTCACGGATTTCGCGCTTGAGCCTCCGGTTCTCGGTCGCCAGCCTCCGGTGACGCAAAGCGCGGTCCACCACCAGCTTGATCGCGTTCAAGTCGTAGGGCTTGGAGATGTAGTCGTAGGCGCCGCGCCGGATGGCGTCGACCGCACCGTCCACGTTCCCGAACGCGGTCACGAGCAGCACCGGCGTCTCGGGCGCATGCTTGCGGACCCAGTCGAGCACCTCCAGCCCGTCCACGTCCACCATGCGGATGTCGCTGACCACGACGTCGAACTCGCCGTCGCGTTCCAGCCGCTCCATGGCTTCCGCGCCGTCGGAGCAGGCCACCACGACATGGCCGTCCTCGGCGAGGATCTGCGCCATCAGCCCGCGCGAGGCGCCGTCGTCGTCCACGACCATGATCCGGGCCGGTTCCACCATCGCTCGCACCATAGCGGACGTTCAGGCTGCCTGCGCGTCTACCGCCGGGAAGCGCACGGTGAAGGCCGACCCCTTGCCGGGCTCGCTCTCCACGTCGATGCGGCCGCGCAACGCGCGCGCGATCTCCTTGCAGATTGCCAGGCCCAGGCCGGTGCCCTTCCCGTCGGCCTTGGTGGTGAAGAAGGGCTCGAAGATGCGCCGTTTCACTTCGGGCGGCATGCCGGTGCCGGTGTCGCTCACTCGTAAGACAACGTCCCTTCCGTCCGCCTTCGCCAGGACGGCGAGGCGTCCTCCCAACGGCATCGCGTCCACCGCGTTCGCGACCAGGTTGGTGAGCAGGTGCCGCACCAGCCCGGGGTCGGTGCGGATCGCCCTGCCGTCCACGTCGCGCTCCACCTGGATCCTCTGCCGTGCCTCGACACCCAGCGTGAGGTCCAGCGCCTCGTCCACCAGCGGAGCGAGCTCGACGGTCTCCGTCGCAGGCGTGAACCCGCGCGTCTGATCGAGGAAGCGGCGGATGATCTGCGTCATGCGCGTCACCTCTCCCTGCAGGACCGTGACCTGCTCCTTGGCCGGCTCGGCCAGGTCCGGCCGGCGCGCGAGGAGCTGCAGATGCCCGCTGAGCGCGTTCAGCGGGTTTCCCAGCTCGTGCGCGATGGTGCCCGCGAGCTGGCCGAGGGCCGCGAGCCGCTCCTTGGAGGTGAGGTCGCGCCGGGCAGCGACGAGAAGCTCGTTGAGCTCCGCCAGGTCGCGATTCTTCCGCGTCAGCTCCGCCGTCGCCTCCTCGATCCGGTGCGTCAGCTCCGCGTTGAACCCGCGGATCTGCGCGAGCATCTGGTTGAACCCCCGAGCGAGGTACGCCAGCTCGTCGCCGCCCTGCTCGGGACCCGGCGCGCGCACGTCGAGTTGTCCGCCCTCCACCGCGCGCATGGTGAGCTGCAGCGCGGAGACGCGGCGGACGAGGATCCGGCCGAGCAGGATCCAGAAGGCGACGATCAGGAACAGCGAGGCGCCCACCGCGACCTGGAGCAGCGCCTTGCGCTCGGCCGCCACCACGCGCTCGGCCTCGGCCAGCGACGCCAGCATCACCAGCCGCGCCTTGGCACCGCGCCCGTCGTTGAAGGGCGCCACCACCCGCACCGCGCGGCCGACCTCAGGGTCTTCGACCACCTCGCCGGTGATTCTCGTCGCCGGCCCGCGCCAGCGCGTGAAATCGATCCCGCCCGAGGTGATCCGCGCCGCGGTGAAGTCCGCGTCGACGCCCAGCGAGGCTTGCCGCGCCACCTCGGCCCGGAGCAGGCCTCGATGCGTGCGCACCGCCGCCTTCAGCTCTTCGGAGATCTGTTCGTCGTCCGTCCCCGCGTGCTTGAGCGCCAGCGCGGTGGCGCTGGCCAGCTCGGCCGTGCGCTTGCGGATCTCCTCCTCCACCGAGCGCTGCCCGATGCGAAGCCCCAGCGCGGAGGCGACCAGGAGGGTCGCCGCGAGCACGGCGGTAAAGAGGAGCACGAGCTGGAGCCGTAGCGACATCCAGCCAAGTTGTAATACAAGCGCGGCGCGGGGTCGCGCCGGCTGCTGCGGCCGAAGGCCGCTTTGCGGCTACGCGGTTGCGAGACTGCGCCTACGCCTGCTAGGTGCCGCGCTTGACCGCGACCGACTCCTCCTCGGTCAAAGACTGCTTCTCGGCTGCCGCCGGGAGCTTCTTCTCTTCCTCGGAGTCGTCCGACCCGCTCACCGCCTTCTTGAAGCCCTTGATCGCCGATCCCAGGCTCGCGCCGAGCTGCGGGAGCTTCGAGGGCCCGAAGAAGAGCAGCGCCAGCGCCAGCACGACGACGATCTCGCCCATCCCGAGCCGCATGAATTCCTCCGGCACTCTCAGTAATGCGAAACCAGCCGCTGCGCCAAGGCCAATTCTGCCGCAGACGAACGGCGAATGCCAACCACACCACCTCCCGGTCGGCTACCCGGCCGCTCCACGAAAATCTCGCCGCGCACCTCCCCCCTCCGCTACGCTGTGACAGTGCTCCTGGCGCTGCTGCTGCTCCTCGCGGAAGCGCTTCCTGCACAGTCCCGGATCGAGGCCACGGCGCTGGAGGCCATCGCGGCTTCCTGCTCGGGACGGAAGGTGGCGATCGACGGCGATCTGAGCCGCGCCTGCCAGGCCTATGTGGCCGCCGTGCGCGACCGGCAGGCCCCGGTCGGCGGACCGGCGGCCTCCTTCTTCGCCTCCCTGGAGTCGTACGAGCCCTCACCCACGGCGGGGGTCGCGACCGTCAGTCCGGCCTCCAGCGCGGATCGGGCGGCTTCCGAGCTGTTTCCCAAGTCCTGCCGGTTCAACCGGATCGGCGTGGCGGCCGCCGAGTTGCCTGGGGGCGGCGCCGTGGTCTGCGCCCTGACGGCGAAGCATTCCACGTCGCTGCAGCGGATCCCGGGACAGGTCGAGCCCGGCCGGACCATCCGGGTCGCGGGCACGCTTGGCGACGGCCTCCGCAATCCGCGGCTCTTCGTGACGCTTCCGACGGGCGCCGTAGACGAAGTGCCGATCGCGAACGAAGGGCCGAGCTTCTCCGCGCGCGTCACCTTGAAGGACCGCGGCGAGCACTCGCTAGAGGTGCTCGCGGACGGCCCCGGTGGGCCTCAAGTGGCCGTCATCAGGCGCGTTTTCGCGGGCGTGACACCTCCGTCCCGGCCGCCGCCGGAGACCCGCGCCGCGGAAGGGCTGGCCGGCGTGGAGCACGAGATCGCGCGCCTGCGCGCCTCCCATGGGTTGACCGCCCTGCAGCGCGACCCCGAGTTGGACGCCGTGGCGGAGGCGCACAGCCGCGAGATGGCCCGGCTGCGGACGTTCGCGCACGTGCTGCCCACCACCGGATCATTGGGCGATCGCCTGCGGGCCAAGGGATACGCCTTCCACAGCATCGGCGAAAACATCGGACTTTCCAGCCACGTGGGCAACGCGCACGAAGCGATCGCGGGGTCTCCGGCGCACCTCGCAAACCTTCTCGATCCGCGACACCGCCGGCTCGGGCTGGGCGCCGCGACCGGACTGACCGCGGACGGCGCGGAAGGCGTCTATCTGACCGAGGTCTTCGCGGCTCCGGTCGTGGGCACCCCGGATCCCGCGGGGGAAGTGGCCCGGTTCATCGCGGCGGAGCGCGAGAAGCGC
>DASQAS010000199.1:0-2621 GCA_035635635.1 Myxococcales bacterium | reverse complement strand
GAGGGTGACCTGGGCCGGCGCACGGCCGGGCGCGTCGAGGCCTTCCACCACCAGCTTCAGCCGCTCCAGCTCGAAGCGGTTGGTCTGGCCGGGTCGCGGATCGTGCACGGTGGCACGCCCCGTGACCTCGATGTGGCTCCGCGGCCGCCCGTCGGCTCCGTTCACGGTGGTAACGGCAAAGGTCAGCGACGGAACGGTGAACAGCGAGGCGTCCGCGCCGCGCCGGCGCATCACCAGATTGTCGATCCGGGCCTGGCCGTCGAGCCGAAGGCCATCCTGCGCGTCCGCGGTGGCGGTCAGTCCGGCCGAGACGAGGGCGCGCCCCAGCACCACCGCGGTGTCGGGCGGCAGGTAGAGGTTGGCGAGGGTCGCGTCCATGTCACGGAGACTGACTCGCAGGCGCCCGTGCATCGGGGCGAGCCGGACCTCGGACACCTCGACCGACAGCGGCGCGCCGGCCACGGTGGTGGTCAGGCGCCCGCGGCCACGCGGCTCCGGGTTCACGGTGGAGAGCTGGGCGGCCTCGATGGTCAGCGCGTCGGCCCGCCAGGCGCGGTGCGGGGTCAGCGTGCGGTCCTCGAACATGATCGCGCCGCCGGTGAGCGCGAGGCGATCGAGGGTGAAGGCGGCCGCCCGCTTGCGCGGCTTGGACGGGCGCAGCAGATCGGAGATGTTGAGAAGCCCGCGACCGGTCCGCATGATGCGCACGCGAGGATTGTCGAGCGCGAGATCCTCGATCCACAGGTGGCCGCGCAGCAGCGTGCCGGGACGGAAGCGCACTTCGAGCCGGTCGAGCTCGGCGAGCGGCGGGCCCGGCTCGCGATCGTCCAGCCGGAGCCCGGCGATTCGCAGGCGGCCGCCGCGCAGGTCGAAGTCGAACTCTCGCATCGTCAACTTGCGGCCGGTCTGGGCCTCGACCTGCCAGACCACGGCCCAGCGGGCCAGGCTCGGCAGCGCGAGCCAGACCGCGGTCGCCGAGACTATCAGAGTGGTGATGACAGCGACGAAGATGAGGACACGGCGTCGGGTCACGGGCTCAGTATGCACTGCCGCTGTGGCATCGGCTCCTGGGACGGCCAGGCGGCAGCGTCCGAGTCTGGCCCCTTATGTCACGGTGACGGAGGGCAAGGACGGGGCCAGCGCCTCCGGAGGGCGTTCATGTTGCCTTCTATGAAGCGGCTGGCCGTGTCAACGCGTGGCTTTGTCCCTCCCGGTCTCTCATGATCTATTCCCTTCACTGCTGAGCCGTGGCAGTGGGGCCAGTCTCGCGAGGTTCCGTCAGCCTTCTATTCGCGCTCATCAAGGGCGAGCCCATCGAGTGGAGAGCTCGTCGGCGCAGGAGGGGATTCGAAGGGTGGGGGCGCCATCTACGCGGCGGCCCTGCAACGGCGGCCAAGGCAACATGCGCGCTCACCCACCCATCGAACCTGCGAGAGACCGGTGCCCACATCATCAGGACGTCGGCGACTCGTTCACATAGCCATGGGGGCTGCCGCAGGAAGACGAGGATGCCGAACGCGTTGGGGCTCGAACACGCTGCCATCCCGCAGCAGCGCATAGAGGATCCCGGCAAGGCGGCGGGCGAGGGCGACGACGGCCACCTGTTTCCCGCGGCGCGCGGCGATGCGCACGGCCCAGGTCCGCAGCTCCTCGGCCTGGGGCGGGCGGCGGCGGAGGATGGAGACGGCGGCCTGAATCAGCAGCCAGCGGGTGCGCGAGTGGCCGGCCTTGGTGATCGGACCTCGGCGCTGCGTCTCGCCCGAGCTGTACTCGCGAGGCACGAGGCCGAGGTAGGCTTCGAGCTGATGCGCGTGGCGGAAACGCTGGGCGTCATCGATCGCGGCGATGAAGGCGGCGGCGGTGACGGGTCCCACGCTGGGGACGGAGCGCAGGCGCGGCACGCGCGGATCCTGGATGGCGAGGTGCTCGATCCTCTCGTCGGAGTACGTGAGCTGCCGGTTGAGGGGGCGCATGAGGGCAAGCAGCGGCGCGACCACCGAGAGCAAGCGGCCTGGCAGGGGCAGGCCCTGGACGCGATGGATAAAGCTCTCCGCACTGCCGGACGGGACACGGTAGCCGTGCTGGCGGAGCAGGGCCCGGATGAGCGAGATATAGCGCGTGCGCGTCCGGACAACGGCGTCCCGGACCAGCAACCGGCCCCGCACGTGTCGCTGGGGGTCGGAGAGTCGATGGGCCGGGCGGTACGCGCCGAGCAGGCACGCCTCCGCGAGGGCCCGGGCATCACGCCGGTCGGTCTTCACCTTACGGGTGCGCGTCGCATACATGGGCGCGAAGTTCGGGTCCGCGACGATGATCTCGTGGCCAAGCGCCTCGAGACACCGCGCCACCCATTCGCTGTCGGTCGAGGCTTCGATCAGGATCCGGGCGCGCGGCCGGGCCCCGAGCACGGCCGCGAAGCGCTCGGGCTCGGTGCGGATGCGCCGCTCGATGACCTCACCCCCCTCGGCGAGGATGTAGATCTGACTTTCCCTCTTGTGCACATCGATGCCAATATGGTCCATGGCTGGCCTCTCCTCTCTGCGGCGTTGACCGCGGTGTGCTCTTGTGGGGCAGCGTATGCCACCACGTCAAGCGAGAGGCCAGCCGCTTCATCCCATCTA
>DASQAS010000198.1:0-19683 GCA_035635635.1 Myxococcales bacterium | reverse complement strand
GAAGTTAAGCCCTTCAGAGCCGATGGTACTGCACGGTCTCCGTGTGGGAGAGTAGGTCGCTGCCGGAATTTTTCCCTGACGCCCCGCCGCGCGATCACACGCGCCGCGGGGCGTCGCTTTTTCTGCTCCTCGCTGGGCGATCGGTCGCCGGTCGTCCCGCCCTTCCAGCTCGCTCCTTCCGGCTCCAGCTCGCCCCGGGGCGAGTTCAGCTCAGTGCTCCCGGCGACTCGCGCCCGCACGAGTCAGCGCCTGAGGTACTTCTCGGCCAGGCGCGGGAGGCGCCGACGATTCTCTCCTTCGTGGTCGAAGTCCCATTGCTCACCGGCGGGTTCGGGGTGCCTCCCGGCCTCTGGAGGCATCTCGCGTCCGGTCGCGAGCTCGTCGGCTTTCGCCGCAGCACACCCAGACAGCTCCTTGGAAATCGTCGGACTCTTGTCGCCGTTGCCGCCTGAGGGGTCCTCGCGTGCCAAATGGGGCTGCGATGCCACGGTTCGATACGCTTCGAGGCGGCATGATGAGATTTTCAAGCAGCAAGGTGCCCGCCGCGCCGAGGCCGCCGCTGCGGTGGCTCGACCGTGAGCGAGAGCGTCACTCGACGTCACTCGCCCGGTTTCACTCACAGTCTCAAAAGGCCCGCCAGCCCGC
Source organism: Myxococcales bacterium (assembly GCA_035635635.1). Taxonomy (GTDB): domain Bacteria; phylum Myxococcota; class Myxococcia; order Myxococcales; family 40CM-4-68-19; genus 40CM-4-68-19. The sequence goes on along the minus strand of DASQAS010000198.1, from coordinate 19,038 downwards.
CATCCCGCTCATTCAAAACCTGCCACCATTTGCTACACGCACCCACATCGGTGTGGTGCGATTACCGGATCCGCAAAATCGCCCACACAAATTACACCGACTCGAGGGGTCGGCGTCAGCGGTTTTCGTCAGCCGTGCGATTACCGAAACGAGCTCCCGCGGTGGTCTCCGCACCTGCGCGCGATGCCCCTCAAACCACGGCCGGAATCCCCCGCGGACGATCCATCCCGATTCAATCCGACGTTGCCAGGAGCTGCTCCCCGAGGGAACCGCGTCTCCCGACGTCATCTCCATTCCCGCTGCGGCAATCCACTCCGAGCTCCGGGGGCGTGTGCTCTCACCTGCCACCCATCCCGACCATCTCCGACATCGACCTACACGATCTTCGTTCGATTACCGGATCTGCAAAGTTTTGCTGCCGGACTCCAAACCAGTTCAAACCTGCACCTGCAAAATGTACCGACTTGGAAAACTCCAATTCCAAACCGATTCCAAATTCAACATGTGCAAATGCGCAGTGATTGACGGTCCGGTTCCCCCCCGCGCTGATCGCGCCAACCGCGCAAACGGGCGCGTCGCTCGAGCGCGGGAGGGAGGGCACCATGACCGTGTTCCACGCAAGGCTCTGCCTGGCAGCCGTACTGCTCTTGGCAACCGCGTGTAGCCAACAGGTCTCCGATTCACCGACGGAGTCGAGCTCCGCGGCCCTGTTCAGCCGGCAGGCGGATTTCGGGGACCCGCTGCCCGGATTGAACGCTGCCGACCTGGCCCGGTTCCAGGCCGGCCAGGAGGAGTTCTCGGCGGCCGAGACCGTCGAGGAGGGCCTGGGGCCGGTGTTCAACGAAGCCGCGTGCGTCACCTGCCACGAGGGCCCCAACGGCGCCATCGGAGGGACCAACCAGCGCCTGGAGACTCGCTTCGGATTCAAGAAGCCGTTCAGCGACAAGTTCGACCCGCTGGCGAACCTCGGCGGGTCGCTGCTCCAGGACCGGGGCATCGGCAAGTTCAACGGAGTCAACTTCGTCGGCGAGAAGGTTCCCAGGGGAGCGAACGTCACCACGCCGCGCCGCACGACGCCGTTGTTCGGACTGAGTCTGGTCGACGCGACGCCCAGCTCCACCTTCTTCTCCATCGCGAGCTCGCAGGCGCGCAACAACAAGGGGATCGCCGGCACCCCCAGCATCGTCACCGACCCGATCACCGGGAAGCAGGTGTTGGGCAAGTTCGGCTGGAAGGCGCAGGTGCCCAGCCTGTTCGTCTTCTCGGGCGACGCCTACTTGAATGAGATGGGCATCACCAATCCCATCTTCCCCAACGAGAACTGCCCGCAGGGCAATTGCGCGCTGCTGGCCGCCAACCCCGTCCCGACGCTCAACGACGACGGCGCCGGGGTGGAGGCGTTCAACGACTTCATGACGCTGCTGGCGCCACCGCCGCGGGGCCCGCAGAGCGGGCTCACGGACAAGGGCAACGACGTCGCCCGCGCCATCGGCTGCCTCGACTGCCACGTCCAGACGCTGCAGACGGGGCGGAACGCGGTCCGCGCGCTCGACCAGGTCACCTACCACCCGTTCTCCGACTTCCTGCTGCACGACATGGGCCAGCTCGGCGACGGAATCACGCAGAACCAGGCGACCGGCAAGCTGATGCGCACCCAGCCGCTCTGGGGCCTGCGGACGCAGGCCCTGATGCTGCACGACGGCAGCGCGACCACCATCACCGATGCAATCCTGGCCCACGACGGACAGGCCAAGGATTCAAGGAGGCAGTTCGAGCGGCTGGGAAGCTTCGACCGGAACGCGCTGCTCGCGTTCCTCAAGTCGCTCTAACGGCCCCGGCCGGACCGCTCGAGCAGCTCGGCCAGGTGGTCCTGCCACGCAGCCGCGTTGGTGTGCGTCCCGTGCCCCCGCGTCTGCGGCCCGATCGGCAGGATCACCGCCTTGCCGCGCTTCACCCGCCGGATCTCGCGCTCCAGCACCCCGAGCTCCGGCGGGTTCACCTCGTCGTCCGCCGAATTCACCGCCGTGACCGCCGCTTCGATCTTCTCCAGGCCCGCCGACGGGTCGTAGTCGCGAGACGCGTCGAAGGCGTAGAGGAAGTCGTTGGCGTCGACCGACGAGAGCCGCCTCGCCATCCACTCCTCCTCCAGCTTGTCGGCCGCCTCCCGCGTGGGGGCCTGCGCCTGCAGCGGCAGCGCCGCGCTGGTCATGAAGAACAGCACCTCCAGCGCGCCCCGCATCCCGGCCACCGGCGGCGAGGTGTACGCGCCGCCGTTCCAGGCCGGATCCTTCCGGATCGAGTCCATCGCCAGCTTCCGCAGCACCCGGTTCCGCCCGGCGATCTGCACCGGCAGGCACGCCAGCGCCAGCGCCGCGTCCACGAACGCCGGCTGCGCCTCCGTCCAGACCCAGGCGTGCATGCAGCCCATCGAGGTGCCGACGATCAGGCGCAAGCGCTTCACGCCCAGGTGCTCCACCAGAAGCCGCCGCTGCGCTTCCACCATGTCCGCGTATCCGTAGTGCGGAAAGCGCGCGCGCAGCCCGTCGCTCGGCTTGGACGAGCCGCCGTGCCCGATCCCGTCGGGCAGGACGATGAAGGTCTTCGCCGCATCCAATAACTGCCCCGGCCCGAACAGCGCGCCGGCAAAGCTGTCGCCGAGGAACTGCGCCCCGCTGCCGGTGGTGCCGTGCAGGATCAGCACGGCCGGCGCTCCCTTCGTCCCCAGCGTCCGGTAGTGGATCCGCAGCTCGGGCAGCGTCTCGCCCGACGCGAAGTGGAAGTCCCGGACGACCGCGTCCGCCTCGGTCGCCGCCAGCGCCGCCAGAAGCAAAGCAAGCATGGGCGCAGCCTGCCATGCCCTGTTACTGTGCGCAGCGTGCCGCGCATCCATCTGCTCGATGCCACCCTCGCGAACCAGATCGCCGCGGGCGAGGTCATCGAGCGTCCCGCCGCGGTGGTCAAGGAGCTGGTCGAGAACGCGCTCGACGCGGGCGCGAAGCGGATCGAGATCGACCTCCAGGAGGGCGGCCGCCGCCTGGTCCGGGTCCGCGACGACGGCTCGGGGATGGGCCGCGAGGACGCGGGGCTCAGCCTGCAGCGCCACGCGACGAGCAAGCTGCGAACCAAGGACGATCTCTTCGCCATCGGCAGCTACGGTTTTCGCGGCGAGGCGCTGCCCAGCATGGCCGCGGTGAGCCGGTTCGTCCTCGTCAGCTGCGAGCCAGGAGCGCTGAAGGGGACGCGGATCGAGGTGGAGGGCGGGGCGGCCCCGCGCATCGCCGATGCCGGCGCGCCGCCGGGAACCACGGTGGAGGTCCGCGATCTCTTCTGGAACGTCCCCGCCCGGCGGAAGTTCCTGAAGAAGGCACAGACCGAGCAGTCCCAATGCGTGGACGCGGTGCTGCGGCTGGCCCTGCCGCGCCCCGACGTGGCCTTCTCGGTGCGCGATGGCGACCGCGCCCTGGCCCAGCTCCAGGCCGGCCCGGACATGCTGGCGTCGCGCGCGGAAGAGGCGCTCGGCCGCGAGGTCCGGGGACAGCTCGTCCCCTTCGCCGGCGAGTGCCGATCCGCACGGGCCCACGGCCTTCTGGTCTCTCCTGCCGTCGAGTACGGCAGCGCCCGCAACGTCTGGCTCTTCGTCAACGGCCGGGCGATCCGTGACCGCTCCCTGACGCACGCGGTGCTGCGCGCCTACGGCGAGCTGATGCCGCACGGCCGCTACCCGGGCGCGATCGTGTTCCTCGAGGTCCCTCCCGCGGCGCTCGACGTCAACGTGCACCCGGCGAAGGCGGAAGTCCGCTTCGCCGACCCGCGCGCGGCCTGGGACGCGATCCACGCCGGTCTCACGCAGGTGCTCGCCCGCGGCGACTGGATGCAGCAGCAGACGCCTGCGTCCGTGCAGCGCGTGGCCGAGGCCATCGAGCGCTACGGCGGAAGGATGCCGTCGACCTGGTGGATGCCCCCAGCGCACGGCGCGCACGCCGTCCAGCAGCACGCGACCCATCCCGCGGACCAGGCGCCGCCGGCTCCCGATCTCCGTCCTCAGCCGGAGTTGGTCCCGCGGCCTGCCTGGTTCAGCGGCCTGCGCTACCTCGGCCAGCTCCACCGCACGTACCTCGTCTGCGAAGGCGCGCGCGGGCTGGTGCTCGTCGACCAGCACGCCGCCCACGAGCGGGTGAACTACCAGCGCCTGCGCTCCCGCAGCGGAAGCGGCCAGGTCCAGCCGCTGCTCGTGCCCCAGGTGGTGGAGCTCCCCGCGGCCGCCGCCGCGCGCGTGGCCGAGGCCGCGGAGATGCTCGCCTCCATCGGCGTGGAGCTCGACTCGTTCGGCGGAACCAGCGCGGCGGTGAAGGCGCTGCCGGCGCCGCTGGCCCGGCTGGAGGAGCGCGGTCTGGGAGCGCTCCTCACCGATCTGGCCGACGAGCTCGCGTCACACGGCCGGGGCGACTCGCTCGATCGCCTGCGCGACGCGCTGCTCGCCCGCGCGGCCTGCCACGGCAGCGTGCGGGCCCACGACCCGCTCAGCCCGCCAGAGGCGCAGGCGCTCCTGGACGCCCTGGACGAGACCGACTACGGCGCGCGCTGCGCCCACGGCCGGCCGGTCGTCGCAGAGTGGACGGAAGCCGAGATCGAGCGGCGTTTCGGACGCGACTACGCCTCGCACTCCCACACCCCGCCACCCGAAGCCTTGTAAAGATGCCGCCCGCGGGCGGCGGGCGGCATTATGATGGGGGCAAGGAGGGACGGTCATGCACGTTGCTGTCGAAGGGGTGGTGGAGACCCTGCGGGGGGTTCCGCCCGCCCACTTCCAGCCCGGGGAGGTGTGCGCGCGCTTGCGCGGCCTCCTGCTCGACAGCGCCACCCTGGCCCCCTACCTGCACTTCGCGCCGCGCCACTATACGCGGAACCTGATCTACCGCGACGACATCTTCGAGCTGATTGCCCTCTGCTGGGAGCCGCGGACCCAGAGCCCCATCCACAATCACTCGGGCCAGCTCTGCTGGCTTTCGATCCAGAACGGCGCGCTGCGCCTGGAGAACTTCCTCAGCCTGGACGGGCCGGGGCCGGGGCAGGGCATCCGGCTGGTCCCGAACGGCGGAATCGCCCGCGCTCCCGAGGGGGTGCTCGATTTGCAACAGGGCGACAACGGCATCCACCGCGTCTCCAACCCGTTCGACGAGCGCGCGGTCAGCCTGCACGTCTACTCGCGGCCGTACGACACCTGCATCGCCTACGACCCCGCCGCGCGCATCGCCAAAGAGATCCAGCTCTACTATCACTCGATCGGCGGCAAGATCGTCGACGCTCCCGAGGAGCAGTGGCAGTGAAGCACGCCGCCGTTCTGCTCCTGGCGCTCGCGGCTTGCGCGCACGGCGCGGCAAAGCAGGAGGCGCGCGCCACCGACCTGGAAGTCCAGGACGCGGTCCATGGCGTCCGCTACTCGCTGCCCTCCGGCCCCGACACCTGGCAGGTCAGCCGCGAGGGCAACGCGCGCTCCGTCTCTGGCGTGGAGAGCGAGGTGAGCTCGTTCCCCATGGCAAAGCCCTCTACCGCGCAGCAATGCCGCGAGCACGCGCGCTCGCGGCTCACCGTCAAGAGGGAGGGGGAGGCGGCCCCGGCCAGCTCCGGCGATGCTCCGCGGGATCAGGGCACCTCCGACTCGCCCACCGCGAGCTGGGTCTTCACCAGCGGCGCGCCCTCCGCTCCGGTGCGCAACCGCTGGGCCTTCTACTCCCGCGGCGCCGACTGCCTGGTCCTCCACGTCACCGGCGCCAAGGACGACGCCTTCGCCCAGCAGACCTTCGACACCGCATCGAAGACCTTCCAGGTGCTGCCCCTCCCGCCGGATCGCCAGCGCGAAGTGGATCTGCTGGCCGGGATGGGCTTTTTGGAGCGCCGCGATCCGGCCGCCGCCATGGATCGCTTCGAGGCCCTGACCGCCCGCGAGCCGGACAACGCCAAGGCGCACTTCGGCGCGCTGATGGCCGGCTTCGAGATGGGAGCCCAAGCCTACGCGCGCGCGCTTCCGCACGGGTCGGTCGCCCTGCGGTCCGAGCGCGAGCTGACGCCCGAGCAGCGGCATCTGGCGCTGCGGGCCGTGGGCGTCATGCAGCTCGCCGAGAACCAGGTGAAGGACGCCGCCACCACGCTCGCCGAGCTGGTGGTGCGCGCGCCGGAGCTGGCGGAAGGGCAGTACAACTACGCCTGCGCGCTGGCCCGGATGGGAGACTCCCAGGGCGCCATCGACCATCTTCGCGCGGCCCTCCGGCTCGACGGCGACCTCGCCGAGCACGCGCGCCAGGACGACGACTTCAAGTCGCTGCGCGGCAGCGCCGCCTTCGAGCAGCTCACGAGCTCGAAGCAGTAGCAGCGTCCGTCTCGAGCTCGAGCCCGTCGGGGTCTACCCCAGGCCAGCGCGTCGCGACCTCCAGCCGCGCGACCTCTTCGGTCATCTCCGCCGGATTGCCCACATAAGCCCATGCCTCCGGGGACGGGAACGGAGACCCTTCCCGCAAGAGCGCCAGTCTCTCGGCGATGGGCTCGAAATAAAACCCGGTCTCGGGCGCGCGGGACATGGGGCAGTCCGGGGTTACGAAAACTGGAGCACCTGCGGGGCTCCGATATTCTAGCGCAGATGCGCCTGGCCCTCGCCGTCCTCCTCGCCGCTTCCTCCGCGGCCGCCGCCGTCCCCGAGAAAGGGGAGGGCACCATCACGCTGCTGGGCGGTGCCCGCATGCTCCTGCCCAGCAACGGGGATTACCTGACCGAGCAAGGCGCCTCGCACCGAGGGCTCCAGCCCGGAGGCCTGGCCTCGTTCGGGTACCAGTACGACGACGATCTGCACTTCAAGATCGAGGTGGGGTACCTGATGGATCGCTACCGGATCGCGGGCGGCGACCTCCAGGTCCGGAGCATCCCCATCCTGCTCGCGATGGACACCACCCTGGTGCAGCGGCGCGGCTTCACCTTCTACCTCGGCGGCGGGATCGGCTATTCGCTCAACACGGGGACGCGGCAGGGCATCTCGAACGAGGCCAACTCCACGGCGGCCTACGGGGCCCTCGGCGTCCGCTTCCAGCTCGCCGGGCCCATGGCCCTGGTGGTCGAGGAGCGGTACACGCTTGCTAGCGCCCAGGTGGATCCGCAGAGCCAGCAGAAGCTGAATGTGGGCGGAAATCTCTTCTCGGTGGGGCTGATGATCCACTTCCTCGAGCCCGACGACAAAGGGAAACCGACCGGCCGCTAGGTCCCCTGTCCGCCCCACAAGATACGTGCAGCGAAGTCCAGGACATGGGATGCTCCGCCGGTCCCCGAGCGTTCAGCGAGGCAACATGAGTGACGAGACCAGCTCCCCCCGCCTGTCCCACCCTCCCGAGCCGGCAGGCCAGGATGGGGACATCTCCTTGCTGCGCAAGGAGGTGATCGAGGCCCGCAATCTCGTCATCAAGACCGACAACCTGCTGAAGAACCTGCATGCCGAGCTCAAGCTGATGGGCCGCAAGCACGAGGAGCAGGAGAAGCGGCACTGGATGACCAGCGTGACCGCGTACGTCGGGTTCGCGGTGATCGCCGGCGTGGGGGCCATCGCCTTCGCCAACGCGGAGGTCCGTACCGCCCGCAGCGACGCGCAGGCCAACGAGGCCCGCGCGGCTGCCCTCCAGAAGGACGCCGAGAAGATCAAGGTCACCGACCAGAGCCGCCGCGAGACCTCGGAACGGGCCCTGCGCGTCTACGATCTGCTCGGCAGCGAGAAGGAAGGTCCCGGGCTCAACCAGGCGATGACGCAGGCCATGCACCTGGACCGCGGACAGCTCTCGGCGCTCGAGGCCAAGGCCATCGACGATCGCGCGGCGGGGATGAAGCGCCAGCTCGCCGAGGCCGCGCGCAGCGCGGGCGAGTCCGCCTACCGCCGCCAGGACTGGAAGGCCGCCTCGCAGGACCTGGGCCGCTACGTCGAGTTGGAGCCGAAGGTCAGCGACAGCATGATCTGGTTCCACCTGGGCAGCGCCCGCATCCAGACGCGCGAGTTCCAGGGCGCCGTGCAGCCGCTCGAGGCGTTCCTCAAGAGCACCGGCGGCACCAAGACCGCGCAGTACGCGGGCCTTCTGCTCGGCCAGGCCTACGAGGAGGTCGGCAACCCGACCCGCGCGCGCGAGGTCTACGAGCGCGCCCTCTCGCTCTACCCGGGCAGCGACTTCGCCACGCAGCTTCGCAACCGCCTGCGCAGGCTGTCCGCCGCCACCGCGCCGCTGGGCACGCCGCCGGCGACCGCGTCCGCGCCGAAACCGCAATAAGAGGCTGTCTAGAGTTCAAACGTGTTCCCGCCTTCGCGGGAACACGTAGAGAAGCATAGGCGCAGAGCCGCGCCTTCGGCGCGGCAGCGCCTAGCGCACCTTCAGCTCGCTGCGGGCCTGCGCCAGCGCGTCCTTCACCCGCCGCGCTTCCTCCGCCGCGTCCGCACCGGAGCGCTCCAGCCGGCGCCGCAATTCCTCGATCCCGTCCAGCGCGTCCGCAAGCGCCCGCGAGCCCGGCTCGCCGTCCAGCCCCAGCCGGCAGCGCTGGCTCACCCGATCCACCTCGTCCTGCCAGCGGCGCGACCAGGCGTCCCACTCCCGCACCAGCTCGCCGCCCTCCAGCCCAAGGGGGGCCGGTTGCACCGCGCGCGCCGAGATCTGGCCGTAGAGGCGCTCGACGTCCTCGAGGCACGCGGTCGGGCTCTGCTGCTCCACGGCGTCCCGGCGATGGCCGTACAGGTCGCTGACCACGCTGCGCAAGAGCTGGACGAACAGCACGCCACAGGCGGCCCCGTAGATGCAGTACATGAATATGCGGTACGGCTTCAGCGCAGGGTCGCGCGGCACCCGCAGGGTCTAGCTTCGGACGGGCAGGCGTTCAAGGGCCGATCCCGGGTTGCGCCACGTCGGGCAGGATGGCGGCGTAGCGCCCCTGTGCATCGGTCCGCGCGGTGCCCAGGAGCACGCTGTTCCCGCTCGAGTCGAGCGAGAAGAAGCTCACGATCGCGTCCTGGACCACCACGTCGAGGACGCCGGGGGCCGCTCCCCGGACGGTGCCCACCACTTGGAGGGGCGACGAGATCTGGATCGCGGGCAGGGTCGCATCGCTTACGCTCGCGTCCAGATCCACCTGCACGATCTTGCGCGGCAGCGGCGAGCCCGCCGGGGGAATCACCTCCAGGCGCCAGCGGCCCGCGTCCGCGGTGAACGAGTAGCCTCCGTTCTTGTCGGTGGCGGCGGTCTGTGCGGTTCGCGCGGTCACGAGGCCGTCGGACAGACGGCTGCCGGCGATCTGGAAGTTGGCTCCGACCTCCTTGCCGTCCGGTCCCAGCACCACCCCGGTGCGCACGACCTTGTAGGAGCAGATCAGGTCGAGCGGAGGCGCGGGAATGGCGACGCTCTGCATCCCCGAGAGCGCGGGAGCGGTGGGATCGATGGGCGGAGCCGCCTGCACCTGGTACGTCCCCTGCCGCAGGGGGATCGAATACGATCCCGTCGCATCGGCGACCACCGACCGCGAAAGCGTCCAGCCCATGTTGGAGCTTCGCGCGTACACGCGCGCCCCCGGGATCGGACTTCCGGCGGGGTCGACGACGCGCCCGCTGAGCGTCGCCACGTCGGGCAGCGAGAGCGCCACCGTGGGCGCGTACGCGACGGCCGGATAGGTCGGGAACGGGTCCGGCAACCCCGAAGCCACTCCGGCGTCCGCGTCGGCCGGAGGACCGATCTGGAGCGCAACCTGCGACGCGCCGGGCGTGAGGTAGAGCGAGTAGCCGCCGTCCGCCTGCGAGGGCGCCTGCGCCGAGACCGCCGTGCCCTGCGCGTCGACGGCAGTCACGCCGGCGCCCACGACAGGCGGGGTTCCCGCGTCCGCGTACACCAGCCTGCCCTCGAGGCGTGTCAGCGAGTCGGTCGAAGGCAGGATGTACATCGTCGAGGGCGTAGCGGTGTCGAGCGTGCCGACCCGCATCGGCGGAAGCGGCGCCGGGGGCTGCAGCAGGACATCCCAGATCCCCTGCGGGACGCGCGCGCTGTAGTTTCCGTTCGTGTCCGTGAACGAGACCACCTGCTCGATCCGATCGGGGATCAGAGGCGTGTGGTCGCTGAAGGTGACGACCAGCCCGCCCACCGCCGCCGCGGCCGCTCCGCCGCTCTGCGCCTGCGTCACCGTGCCCCGGATCGATCCCACGTTGGGCCCGATCGAGAGCGGGACCGGCAGCGTGAAGTCGTTGAGCACGCTGTGGCGCAGGTCGACCTCCGCGTCCTTCAGCCCGAACTGCGACCCGACCGGAGGCCGGACCTCCACGCGGACGACGGACAAGTTGGCGGAGGGCGCACGGCACTCGCCCAGGAAGCACACGTCGCCGCGCGAGCATTGCCCCGAGCCGGTGCACGAGGGCTCGGTCGTACGCGGCTCCCGCAGCGAGCAGGCGGCGAGCAACGCCATCAGGGGCAGGGCGCGCTTCACTGGCACACCACGTGGGAAGGCAGGGTGCGCGGGCATTGCCCGAGCACCTGCTCGACGATCACGTTCACCGCGAACCGGTAGACGGCGGACGTGAACCCCTCGTTCATCCCCCGGAACGGAAGCGTGGGAGACGTGTCGTTGAATCCCCCGACCTCGGCGACCACCACCTCGACGATGTGGATTCCACTGGTGACGATTCCAGCGCCGTCCGCATCGAACTTGTAGGTGGGCACGACGCGTGTGGTCTGCGTAGGATCGTTGAAGGTCGCGTCGATCTTGTCCTTCCTCTTGAACGGCGTCGAGGCAGGGACCGACGGGTCGTAATCGACGTACCAGCGCACCTCCAGCGCGATGTCCGGGTTCTCCTCCAGCTTCAGCTGGTCGAACTGCAGCTCGCAGTGGCAGGGCGGAGTCATGGCGGCATCCACCGATCCCTGCCGCGTGAGGCTGAGGGTCGGCGGGAGGAGGTAGTCCGGGAACGATTCCGACAAGAACACCGGCACGTTCCCGTGGGGTCCGGGGGTGGACGCGTTGATGTCCTGCGGAATCAGGCAGGAGATCTGTGGGCACACCAGCACGCCCAGGAGGGTCGCAAGCGCTGCGCCACGATAGATTCTCAGTAAAAACAATAGCTTAAGTGCAAGCGACGGGTGGGAGGGCCACCTCCTCCGCGACATTTCTGTCACTGCTCGTCCAGGGGCTCGTCCGGCGGGAGCGTCTCGCCGCGCTTCTCCGCCTCCAGCCGCTCCAGGTGCCGGAAGATGGTCCTGGGGTCGACGCCCAGGTCCTTGGCGGTCTTGGTGCGGTTCCCGCCGTTCCGCTCCAGGACCTCGTTGATGTAGCGCTTCTGCCACTCGTCGCGGGCTTCCGCGAGCGGCAGGATCGGCTCCAGCTGTTCGGGCCGCAGCTCCATGTCGTCGGGGCTGATCAGCGGCCGCTCCGCCAGCACCACCGCCTTCTTGATGCGGTTCTCGAGCTGCCGGATGTTGCCCGGCCAGCGGAAGCGCTTGATCGCGACCAGCGCCTGCGGCGAGAAGCCCTTCACCTTGCTGCCCAGCTCGCGCACGGCGCGGCCGAGGAACCACTTGGCCAGCATCAACGCGTCCTCGCCGCGGTCGCGCAGAGGGGGCAGGTGCAGGCGCACCACGTTGACCCGGTAGTAAAGATCCTCCCGGAACCGTGCGGCCTTCATCTCCTCGTCCAGGTCCTTGTTGGTGGCGGCCACCACCCGGATGTCCACGGCCTCGGGCTTGTTCTCGCCCACCCGCGTGACCGCGCGCTCCTGGAGCGCCCGCAGCAGCTTGACCTGAAGGCCGACCGGCATGTCGCCGATCTCGTCGAGGAAGAGCGTTCCGCCGTTCGCCGCCTGGAACCGGCCGGCCCGCGCTCCTACCGCGCCGGTGAACGCGCCCTTGGCATGGCCGAACAGCTCGCTCTCGAGGAGATTTTCGGGGATGGCCCCGCAGTTGATGGCGACGAACGGCCCGTTGCGCCGGGGGCTGCGGCGGTGGATCTCGCGCGCGATCAGCTCCTTGCCGGTGCCGGTCTCGCCGGTGACCAGGATGCCGATGTCGGTGCCCGCCACCTTGTCGATCTTGCGGAAGATGTCCCGCATCGCGTCGCAGGCGCCGATGATGTCGCCGTAGGCCTGCGCCTCCAGCCGCTCCAGCAGGACCTTCTTGTCCGCGCGCAGCTCGTCCAGCTGCCGGCCCAGCTCGAGCAGCAGCACCGCGGTGCTGCAGAAGCTGGTAGCGACCTCCAGCTCGCGCTCGGTGAACAGGCTCGTCAGCTTGTCGTTGCCCAGGTAGATCGCGCCGAGTAGCTCACCCCGCATCACCAGCGGCAGGCAGAGCACCGAGGCCAGCTTGAGGTTCACCACGCTGTCGCTCGCGTTGAACTCCGCGTCGTGCAGCGCGTCCTCGATCCGCAACGGCTGGCGCGTCTCCAGCACCTTCTTCACGATGGTGTCGGAGAGCCCCTCCACCGCGTCCGCCACGTTCTCGCGCTGGAAGTTGCGCGCCTTGAGGATCCGCGGCGAGCCATCGGTCACCTCGAGCACGAATCCCTTGTCGGCGCGCACCACCTCGATCAGCGCGTCCAGGAGGCGTGTGAGCGCGCCGTCCACTCCCGGCTCATGCGCGAGCTGGCGGGCAAACTCCGCCAGCCGGGTGGTCGCGAGGGACTCCGGGGCGGGGGGCGCGCCCGTGTGCCGCACCGCCGTGGGATGCGTGGCTCGGTCCCCGCTCTGGAAGACGAGTTGGGTATTGCCGAGCTGGATGGTGTCTCCGTCCGCCAAGATGTGCTGGCCGCGCCGCTTGCCGTTGATGACCAGCTGGGCACCCTCGAGCGCCGTGGCCATGAACGACTCGCCGTCGAACTGGATGGCCACCACTCCGCGCAGGTCGGGGACCCGCACGTCGCTGTCCGCCGCCGCCGCGAGCGTGGTGAGCGGTTTCACCAAAGGGACGAACGACGGAGCCTCGCCCTCCGCGTGCACCACCAGCGTGGCCATCAGCGTCCCTGTCCCGCCGGCGGGAGGAGCCGATCGGGAAGCACCTCCTCCGGCTTGTAGTTGATGGCGGCGTGGATCGCGCCTCCGACCCAGAGCGCGTAGAAGAGCGCCGCCCCCACCCACTTCACCACGTTGAGCCGCTGCGCGATCTGGTACTGCGTCGCACCGCCGCCAGAGTTGTCGAACTGCCCGGTCTGCTCGTTGCGCAGGGTCTCGATCAAGAGCGCGCTGCCCGCGCTGGCCGCGCCGGCGACCACCTGCGACACGGCGAGCGTGATCCCGAGCTGCTTGTCTCCGTTCTGGAGCTGACCGATCCCGAACGGCATCAGCGCCACCCAGAACTGGTGCTCGACCACGCGCCGCTCGACCGACGGCGAGATCTCCTGGAGCCGCCGGCGCTCCGCCTCCAGCTCGCGCTGGCGCCTCCGCTCCGCCTCTTCCGCAGCCGCGCGCCTCTGCACCTCCTCCGCGGCACGCCTCTGCGCCCGCAGGGGACCGAGCTTCGGCTCCGCCTCCTTCTTCACCTGGTCGAAGAACGAGACGGCGGCGGGCGGCACGAAGAACGGATCCAGCTCCGCGTCCGGCTCGAGGTACAGGTACTCCAGGAACGCGTTTTGCGCCTCCGCCTTGCGGCCCTGGTAGAAGAGCGCCAGGCCCAAGAGGCGCCACGCCTCCGCCCGCGCCTGTACCGATTCGAAGCGGCCCGCTTGCAGCAGGGCCGAGAGCAGCTTGGAGGCCTGCGGGTAGTCTCCGTACTCGAACGTCACCCGCGCCCGGTTGAGCGCATCAGCGGCGGCACGGGTCTGCGCATCCGGAGGCTGCGTCTGCGCCAGCAGGGCAGCAGCGACGATGGCGAGGATCATGGGGCGGCCTTCGCGTAATCGAGCCTGTTCACCGTACCTGCCTTCAACGTCTCAACCAGCGTGCGGTCGCCGATGGTGACCGTGGCCCGCTGGGTCGGCTCGGTCATCAGGTATTTCGGCGGAGCGGCCGCGGTCCCCACCAGCACGCCATCGATAAAGAGCCGGGCGTCGGGCGGCGCGTTGAGCACTTCGAACCGAGCCGGCAGCGGCGGGCCGTAGCGCAGCTTGTACATCTGCCCGGGCTGGTTCTTGGTCACGGTCACGACCTGGCTCGCGGTCTCGCAGCAGGTGTGGCGCACTTCCACCAGGTGCCGGCCGGGCAGGAGCCGGGTGGAGAAGATGGTCTCGTACCCCAGCTCGTGGCCGTCCACGCTCACGTCGGCGCCGTAGCGCGCGTGCAGCTTGACCTCGGACGGCTCGACGGGCTTTGCCGGGGGAGCCGGCCGCTTGCGGGCTATTTCCGTGGGGGCCGGCGGAGGCGGGACCGGATCCACTTGCGAGGGACGCGGCGACGCGGCTTTCGCCGCTGCCTCGGCCTCTGCCTTCTCGCGGGCGCGCTCGTCCGCGGTGGCCCGCTCCTGCGCCGGCTGCTCCGCGGCGGCCCGGGCGGCTTCCCGCTGCGCCGCGCGGTAGAGCTCCCAGCCTCCGGCCACCAGGATCGTGACTCCGACCAGCCCGATCACGATGGCGCGGGAGATCTTGAGCAGCCGGTCCCGCCGGCGGATGCGATCGACGCGACCCTTCGCCTGCACGTTCTCGGGGTCGAGCGCCAGGGCGCGGCCGAAGGCCGAGAGCGCCGCGCTGGTGCGCTTGCGCGCCAGGTGCTCCTCGCCGGTGGCGAGGTTGCGCGTCACCACCCGCGCCCGGACGTTGGCGCCGTGCGCCTCTGGCGCCCGCACGAACGCCGCCAGCTCGCGCACCGGGTCGTCGATCCCCGCGTCGGTCAGGAGCTGGAGCAGCTCCAGCTTCACCTCCGCGGCGCTCTGATAGCGGCGGTCCGGATCGTTCTCCAGGCAGCGCGCGATGATCTTCGCCTGCGCATCGCCCACCGAGGGCCGCAGCACCCGGGGATCCTCGCGCGTTCCCTCGAGGATGCTGCGCAGGAGCGCGGCCGGCGAGTTCCCCTGGTACGGCAGCTTGCCGCACGAGAGCCAGTAGAGGATGGTCCCGAACGAGAACAGGTCCGCCCGCGGGTGGATCGGCTTGCCCTCGATGATCTCCGGCGCCAGGTGCGCGGGCGAGCCCAGGATGCTGCCCGTGATGGTGAACTTCTCGTCCGGGTCGAGCAGCGCGGCGATCCCGAAGTCGGTCAGCTTCACCACCCCGTCCTCGCGGACCATGATGTTCTCGGGCTTCAGGTCCCGGTGCACCACGCCCGCCGCGTGCGCGTGCTGCAGCGCCTCCGCGATGGGGAGCAGGCACGCCGCGGCGAGCTCCGGCGGATCGAACGGATGCTGCTCGGCGAAGGCGCGCAGGGTCTGGCCGCGGATGAACTCGGTGACCAGGTAGCTGGGGTCCGCGTGCGGCCCGGAGAAGTCGTAGACGTCGAGGATGTAGGGATGGTGCAGGCGGGCGACGGCGTGCGCCTCGCGGTCGAAGCGCCTGCGGATCTCCTCGCGGGCATGCAGGTGCGCGTGCAGGACTTTGACGGCCACGGTGCGCCGGAGCTGGGTGTCCCAACCCCTCCACACGACGGCCATTCCGCCTTGCCCGACCTGCTCTTCGAGCCGGTACCGGCCCAGCTCCACCGAACCTCCGCGGGAACCCTGACGCGCGTGTCGCGTTTCTACAGCGAAACGGCGAAGTGCGCCATTCGCTGCAGGCGAGACATTCCGATCAGCGGCGGCCGTTCCGGACGCGCTGCAGCAACTCCTCCAGCAGCGCCTTGGGGTCGCGGGGCAAGGGGCGAGGCTCCTCGATGGGCGCGAACGAGGCCGCATGAGCGCGGGCCGATCGGTTGGAGCTGCCGTTCAGATGCGGCCCCGCCGCGGCCTCGAGCTTCTCGGCCGCCTCCAGGTCCGCCTTGCCGGCCGGGTTGGCCAGGGCGCGCAATTCGTGAAGGCGTTCCTTCAGGAGCTGATTCTCCGGGTTGGTGGCCGCGGCCCGCTCGTAGGCCTCGGCAGCCTCGGCGAAGCGGCCGGAGCCGGCCAGCACCTCGCCCTGCTCGGCGTCGCCGACCGGCGCGGAAGCTTCGTCGGGCTCCTCCGGATCGACGCGGCGGCGATTGACCAGCTCGCTGGGCTGGAGCAGGGCGCGCACCGCTTCCATGCGGGCGCGGACGCGCTCGTCATCGGGACGCTGCGCGAGGTACGACTCGAAGAGCTCGAGCCCGACGAGCAGCTCGCCGCGGCGCACGGCCCGCTCGGCCTTCTGCTCCAGTTCGTCCATCGTCATCCAGGCGAATTGTACCGAAGCCTCGATCCGGGCGCGAGAATGCCGCGAAGGGTCACGCCGCGGCGGGGAGCAGGCCACGCGTCCGGCTCTGCAGCGCGAGCTGCTGCAGCCCCTCGACCGCGCTGGGAAAACGCGGCGCGAAGCCCAGCGCCCGGAGGCGCTGCGTGTCGTACCAGCGGTCCGCAGAGAGCTGCTCGAGGAGGTCGGGCTCGAGGCGAGGAGGTGCGACCGGGGGTTGTCCGGCGAACGCCTTGCGCCAGGCCTTCGCGATGCGGCGGTTGATCGGACCCCACAGGACCCAGTCCGGCAGATGCTTGCCGAGCCACAGCCCGATGCGCGCCGGGCGGGGCGAGTAGGGCAGCCTTCCGGCCTCGCGCGCGCCCGCGGCCTGCAGCACGGCGCGGGCCAGCTCCTCGAGCGGGAGCGGCGCGTCGTCCGCCACGTTGAATGCCCGGCCGTCCAGGGACTCCACCTCGGAGGCGACCAGCACCGCGGCCTGCGCGACGTCCTGCGCGTGCACCGTGTGCACCACCGGCCCGCGTCTGGGGATCCAGAGCGCGCGGCCCGCCCGCGCCGCGAGCGCCGCGATGGCGAGCACCACGGCGAGACCGCGCCGCTGCCGCGGGCCGTACGTGAGCGCCGGCCGCAGCACCACCAGCTTGAGGCCGCGCGTGCGCCGCCACAGGTACGCCTCCCTCTCCACCGCCCAACGCACCTCGCCGTGCCGGTCGATCGGCAGCTTCACCTCCCCCTCCTCGCAGGGCAGGTTGCGCGGGCGGCCGTACACGGACGTGCTGGAGAAGAGCAGGAACGGCGCCCCGGCCTGCAGGGCGGCCGCCATCGCCCCGCGCACGCCGGCCAGCGCCCCTTCGCGGTCGTTGGCGCCGGGAAAGGCCGCGTGCGCGACCAGCTTCGCGCCGCTGGCCAGCTCCGCGGCCTGCAGGGCTCCTTCAGGCTGCGCCAGCTCCACGGCGCTGGCCGCCGCGCCGGCCGCACGGGCAGCGGTACAGTCGCTTCCAGGGCGGTCGAGCGCGCGCACTTCCCACCCCGCCTGTGCGAACGCCTCGCACACGTGCGAGCCGACCAAACCGGCTGCTCCGGTGACCAGGACCGCGCGCATCGCGCCGATCTGTCATGCCGCGCCGGTCGCCGCAACCCGTCATCACCTCGGCCGAAGCCGTGGCGCCACTGTGGGACGCGGACACGCAATTCCTACATTTCGCGGGACACCAACGCCCCGCTATGCTCGCGAATCAACTGCCGGGGGAGCCGCTGCAAACGTGCAAGGTCTCGACGCACTTCTGATCGAGCGGTCGCCGGACTTCCTCGTGATCCTGGACGCGGGCCTCCGCGTCATCCGAGCGAGCGCCGGACTGAAATCCGCCGTTCCGCTGGTCTCGCCCGGCGAGGAGTTCGGCCGTTCTCTCGACGACCCCTCGCAGGAGCGCCTGCACCAGTCCCTCTCGATGCACCACGACGCCAGTTTTTCGCTCTCGCTGGAGTTGATCCACCGCGGGCGCGAGCGGCTGATCACCACCGCGTACCGCTTCTTCGGCGTCGAGCGGCCGTACCTCGCCGGCGTGGGCCGGGAGGCGGCCAGCTCGTCGGAGCTGGTGGACCAGGTCGACGTGCTGCGGCGGCGCTACCACGAGTCGGTGTCGCAGCTCGCCTCGCTCACGGGCCGCCTGCGTGAGCTGGCGATGATCGATTCGCTGACCGGCGTGCTCAACCGGCGCGCCTTTCTCGATCACGCGGACGGCGAGTGGGTCCGGCACCGGCGGCACAACCATGCGCTGTCCTGCCTGATGGTCGACGTGGACGGGTTCAAGAACATCAACGACACCTTCGGGCACGCGGCGGGAGACGCCGTGCTGCAGCACATCGGCACCCTGGTGCGCGCGACCCTGCGCGCCAGCGATTTGCCCGCGCGGCTCGGAGGCGACGAGTTCATCGCTCTCATGCCCGAGACCACTCTGGAGGGCGCGCTCGCGACGGCGGAGCGGCTGCTCGGACGCGTGGTCTCGCGGCCGCTGACGATCCTCGATCAGAGCCTGGCCACGACGCTGTCGATCGGGGTCGCCACGGCCGATGGGTGCAACAGCCTCGAGGAGCTGATGGCGCGGGCGGACCGGGCGCTGTACCGGGCGAAGAAGGAAGGCCGCGCCCGGGTTTGCCAGGCCGCGTAGAAAAAAATCAATTTTTTTCTGGTCGGGGCCGGGGCCTCCTTGCGGAGGCCCCGGGACCCGTCTTTACGCGTGAGCCTGAGGCTCGGGCGGCTTCGGCTCGCCCTGCTGCGCTTGCTCGGTCGGAGGCGGGTTCTTCTCCGCCTTGAGGAACGGATCCTCCTCCAGTGCCGACCGGAGCACGTCGTCCATCGAGTGGGCGAAGATGAACTCCATCTCCTTCTTCGCCTGCTCCGGCACGTCCACCAGGTCCTTCTTGTTCCGCTCCGGCATGATGATCCGCTTGATGCCCGCCCGGTGCGCCGCCAGGACCTTCTCCTTGATGCCACCCACCGGCAGCACCAGGCCACGCAGCGTGGCCTCGCCGGTCATCGCCACGTCGCCCCGGACGCGGATGCCCGTGAGCAGCGAGGTGAGCGCGGTGAAGATGGTCACGCCGGCCGAGGGGCCGTCCTTCGGGATTGCGCCCGCCGGGAAGTGGATGTGGATGTCGTTCTTCTCCAGGAAGCGCGGGTCGATGCCCAGCTTCTGCGCCTTGTTGCGCGTGTAGCTGAGCGCCGCCTGGCAGGACTCCTTCATCACGTCGCCGAGCTGACCGGTGAGC
>DASQAS010000197.1:0-18912 GCA_035635635.1 Myxococcales bacterium | reverse complement strand
CCGGACCCTTCACGAACTTGTACGCGATGATCAAGCGCAGGCCCAACGGGCGGCCAGGCGGCGCCGGGCTGTCGATCGCGGATCGCATGACGTGGATCTTGAATCACCTCGCCGGGGAAGTCAGCAACGGCAGACGTATTTCCCGCCGTTGTGCCGGTCAGGGTACGTCGAGGAAGAACGCGACGTGCCCGTGCGGCGAGTCCGCGGCTTCGTCGGCGCAGTCCTCGTGCAGGTCGAAGCGCACGGTCCAGCGACCTTTGGCGTCGAACCGCACCGGTCCGATGTTGGTACGTGCCCGGAGGCCCTTCGGTGGTGTGCACGCCGGAGTTGGGCGCGGGGTGCGTGTCCGAGAGGAAAGCCTCGATGTCGACGTTCGCCCCGGTCGCAGGTCCTCCTCCTCCCGCCTTCAGAGCTTCCATCGTGCCGCACTGTGGCGATGCGTCGGATCGACGATCAAGATGCACTGCGTCGACTCAAGACCCTGCGAGCTCCTGTGCGGCCCGCTCGATCAGGGCGGCCACGGGAGCGGGTCGCGAGACGTAGATGGCGTGGCTCCCCGCGATCTCGACCACGGTGGAACCGGCGCGCTTCGACATGGCGCGCTGGGCAGGCGGAGGGATCATCCTGTCCTCCGTCGAGACCATGTACCAGCTCGGCTTGGTCTTCCAGGCGGGGGCGGTGATCGTCCCTTCCAGCGCTCCCAGGCCCCATGGCACCTGAGAGCTGGCCATGAACCCCGCCGTCTCCGCGTCCACGTCCGCGGCGAACGAGACATGGAACTTCGCCGGATCGAGGAAGAGGAAGCCATCCCGCGGCGGCAGGATCGGGGGCACCGGCGCGCCCGGCGGCGGATCCTTGATCAACGACGACACCGACTCGCCTTTGTCCGGCGCGAAAGCGGCGATGTAGACCAGCCCGGCAACCTTCGGATCGGTGCCCGCCTCGGTGATGACGGCGCCGCCGTAGGAATGCCCGACGAGTAGCACCGGTCCGCGTTGCGCGGCGATCGCGCGCCGGGTCACGGCCACGTCGTCGGCGAGCGAGATCGTGGGATTCTGCACCACGCTCACGTCATGACCGTGCTGCTTGAGGATCCTGTAGACGGCGGCCCAGCCTGAGCCATCCACGAATCCGCCGTGCACCAGAACGATGTTGGTTTGCCCGGAATTGCCGGTTGCAGGCATGACGGTCTCCTCTCGCGCGGCCCTGCGCGCATGGTCTGCGTGCCGTTTAGGATAGAGCAGCCGGAGCGTCAATTGCTTTGAGCACGCCGCCGCGCTGCGAGAGAGGAGGCAACCCATGGACTTCGTACGAAGGTCGCTCCAGGAGGGCATCGCCGAGATCCGGATCGAGCGCCCGCTGGTCAACGCGATCGAGGGCCGGCTGGTGGACGAGCTGTCCGCGAGCTTCCGCCAGATCGCCGAAGACCCGGGCGTGCGAGCGTCGGTGCTGACCGGGACCGGCAAGTTCTTTTCCTTCGGCTTCGACATTCCGCTGTTCCTCGGATGGTCGAAGGCCGAGTTCAGCGGCTGTCTCTCCCGGTTCACGTCGCTCTACCGGGAGGTGTTCTCGCATCCGAAGCCGGTCGTGGCGGCGCTCAACGGCCACGCGGTCGCGGGAGGCTGCATGCTGGCGACCGCGTGCGATGCGAGAGTGATGGTCGACGGCAAGGCGAAGATCGGAACCATCCAGCTCGCGACGGCGCGAGGATCGAGCAGGGCACGGTAGACGCTCGCCCGGGGGGCGTTCACGCGGCGGCGGATGCGGGTGGCGCTCACAACAGGACGTCTAGCATCGTGCAGCGCCTGCATCCATGCAGGGCCGGCCTGCGGCAGCGCGGGTGGCCCGGCGAAGCGATGGTTGGTAGCCCTTTGCGCATGACACCACTCGGTTTCATCGGCCTCGGAGCCATGGGCGAGCTGCGGGCGCTGACGACGCCTCACCTCGCCGATGCGTGCCTCCGGGCGGGAGCCGCCGTCCGGTGCGCGCCCGCGGCCCTCCGGCCGGTCGCGCCCGGGATGCGCTGCGCCGGCCGGGCTCGCCCGGCGCGCCATGTGGGGAGCGTCGACGTCTTCTTCGAGGCGTTGGGCAGCGCCGCTTCCGGCGACGTGCTCGTCGCCGACAACGGCGGCCGGCTGGACGAGGCGTGCATCGGCGATCTGGTGGCGCTGGAGGTGAAGAACGCGGGCCTCGCCGGCATGATCGTCTGGGGCTTGCACCGCGATACCGACGAGCTGATCGGGATCGGGCTGCCGATCTTCTCCCTGGGCGCCATCCCCGTGGGCCCGCAGCGCGTCGATCCCCGCTCGCCGGACGCCTTCTCCTGGGCGCGCGTCGGACCGTTCGTGGTCACCGGATCCGACCTGGTTGTGGCCGACGCGGACGGAGTGATCTTCCTCCCGGAGGACCGCCTGCCGGCCATCGTCACCGCCGCCGAGTCGATCCGCGCCACCGAACGGGAACAGGCGGAGAAGATGCGGAGCGGGACGAGTTTCCGCCAGCAGGCGCGGTTCGACGAGTTTCTCGCGCAGCGCGCCGCGCATCCCGGCCTGGGGTTTCGCGAGCATCTCCGCCGGCTCGGCCGGGCCATCGAGGAGTAACGTCGGCTCAGCGTGGAATCGCCGCCGGACCGGGGACCGAATGGTGGGTCTGCCACAACGCGGCGTATGCGGCGGCCTCGGCCCGCCACCGCTCCGCGTTCCAACCCAGCTCCTCGGCGCAGATCTCCCGGACGCGGTCGAGCACACCCGCGCCGCCTTCCGGCAGCATCAGGCCGAGACGAACGCGGCGCAGCAAGAGATCGTCGAGATGCCCCGGCGCTTCCGCGCGGGCAGCCCAGCGAAGCTCGGCCCAGAGCGTGGAAGTGTCGCCGACGGGCTCGAGCTCGCCAGGTCTCGCGGCCGCCACCACCGAGCCGGCCTCCGCGCCGTACCGTCCCCACAGCCGCGACCTTACCTGAGAAGAAAGCCGCCCGTCGAGCGTGGCCGTCGCCGCGTCGAGCAGCGGCGCATCCCGGGCGAGACGCGCCACCTCCGCAATCCTCGGCCGCAGCCCCGCCAGCGCCGCGTGCGCCGTGGCGCGACAGGTCGTGAGCTTGCCGCCCATCACCGTGAGGAGCCCGCGCTCCAGGCCGATCCACGAATCGCGCGGCTCGCGGGAGGGATCGGCAAAGCCGCCCGACACGACGGGACGCACGCCCGCGAACGTCGAGAGCGCATCGTCCGGCCGGAGCTCGAGCGCCGGAAAGCAGGCCTGGAGCGCTTCGATCAAATAGGTGAACTCGCCGGCGGTGATCGAAGGCTCCTCCTCCGGCGCGCCGGGATGGTCGACGTCCGTGGTGCCGAACAGCGTGACGTCCTCCCAGGGGAGCGCCACCACCCACCGCCGGTCGCGCGGGTGCTGGAAGCTGAGCCCCGCGGCCAGCGGAAACCTCCATGCCGGAAAGACCAGGTGGCTGCCCCGCAGCGGCCGCATCTTCGGAGCGCCTTCCACCTCGGCGCGGAGCCGGTCCGAGGCGACTCCGGTCGCGTTCACGACCGCCCGCGCGGAGACCGCCGCCTTCGTGCCGCAGAGCGCATCTTCGACGGCCACGCCGACGACTTCGCCACGCTCCCGCAAAAGGCCAGTCACGCGCGCATGGTTGAGCGTGACCGCCCCGGCTCGAGCGGCCTCGCGGACGAGGCGCAGCACCAGGCGCGCGTCGTCCACGTGCGCCTCCTCGTACGGCAGCCCGCACACACCAGGGTCACAGCGCAGAGCGGGGAACAGCCAGCCGAGATCTCGCGACGCCAGCCGGCGAGGCGCCCGCCGTTTCAACAGGGCGTAATAGGTCCCGATCGCGGCGCGCGTTCCCCAGCGAGCCAGGCCCGCCCGCGGGCTCAGGAGCACCATCGGCAGCGGGCGCACCAGGTCCGGGCTCTCCACCCGCAGCCGCTGCCGCTCGCGCACCGACTCGCGGACCAGCCTGAGCTGCATCTGCGGGAGATATCGCAGCCCTCCGTGGACCAGCTTCGTGGACCGGCTGGAGGTGCCCCAGGCGAAGTCGCGCGCCTCCAGCAGCGCCACGCGAAGGCCGGCGCGCACCGCCTGCCGCGCCACGGCCGAGCCGGTGATTCCGCCGCCGATCACGACCACGTCGAATCCGCGCGAGAGCGCGGTCCAGCTCCGTTCGCGATCTTCCGCGCCGCTCACGCGCGGTCCTCGAAGAGCTTGCCCGGGTTCATGACGCGCTCCGGATCGAATCTGGCCGCGAGCCGCCGCAACGCATCGACGGCCAGGGCTCCCTTTTCCGCCTCGAGGTACGGGCGGTGGTCGACCCCCACGCCGTGCTGGTGGCTGATCGTGCCGCCGCTCGCGACGATGGCGCGGGACGCCGCGTCCTTCAGCCTGCGCCAGCGGGCGAGGGTCTGGTCGGGATCGGGGCAGAGGCGGAACACGAAGGTCGTGTAGAGATTCGCGCCGGTCGGGTACACGTGCGACAGGTGCGAGAAGACGAGCACTCGCTCTCCTTCCGCCTCCAGCACGGAGCCCAGCGCAGCCTCGACGGCGGCCTGGAGCGCGGCGTGGCCGCTCCAGTTCGTCGCCGTCTCGACGGTATCCACGCCGTAACCGAGATCCCAGAGGGCGTCGCGGAGGTACGGCGCCCGGAAGCGTCCCCGGGCCCAAGCCGACCCGAGGCCCGGGATGCCGATGGCCCCACCCTTGCGCGCGATGCGGCGCAGCCCGCGCCAGCCGAGCCGCACTGCCGCGCGGCGTCCGGTGAGCCCGGCGATCAGGAGCGAGCCTTGCGGGAGCTTCAGCCCGCGCAGCGAGAGCAGCGCCTCCATCCACGCGGCGCTCCTTCCCTTGCCCGCGACCGCCAGCGACACCTCGGTCTCACCGGGCGTCATCAACCGCAGCATCGAAAAGGCGAGCCCTTCCGCGGCCAGCGCCGCCACGCACTCCCGCGCCCGCTCCAGGTCGCGGAACGCGAACGCGCGGAACACCTCGCGCTCCGGCACGGCGCGGATGCGGACGGTCACGTCGGTGAGGATCCCGAGCCGTCCTTCGGACCCGAGCAGCCATTCGCGCACGTCGGGACCGGTGGACGAGGCCGGATGCGGCGGCACTTCCACCGTCCCGGCCGGCGCCTCGAGGTGGCCGCCCGCGAACATCTCCTCGATGCGGCCGTACCCCAGCGACTGTTGCCCGCGCGAGCGCGTGGCGACCCATCCGCCCAGCGTGGAGAGCTCGAACGATTGGGGAAAGTGGCCCAGCGTCCAACCGTGCGCGCGCAGGTGTGCCTCGAGCAGCGGCCCGGGAATCCCGGCGCCGAAGGTGGCCAGCCGGTCGCGCGGCTCGAGCGCGAGGAGCCGCGTCATCCGCTCGAGCGACAGCACCAGCGTCGGCGCGGCCGCGGGCTGCGTGGTGACCTGGCCTGCCACGCTGGTTCCTCCGCCGTAGGGGATCACCTGCGCTCCCGCCTGCTGCGCGAACGCGAGCAGGGCGCGAACCTCCTCGCGCGAGGATGGCCGCGCCACTCCGTCGGGAAGCGCGGCGAAGCGTCCGGTGCGCAGCGCGATCAGATCGGGGAACCCCTGCCCGCGAGCGACCGTCACCCGCTCGGCGGCCGAGGTCGAGACCAGCGGATGAGGAGCAAGCCGGCTCGGAGGCACCGCGCCGGCAAGCGCTTCGAGCCGCGCGTCCGAATTCCGGGTCCCGGGCCCCAGCCGGCCCTGGAGCAGATCGCGGGCGCTCTCCGGGACTTCGGCTCGAGCGCCGTCCTCCCCCCAGCCGTTCCACCGCCTGCTCATCCCCGGCGCGGGTTGTAGCACGTGGGCACAGACCTTCCATGTCTTGGAGGGGCCGTCCCGGATCGGGACGAAAGCGGGAGGCGCCTCCGACGTAGGTGCCTGGCATGAGATTCGCTGCCGGTCGCCGGACGGACAGCTTCGTCCGGGTCAATCGCGGAGCATCTTGGCCGCGAGCACGAGGCCCGCCGCTCCCACCGGAACCAGCGCCGCCAGCTTGACGAGCTTCACCACGCGGTGCTCCAGGACGTCCACGCGATCGGCAAAGAGCAGCAGCATCCAGTGCCGGGTCCGGGTCTCGCGGGTGGCGTACGCCATCCTGCGCAGGAGGCCGGAGACCCCGTGCAGAGGCTCCGCCGTGCCGAACACCGGCGTCATCGAGCCGATCTCCCTGCGGTGCGTGAGCCCGCGCCGGGGCCGCATCCGCTCCACCAGCTCCGGCGTCGTGGTCGTCAGCGGGTGAGCCGGCTGCTCCATCGGCACCCCCGGGCGGTCTTCGGCGTGGAGATCGGCGCCCGCCACGGGGCGATCGAGGTGATGCTTCCTCTGCTGGCGGTTGTCGGACATGGATTCCTCATGCCGCGGGCGTGAGCACGCACTTCACGCAGCCGTCCTTCTTGTCGGAGAAGATCCGGTAGGCCTTCGGCGCGTCCTTCAGGGGGAAGCGGTGGGTGATCAGGCCCTTCGCGTCGATGCGGCCTTCGCGGATGTGCTTGAGCAGATGAGCCATGTACCGCCGGACGTTGCACTGGTTCATCCGCAACGTCAGGCCCTTGTTCATGGCCGCGCCGATGTCGACCAGGTTCCAGGGCGGTCCGTAGACGCCGATGATGGAGACGTTGCCGCCCTTGCGGACGGTCTCGATCGCCCAGTTGATCGCGACCGGGATGCCAGCCTGCAGGAAGCTGCGCCCAAGGAACCGCTGCAGCTTGCTGCCCTCCGCCTCCATCCCGACCGCGTCGATCACCACGTCCGGGCCCCGGCCCTCGAACTGGTCCTTCAGGTACGCCACGATCTCCGGGACCTTCTTGAAGTTGACCGTCTCGACCCCGGCGTAGCGACGCGCGAACTCGAGCCGGTACTCGACGTGGTCCACGGCGATCACGCGGCTGGCGCCCAGCAGCCAGGCGGACTTCATCGCGAACAGGCCGACCGGCCCGCAGCCGAAGACAACTACGGTCTCGCCGCCCTTGATCTCTCCCATCTCGGCGGCCTGGTACCCGGTAGGCAGGATGTCGCTGAGGAAGAGGACTTCCTCCTCGTCCATGTCGTCGGGAATCTTCATCGGCCCAACGTCGGCGAACGGCACGCGGACGTATTCCGCCTGGCCTCCGTCGTAACCTCCGGTCAGGTGGGAGTAGCCGAAGGCGCCGCCCACCAGGTCGCTGTTCGGATTGCTGTTCTCGCAGTTCGCGGAGAGCCCCCGCGAGCAGTAGAAGCAGATCCCGCAGGAGATGTTGAACGGCACCACCACGCGATCGCCGCGGCGGAGGTTCCTCACCGAGGCGCCCGTCTCCTCGACGACGCCGGTGAACTCGTGGCCGAAGGTGGAGCCGACCCGCGTGTCCGGCACCAGCCCGTGGAGCAGATGGAGATCCGAGCCGCAGATGGCCGCCCGGGTCACCTTCAGGATCGCGTCGTTCGAATGCTCGATGCGGGGATCCGGCTTCTTGACGACCTTGATCTTGTTCGGGCCGCCGTAGCTGAGCGCGCGCATGTCCCGAAGGTGCGGACGGAGCCGCACCGCGGCAAACCCTGCCGGCGACGGCGCTCGCCCGCACGCGCCGCGAGCGAAGGAGCAAGCCCGGTCAGCTCGGGTCAGCCGAAGCCGCGAACGTGTCACATGCGCCGAAGCCGGCAACCGGCGTCAGGGCTGCACGAACGGCGTCCCCGCGTCGAAGCGCGCCTTCGCCGGCAGTGTGTACAACTTCTGCGTGCCGGTCGGATCGACCCAGGGCCAGACATAGCCGCTGCCCGCGTTGAAGAAGGCCGGCTTCTGCGCCAGGTAGAGCGACGGTGGCAGCGTGTGGTTCGAGATCGACGGGTCCCAGTTCACCGCGTTGGTCACGTAATCGAAGTTGCCGTGTCGCAGCACGGTGGCCGCGACCTTGGGGTCGCTTGGATAGGGGCTCCAGTCGTCCCAACCGAACATCCAGATCGCGGGTGTGTCCATGTCTCCGCTCTGGTAGACCCAGCCGGTCATCTGGCCCGCCGCGCCCAGCACGTTGCCGACGAAGGTGTGCCAGTACGAGTAGTAAGTCGCGCCCGCGCAGCGCCGCGGGCCGTGCGTGGAATCGTTGAAGCTGCTGCGCACCCCGCGGAGATGGTTGCGGAAGATGGTGTGGTAGATGGCGCTGCCGTGCGTCTTGTCGGAGTCCCAGTTGAACCCGTAGTTGCCCTCGAAGAGCACGTGGTGGGGCCCGACCATGTGGCTGGCGTTCAGACCCACCTCGATCCATCCGGTGTTGGTGTTGATGTAGCCGTCGTCCACGTAGTTGTAGCCGAACACCGAGCCGGCACCGGCGGAGCGGGCCACCATCACCTTGTTCGCCTTCACCGAGATGGAGTTCTCGACCAGGACCTCCGCCGAGCCGCTGGCGAGGCTGATGGCGTAACCGGCGCCGCCCGGCTGGGCCCAGGCCGCGTCATGGACGTACGAGTCGCGGATCTCGATCCGGACCGAGTCCTCGATGGAGAAGCCCTCGTCGTGCCAGACCGTATTCTCCACCCTCTTCGCCCAGCAGTTTGCCGCCCACTGGAACCGCAGTTGGCCGTTGTCGCCGCCGATCAGCGTGAGCTCCTCGACGCCGGCGTTCTGCACGTGCGCGTACTCGTACCAGGCGAGCTGGGCGGTCTGGGACGCGCGGTACGAGATGTGGATCGGCGTGGTGAAGAAGACGGTGTTGCCCGAGAGGTGATCGATCTGCTTGACCTCGCTGGTCGGGCGGTCGTTCCGGCTGAACCAGCTCGCGGCCGAAGGGAACGGGTCGTCGGTCCCCTGCGAAGGGTTGTGCCGCTGCCAGACGACGCGCCAGTCGGGCGAAGCCCAGATCTGTCCGCGCCCCGCCGGATCTGCCTGCCAGATGGCGCCGGAGAGCTCGTCGAGGAGGACGACCTTCCCCGCGCTGAGCCCGGTGGTGCTCGCCACCGTCACCGAGTTGGCTTCCTTCACCGCGTCCGCAGTGAGGTTCACGGAGCCGAGCACGCCGTGGCTGTTGTTGGCCCACCGGGCGGGGCCCACGATGATCAGCGGAGAGGGGTTCGGACCGGTGGCCTCCTGGCCCGGCTTCGCGCCGTTGGTCTTCTGCAGCGTGGTCTGGCCGGGGCCGGCGCCGCGCAGCGTGATGCCCTTGTTGATCAGGAGGTAGCCGCCGCTGTTGATGGTGAACGTGCCCGCGGAGAGCTGCACCACCTGTCCCGCCGGACAGGCATCGATCGCGGCCTGGATCCCGGCGGCTGCATCGGACGCGCCGTTCCCGAACGTGGAGGCGTTGACCGTCGCGCCGCACACCGCGGTCCGGTTCGGGATTCCGCCCTGCACGCCGGGATTCCAGGTGGTGAGCCGGTCCGCGGGGATGAAGCTGAGCGTGGTGACCGTCACCGTCGCGGAGCCGTTCTTGGTCGCGTCGGCGACGGAGGTCGCGACCACGTGATACGTGCCCTCGGCTGAGGGAGCCGTGTAATTGCCCGACGCATCGACGCTCCCGCCGGTGGCGCCTTCCTGGACGAACCAGGTCACCGCCGTGGACTGGCCGCCGGTGGCGCCGGTGACGGTGGCGGCGAACGCCACCACGCCGCCGGGCGAGGTCTGCGTGATCTGCGGGGAGACCGAGACCGCGATGGTGGGAACGGTCACGGTCACGGTGGCGGTGTCGTTCTTGCTGGCGTCCGCGATGCTGGTCGCGACGACGTGGAACGTTCCGACGGACGCGGGCGCCGTGTAATGACCCGACGTGTCCACCGTGCCGCCGCCGGTCTCCTGCACCGACCAGGCGACGCCGGTCGATTGGCCGGTCACCGTGCCCGTTACCGTGGCCGTGAACGTCAGTGCCCCGCCGGTCGTCGTCGCCGTGATCTTCGGCGAGATCGCCACCGCGACCGAGGTCACCGTGACCGTGGCCGTGTCCTTCTTGCTGACGTCCGCGATGCTGGTCGCGACCACGTGGAACGTGCCGGCGGAGGAAGGCGCCGTGTAATGACCGGACGCATCCACCGTGCCGCCGCCGCTCTCCTGCACTGACCAGGTGACGCCGGTCGATTGGCCGGACAGCGTGCCCGTCACCGTCGCGGTGAATGTCAGGGCGCCGCCGGTCGTGGTCGCCGCAGTCTTGGGAGAGATCGCCACGGCGATCGACGTCACGGTGACCGTGGCCGTGTCCTTCTTGCTGACGTCCGCGATGCTGGTCGCGACCACGTGGTACGTGCCAGCCGACGCGGGCGCCGTGTAATGACCGGACGTATCCACCGTGCCGCCGCCGCTCTCCTGCACCGACCAGGTGACGCCCGTGGACTGCCCCGACACCGTGCCCGTCACGGTCGCCGTGAACGTCAGCGCGCCGCCGGTCGTGGTCGCTGCGGTCTTCGGCAAAATGGCCACCGCGATCGAGCTCACCGTGACCGTAGCGGTGTCCGACTTGCCCGGGTCCGCGATGCTGGTGGCGATTACGTGGAAGGTGCCCGCGGACGCGGGCGCCGTGTATTGACCGGACGTACCCACCGTGCCGCCGCCAGTCTCCTGCACCGACCAGGTGACGCCGATGGACTGGCCCGAGACTGTCCCGGTCACGGTCGCGGAGAAGTTGAGCGTGCCACCGGTGGTCGCGGCGGCGGTCTTGGGGGAAATCGCGACCGCGATGGCCGTCACCGTGACCGTGGCGGTGTCCGACTTGCCCGGGTCCGCGATGCTGGTGGCGATCACGTGGAAGGTGCCCGCGGACACGGGCGCGGTGTAATGACCGGACGTATCCACCGTACCGCCGCCGCTCTCCTGCACCGACCAGGTGACGCCGGTGGACTGCCCCGACACCGTGCCCGTCACCGTCGCCGTGAACGTCAGCGCGCCGCCTGTCGTGGTCGCCGCGGTCTTGGGAGAGATCGCCACGGCGATGGACGTCACGGTGACCGTGGCCGTGTCCTTTTTGCTGGCATCGGCGATGCTGGTCGCGACGACGTGGTACGTGCCAGCCGACGCGGGCGCCGTGTAACGACCTGAGCTGTCCACCGTTCCGCCGCCGCTCTCCTGCACCGCCCAGGTGACGCCCGTCGACTGGCCCGACACCGTGCCCGTCACCATCGCGGAGAACGTGAGCGCGCCACCCGTCGTGGTCGCTGCCGTCTTCGGCGCCACGGAGACCGCCACGACCGGCGTCGCAGTCACCTGCACCGTAGCCACGTCGCTCTGCGAGGGATCGGCCACGCTGGTCGCGATCACGTGCCAGGTGCCTGTCGAGGCCGGCGCGGTATAGAGGCCGGTGGAGTCCACGGCGCCGCCGCCCTGCTCCTGCACCGACCACGTCACCGCCCCCGACTGGCTGCCCGTCGTGCCCATCACGGCGGCCGTGAAACGGACCATGCTTCCAGCCATGACCGAAGCGTTCTTCGGCGTCACCGCGACCGCGATCGACTGCGTGTCCGGCACCACGGTCACGGTTGCCGCGTCGTTGTTGGTGGGCACGGCGAGGCTGGTCGCCACCACGTGGAAGGTTCCGGGAGTGGCCGGAGCGGTGTAGACGCCCGTGCCGTCCACCGTGCCACCGCCGGTCTCCCTCACCGACCAGTGCACCGCGGGCGTTTGCGTCGGTGTGAGCCCGTAGACCACCGCGCTGAACGTCATCTTCGTGCCGGTGCCGAGGGTGGCCGAGCGGGGAGACGCGGTCACGCTGATGAGCGGGTCCGAGCTGGTGTGCTGCTGTGGGGCACAGGAGAGTGCGGACAGCGCTGCCGCAGCGCAGACGGATGTTGCGACCGACAGACGCGTCGAGGCCATGTGCCCTCCGGAAAGTCCCGCGGTGGCCACCCCGGCCGAGCCGTGCTGCGATCGCGCCGCTGCGCCGGGGTGGAATCAAGCGTTCCGTCAACATGGGAAGGGCAAGCGCGCGCGCTTGCAAGAGACATCTTTTGGCGCACGCACCGCCATGAAAAGCAGGTGCGCGGGCTGGAATCCGGCTGGCTTGTACGATTCGACGATCCGCCCCACGGCGCCGGCGCGTCCATCGCGCTCGATTCCCGCCTCGCGAGCGCGGGTGGGGCGCGGTCGCCCGTTTCCCGACCGCGCGCGGGGTGGGCTCCCGGACCGCGCGC
This sequence comes from Myxococcales bacterium, assembly GCA_035635635.1. Classification (GTDB taxonomy): domain Bacteria; phylum Myxococcota; class Myxococcia; order Myxococcales; family 40CM-4-68-19; genus 40CM-4-68-19. The sequence continues at coordinate 6,823 of DASQAS010000197.1, read as the reverse complement.
AGCGCATGCGCTGCGTTCGAAGGGAACCGGGTATTGCGCGGGTGCGAAACGCACACGCAGTCATCCGGCACCCCGACGTTCATCGCGGTCGCGTCAGCGACGAACCGACCGGCGCTACGTAGATCCGGGTGCGCTCCCGGCGGGCTCTGCGCGCACGTCTCCCTGCCTCGCAGCGCCCGGCACCAGCATCGGGACGCGCTTGCGGTACGACTCGTACTTGCCCCCGTACGCTTCGACCAGATCCCGCTCCTCGAGCTGGATGGCGATCAGGATGTATCCCGTGGTCGCCACCGCGAAGAGCAGATGCGCGATGGTCATGATGGGCGTGGCCCAGAAGGCGATGATGAATCCCAGGTAGATGGGGTGGCGCACGTAGTTGTAGAAGAGCGGCGTCCGGAACCCCAGCGGCGTGTAGGGGGCGCCCCTCAGGTACGCGAACACCTGCCGCAGCCCGAACAGGTCGAAGTGGTTGATCAGGAACGTGCTGGTCAGCACGGTCAGCCAGCCGAAGATCGACACCCCGTGCAGCACGAGCCGCGCCGTCGCGTCGCGCACGTTCCAGACCACGCCGCCGATCGGCTGCCACTTCCAGAAGAGGAGCAGCAACGCCAGGCTGGCGAAGAGCACGTAGGTGCTCCGCTCGATGGGCTCGGGAACGATCTTCGTCCACGCTTTCTTGAAGCCCTTCCGGGCCATGACGCTGTGCTGGACGGCGAAGACCAGCAGAAGGAGCGCGTCCACCAGCAGCGCCTGCAGAAGGGGTGTCGCCAGGGCCGAATCGATCGACCTCGGCACGAGCATGTTGCCGACGAAGCCGATCGCATAGAGGAACGTGGCGAAGAAGACGGCGTAGCAGACGGCACCATACAAAAAGAAGGCGAGACGGCGCATGGACTCCTCGGGGCGCAGGAATGTCTGGGGACTGCGCGCCGTGGAGCATCTGCCGTGCCATTGGCGACCCGGGCTGGAAGGGGTCAAAAGCCCTACGAATTCGAATCAGCCCCGCGGGGAGGGCGGCCTGGCACAGGGGTGCCGACACAGGTCGACACAGCGGCAGACGCCTCCGCGGGCGTCCCGCAATCGCCTGAGGCAGCAAAGGCGGGACGAGCGTGCGGAATCATTTCCCCGGCGGTGCGGCGCGGCTCAGCGCGCGCCGTAGAAGTCGTAGGTCGCCGAGTAGTCGACGCGCGTTTCGACGCCAGCCGTGGCCGCGTCGCAGCCCGAGGAAGGGGCGACTCCGCCGACCGTGTCGATCCGCTGGACGTACTTGACGCCCGTGAACGCACCGGCGCCGTCGGTGGACTTCGCCCGCAGGAGCAGCCAGGGAATCGCGCCCTGCACCGCCGACCGCTGCACCACCTCTCCGACCACGAGGCTGCCGTCGTTGCTCTCCCAGGTCGGCCCGCCGTAGTGGCGGCCGATCTTCGCGCCGCTCGGATCGAACAGGTCCGCCTCGGGCGCCTTGAGCGCCCACTCGAACGAAGCCGGTTCGGCGGCCTTCGGCTTGCAGGTGTAGATCTGGGCGCCCCGGGCGACGGTGTGCAGCAGGAGCGCCTGACCTTCCGGCACGCGCAAGCTCTCAGGAACCGCCGACGGCTTCGGCGAGGGAGCAGAAGCGCAGGCGGCGAGCGCAAGCGCGGACGAAAGTCTGAAGAGGGACATGATCGCTCCTGGACGCGGATTTCGCGTCGCGCATTGCCGATGATGGGCCCGCGCGGGGAAGTATTCCAGCGCGCAGGGGAACAATCCTGTCGGGCAGTTTCGCCGGAACGACACGTTTGTCTGCATGGACTGCACTGCCCGGTTCGCGAACAATCAGCCCGAGAGCAGCCGCACGCATCGCACTCCCGATCGCCGGAACGGCGCGAAGGACCGGCGGACTGGGGAATCAGACAAAAATGTAGCGATGAGCCGTTCGGCGGCACATTCCTGTCGGGCTCCCCGGGCCGATGCGCCCTGCGCGCACAGACCGCTTTTCCCAGTGTCCTGGACGCATTTCCGGGCCATTTCCCGCCGTGGCTTCCGATTTGCACCAAGTACTTGACAGCATTGTCGATTGATTAGGCCAAAAGTCGGAGACGCTGCGCATGAATGGCCAGATCGCACTCCTGGGACTGCTCTTGTCTGGCTTCTTCGCAATCGCGTGCATCCGCGCCTCCACGCCGCGCACGCCGGCGGCCGGCAAGCTCTCGATGAACCTCCTGCGCTTCCCTGGCCGTCTCGAAAGGCTCCGGCGGTCGCGCTGGCAGTGGTTCGCGATGGTGGCGTTCATGATCGTCCTCCGGCTCCAGGGCCAGCTTCCCCTGGTTCTCGAAGCGATGGCCGCCTTCCAACTCGCGCTCTTCCTGGCGTGGCCGGCGAGGAACATCACGCCCGGGACCGGCCCGGGAAGGGATGCAGCAGCAGCCTGAAGATCCTCAACCCCCAGCAGACACCTCCAGGAGGAACACGGATGGCGGCGAGTAAATCCCAAGGAAGCTATTTCGGATTGTTCCTGGTCGGCGGCATCGTCGCCTGCGGCGGCATCGCGTACGCAGCCACGGGAGCCGGCAAGCTCCTGTTGCTCGTGGGCGCGGTGATCCTCGTCGCATCGATGGTCGGCTTCTTCAAGATCAAGCCGCTCGAAGGCGAGACGCCGGTGCTCTCGAGCCCCGAGGCCATGAAATGGGTCGGTGCCGGGGTGGCGACGCTGGGCTGGCTGGTGACGCTCGGCGGTCTGCGCGTGGTCCAGGGCAACGGCGGCCGCATCGTGGTCGCCTTGATCGGCATCGGCTTGAGCCTTTTCGGCATCCTCGGCGTCCTGCCCGCGGCCTTCAACAAGACGGCATTCTGGAAGAAGCCGTCCGGGGCGGCCACACGCGCCGGGGTCACCTCGCGCTCGGGCAGGGCGACCGTGGAGCAGGAGATGACCGCATCGACCGCCATGGGGGTGACGAAATGAAGGCCCGGCGACGCAGCCATGTCCTCGCGTTCTGTATCGCCGCCGCCACGGTGGCAGTGGCCGGAATGGCGCTTGCGCAGACCCCGGCGCCGCCCGCCCAGCCGGCGTCGGCGCCGCCAGCGCCGGTTCCACCCGCGACCGCCGAGCTCCGGGAGGCTGCCTCGAAGGCGCCTGCGGCCGCCGATCTCGCCAAAGGCGATCCGGGCGGGACCGTGATTGGAAACGTCGCCGACGTGACGGTGACGGACGCGAAGGCGGGAATCACGCTCGGGGACGCCGGCAACCAGATCGGCCAGAACAAGATCGCCATCAACTTCGTCTGGACGCTGGTCTGCGGCTTTTTGGTCATGTTCATGCAAGCCGGCTTCGCGATGGTCGAATCGGGCCTCACGCGGGTGAAGAACGCGAACCACACCTACATGATGAACTTCTTCGTCTACGGCTGTGGCCTGCTCGCGTACTGGGTGCTCGGATTCGCCATCCAGATGGGCGGCGCCGCGGGCAACGGCAACCTGGGCGGGCTGAACCCGCTCAACGCCGAGCACACCGTCTCGCTGCTGGGAAAGACCTGGGGCATCTTCGGCGAGACGGGGTACTTCCTGGCGGGCACCTCCTACGACGTCGGCGTGATGGTGATCTTCCTCTTCCAGATGGTGTTCATGGACACGGCGCTCACCATCGTGACGGGCGCCTGCGCGGAGCGCTGGAAGTTCGTCACGTTCTCGCTCACCTCGGTGATCATGGGCGCGCTGACGTATCCGCTGTTCGCGAACTGGGCCTGGGGCGGAGGATGGCTCTCGCAGCTCGGGGCCAACGTCGGGTTGGGCAAAGGCTATGCCGACTTCGCCGGCTCGGGGGTGGTGCATTCGGTCGGCGGTCTCACCGCCCTGGCCGTCTGCTTGATCGTCGGCCCGCGCATCGGCAAGTACAACCGCGACGGGACCTCCAATCCGATCGTCGGCCATGACATCTCGGCCGTCCTGATCGGCTGCTTCATCCTCGCCTTCGGCTGGTTCGGATTCAATCCGGGCAGCACCCTGGGCGCCTCCTCCAACGGGAACCTCCGCATCGGGGCCATCGCCGTGGCTACCATGCTGGCGGGCTGCACCGGCACGTTCGGTGCCATCCTCTACATGTGGATCAGCAAGGGAAAGCCCGACGCCTCGATGTCCGGGAACGGCTTGCTGGCAGGCCTGGTGGCCATCACCGCGCCGAGCGGCTTCGTAAGCGCGCCGAGCGCGGCCATCATCGGCTTCGTCGCCGGCATCCTGGTGTGCGTGAGCGTGTCGTTCATCGAGAACGTGCTGAAGGTGGACGATCCGGTCGGCGCCATCTCGGTCCACGGAACGAACGGGCTCTGGGGGGTCCTGTCGGTGGGCTTCTTCGCCGACGGCACGAGCAACTACGGGGGCAGCTGGAACGGGGTCACCGGCTCGGTGACCGGTCTGTTCTACGGTGACGCCAGCCAGCTCGCGGCCCAGCTGGTGGGCATCTCCACGCTGCTCGGCTTCGTCTTCAGCCTCAGCTTCGCCATCAACATGGTGCTCGAGCACGTGGTGGGGCACCGCGTCTCGGCGGAGACCGAGCTGAACGGGCTCGACATCCCGGAGATGGGGCAGCTCGGCTATCCCGAGTTCGTCTTCCGGCCTGAAATCGCCTACTCGAAGGCAGCATGACGAGCGCGGAGAAGATGGAGCCGGCGGAGACGCAATCGCTGCTCGCGGCCGAGGCCGCGCCGCTCGTCCCGGTCCCCGAGAGGACGCGCGGCCTCCTCGGGCGGATGTTCACCGACCCGTACCTGCTCGAGCCCAGCGAGCGGGTCGAGTTGATCGGGCAGTTGCGCGAGAGCGTCGCGGCGCACCCGGAGATCGCCGAGCTCCGGGTGCTCCTCGGCATGGCCCTGTGCGTGAACCTGGACGTACCGGATGCCCTGGAGGAGCTGCGCGAAGGCGTGAAGCTCGCTCCGGGCAGCTTCATCGCGCAGCTCAAGATGGGCGAGCTGTGGATGCGGCTGCGGGTCTGCCGGAAGGCGGAGGAGCACACGCGAAAGGCCGCCCTGCTCGCGCAGAACCTCGCGCAGGCGGAGTTGGCGCGCAAGCAGGCGGCGGCGATCCGCAAGATGTTGCGGGAGGGCGTCGAGCGCGGCGGCTATCGCAGTCCCCTTGCCGTGCTGGGCCGGCTGCGCCGGCTGTGGCAGCGTCGCCGGGAGGACGCCTTGGCGTTCATGGACGGGTAGTTGACGGGAAAGGATCTGATGCGCCGGACAGAGCCCCGCGCTTCAGGCAGCGTGTACGACTTGGGCGAGTTCCGTGCGGAGGTCGCCGCGCGGCGGCTGCGCGCGCTGCGCAGCCATCGGCGGTTCAAGCTGATCGAGTCCGTCGCTTGCATCCTGGGCCTGGTGTGGGTGGCGATGCTGCTCGGCTCGATCCTGTCGCGGCCGCCGGACCCGAAGATGGCCTATGCCCACCGCTCCGACTCCGCTGCGGGAGGATGGAACCTGCCGGGCCGGGAGCGGATCCGGCAGCGGCCAACGCATTGATCACCGGCAGAGTGGCAGCAGCGCAATGGCAAAAGGAAGGCCCAGCTCCACCTGGCCCGGGAAGGTGCGCTGCTCGAACACCAGGAACGACGCGCCTCGCAGATCCGTCACGGAACATCGCCCGCTGTACGCCTTGAATTCCTCGCGGGTCGGCGCGCTCGACAGCGGCACGACCACGGAGTCTCCCGGCTCGAGACGGATACCGGGATCGGGCGCTCGCCATCCGCGTGGCCATGCGCAACGCGCCACCGGTCCCGCCGGATCCCCGCGCTGCATCCGGGCAAAGACGAGCGCCTCTTCGGTCCAGGGTTGCGACTCGCTCCGCGACAGGCTGCTGCGGACGCGATCGAGAGATCGCAAGAGCGCCGCCGCCGCGAGCGCGCCGTCCCGCTGGCGCTGTTCCTTCGCCTCCGGCTCGGCGCCGGAATCGGCGCCGATGACGGCGAGGCGGAATCTACTATTCGCTCCCCGCAGGGCGATTAGATCGATCTGACGGCCGACGCACCTGGGGCAGAACTCCACCGGGCTCTCCGCCTGGAACAGCAGCGGGTTGATGTCGATGTCCTCCATGAAGCGCCGCCGCTCGCCAGGCTCGAAGACGCGCCTCAGGATCGGCCCCTCGACCTTCGCGCAGGCCGGGCCCTCGCGGAACAGGACGAACTCGTCGTAGACCGCCAACAGCAGCCGTGGCTCGCCGGGACACATGAAGTGATCGACCAGCGCCATCTGGACGAGGATGGGCTCGCGGGAGTCCGGCTCGCCCACCACCGAGCATCGCCTGTACGGATCTGCCCCTCGGGTGCCACGACCCGCGCAGGCGAGCGCCGCCACCAGGGCCACCCAGGCGACGAAGCGATGGACCACCGTCTGGTTCGACCACAGTCAGGGTCGTTCGTCGAGCGCCGCGCTGGCCGTTTGGCCGGCGCTCGTCCTGGCGCTCAGCGCGAAAATCGCGCCCGGCGCGGGCCGCCCGCTTCGCCTGTCGTCCCAGCCGTCCGGGGCAACCGGACCGACACGGTGGTCCCGGCCTCCGCCGAGGACGTGATCCTCACGTCTCCGCCGTGTGCGTCGGCGACGCGCTTGACGATGAACAGGCCGAGCCCGACGCTGCGGCGCCGCGCGCTCGCCCGATCCTCGCCCGCGGTTCCCTTCAACGGCTCGAACAACCTGGGGAGCAGGTCGGGCGCGATGGGCTCGCCGCGGTTGACCACCTCGAGCAGGACGGTGCCATTCTCGCCGCGGGTGCGCACGACCACCGGCTCGCCGGGTGCGCCATGATGGACGGCGTTGGAGAGCAGGTTCGAGAAGACCTGCTCCAGCCGCGATTCGTCCCATTCGCCCTG
>DASQAS010000196.1:0-14445 GCA_035635635.1 Myxococcales bacterium | reverse complement strand
CGCGTCCTCGCCGTGCTGGCTCCAGAGCTTTTGCACCTCGCCGGGCGCGGGCTCGCCGGCGATCGCCAGGCCTTCGGGAAACCCGCTCGCGAGATCGATCCGGCCGTTCACGCGCTGGGGCCTTCCGGATGGCGCGAGCGCGGCGGCCGCGGGCGGCGATCGGCCGGGTTCCAGCCACGGTCGTCGCCAGGCTTGCGCAACCGCGTCGTCATCCCGTGGAGCGGCAGGTAGGCGCCGCAGCGGGGACACGTCTGCAGCCTGAGGTTCCGCACCATCCGCCCGCAAGCATCGCAGAAGCGCGTCAGGTACAGGTATCCGACGGTGACGATCAGCACCGCGAACACCAGCGCGACGCGGAAGCCGGTGGAGGCGCGCGCGAGCAGGCCGCGCTCTGCCGACACGCCGACCAGCAGTCCCGCGAGCGCGAGCAGCGTGATCCGGAGCGCGACGCGCTTCAGCACGCCACGCGCGCGTCCCCGCGCGAGGAACCAGATCCAGAGCGCCGCCAGGAGCACGGCGGCCGCGGTCGTGATCGCCTGCACGGGCCCCCGTTTAGGCCCACTCCCCCGCGAACGCAAATGACTGGCTCAAAAGCCTAGCCCGGCGCGGGGTCGCGCCGGCTGTCCCGCAGCGCCCGCGGTGGTCCGCGCGCTGCCGTGGGGCTTTAGAACAACCGCGAACGCAGCCGGCGCAGCCGCGCCAGCCTCCGCCTCGCCTTCCGCCTCATCTCCGCCCTCCTCTGCCGTCGCAGAACCGCACCAGGACGTCCGCCACTCGTTCGGCCGCGCGCCCGTCCCACAGCTCCGGGATCCGCCCCGGCTTCGCGCGGCCGGCCAGCACCTCGACGGCCGCCGCCACCGCCTCGGCCGGATCGGTCCCCACCAGCTGGTTGGTCCCCACCTCCGTCGTGACCGGACGCTCGGTGTTCTCACGCAGCGTCAGGCACGGCACACCCAGCGCCGTCGTCTCCTCCTGGATGCCCCCCGAGTCCGTCATCACCAGGCGCGCGTCCGCGATCAGCGCCAGGAAGTCGAGGTAGCCGAGCGGCTCGACCAGCTTGAGCCCCCTGGCCTCGAACCCCGCCGGCAGCCGGGAGCGTGTGCGCGGATGGATCGGGAACACCAGGGGAACCTGCGCGGCCACTTCCGCGAGCGCGGACATCAGCCTCGAAAGGGCCCCGGGGTCGTCCACGTTTGCCGGCCGGTGCAGGGTCGCGAGCGCGTACCCCTTCCGCCGCAGCTCCAGCCGCTCGTGGATGCGGCTCTCCCGGGCGCGCGGAAGCGCCGCCTGCAGGGAGTCGATCATCACGTTCCCGACGAAGTGGACGCGCGCCGGGTCGATGCCCTCCGCACGGAGGTTCTCGTCGCCGTCGCGCGAGGGCGTGAAGAGCAGATCGGAGAGCCGGTCGGTGAGAACGCGGTTGATCTCCTCCGGCATGGTCCAGTCGCGCGAGCGCAGGCCGGCCTCGATGTGCGCGATCGGCAAGCCCATCTTCGCCGCTACCAGCGCCACCGCGATGGTGCTGTTCACGTCGCCCGCCACCACCACCACGTCGGGCTTTTCGCGCGCGAGCACCGGCTCGACCTCCACCATCACCTTCGCCGTCTGCTGCGCGTGCGAGCCGCTGCCGACGCCCAGGTGCACGTCGGGGTCGGGCATCCCCAGTTCCTGGAAGAACACGTCCGACATCCTCGCGTCGTAGTGCTGCCCGGTGTGGACCAGGATCTGCCGCGCGCCGGCCCGCTTGCGCAGCTGGGCCAGGATGGGCGCCACCTTCATGAAATTCGGCCGCGCCCCGACGACGTGGAGGATCTTCACGGGCCATACCGTGCGCACGCCCGGCCGCCCCGGCAACTTGCGCCGTTCTGAAGAGAACGTAGGCTTGCGGTGTTGGCAAACGACGCGCTGGTCCATTACGAGGTGGAACCCAACTACGCCGGCTGGACGCTGGCCGCGTACGTGGCGGAGAAGCTCAAGCGGCCGCTGACGCCCGACCGGCTCGACCGCCTGTTGCGCGGCCGTTCCCTGGTGCACACCGAGCTGGAATTGCTGCCGGAAACCCGCATCTGGACGGGGCTCCGTTTCGCACTGCGCAAGCGCAACCCGGGGGATTCCGGGGAGCCTCCGGAGCTGCCGGTCCTGTACGAGGACGAGGCCCTCCTGGTGGTGGACAAGCCCGCCGGCCTCGCCCTCCACCCGACCGCGCGGTACCACATCACCACCCTGACCTGGGCGCTGCAGAACCGGCACCGCAACGCCGAGGGGCAGAAGCCCGATCCCGCCCACCGGCTCGACCGCGAGACCAGCGGCCTGGTCGCCTGCGGCCGGACCCCGGTGCACACGCGCCGGCTCAAGGCGGCGTTCGCGGCGCGGCAGGTGGAGAAGGCGTACCTCGCCGTGGTGGAGGGAGCTCCTCCGGAGGACCGGTTCGAGATCTCCCTGCCCCTGGTGGTCGGAGGCGGCCTTGTCAAGGTCAAGGTCCGCGTCGATCCGGCCGGCGCACCGGCGTCGACCGCCTGCGAGGTGCTCCGGCGATACGAGGGATTCACGCTCCTGCGCTGCGTTCCCCGCACCGGGCGACAGCACCAGATCCGCGCGCATCTGCAGGCCGCGAAGCTCCCGCTGGTGGGCGACAAGCTCTACGGCCCTTCCGAGGAGATCTTCCTCCGGCTGGCCGAGAGCGGCGGTTCGCCGGCGCCGCCCGGCATGTTCGACGAGCTGATCACGCCCGAGGAGCGCGCGCGGCTGCGGCTCTGGCGCCACGCGCTGCACGCCAGCGAGCTTTCCCTGCCGCACCCCGTGAGCGGCGAGATCCTGCGCTTCGAGTCGCCGCTGCCGGGGGACATCGCCGGCTTGCTCGCGACCTTCAGGCCGCTCTCGCCGGACGCTCGCTGAAGAACGCCACCACGCCGGCGAGCCCGTCCTGGAGCTGCACCCGGGGCTCGTACCCGAGCACCGCCCGGGCCTTGGAGATGTCCGCCGAGGACTCGCGCAGGTCGCCGGCGCGCGCCGCCTGGTGCTCGATCTCGAGATGCGCGGCGGACGGGCCGATCACGCGCTTGAGCGTGGCGATCAGCTCGACCAGCGAGGAGCTCCTTCCGCTCGCGACGTTGATCACTTCGCCCGGTGCGGCGGGGCTGGTCGCCGCGAGCAGGTTCGCGCGCACTACGTCGGAGACGTGGACGAAGTCCCGGGTCTGCAGGCCGTCGCCGAAGACGATGGGCCGCCGCCCGGCCAACAGCCGCGTGGTGAAGCGCGGGATGGCCGCGGCGTACTCGCTCTTCGGGTCCTGCCGCGGCCCGTAGACGTTGAAGAAGCGCAGGGCCACGCAGGGCAGCCCATACGCGCGCGTGTAGGTCTGCGCATAGAGCTCGCAGGCGATCTTCTGCGCCGCGTAGGGGCTCATCGGCCGCGGGATCAGGTCCTCGCGCTTGGGCTGCTCGGGCCCGTCGCCGTAGGCCGCGCAGGAGCAGGCCAGCACCACCCGCTCGACGCCTGCCTTGCGCGCCATCTGCAGCACGTTCACGGTGCCGCCGACGTTCACCGCGTTGGTGCGCTCCGGCTCGGCCATCGACAGCGGCACCGAAGGGATCGCGGCGAGATGGAAGACCCACTTCGCGCCGGCGAGGGCCTGCTGGACGGCCTTGGGGTCCGCGATGGACCCCTCGATCATCCGGAATCCCGCGTACGTCGACAGGAAGGCCGCGCTCTCCCGCTTGCCGCTGGAGAAGTCGTCCAGCCCCCACACCTCATGTCCCTCGCGGAGCAGAGCCTCGGCCAGGTGGCCGCCGATGAATCCGGCCGCGCCGGTCACGCACGTCTTCGCCATGTCGATCCCCCCAAAAGTCCTACGGACCGCCGTCGGGCAGGGGGAAGGAGAGTCCACACGCCATCCGTCCCTCCGGGGTGATCAGGCTCTGGCAGTCGCAAGCCTGGGAATCGAGCTTGCTCTGGCAGAACTGCTCGTTCTGAGGCTCCACGGAGAAGATGCCCCCTTGATCTCGCGCCCGCTGCTGGCAGTTCGCCCTCGATGTGTCGTCCGGCTGACAGCTGCAGATCTTGTCCGCCAATCGCAGACACGCATTTCCGCAGCCGGCAGCCAGCGTGAGGGTGATCACGCAGGCGAGCAGGAGCAAGGGCGCAAGGCGCTTCATGAGAGCGCGCGATCTAACACAACTGCGCTCCAGCCCGGGATAAAAGAGGGAGATGCGCCACCTGTGGCTGCACGGCTTCGCCAGCGGTCCCACCTCCAGCAAGGGACGGTTCGTGGGCGAGCGCCTGCGTGAGCGCGGGATCGAGCTCGTCATTCCCGACCTCAACGAGCCGGCGTTCTTCGACCTCACGGTCACGCGGATGCTCGAGCGCGTCGACGCGCTCGCCGGCGCGGACCGCGTGGCGCTGTTCGGATCGTCGCTGGGAGGCTTCACCGCCGCGACCTGGGCGGCGCGGCGGCCGGGCCGCGTCGAGGCTTTGGTCCTGCTCGCCCCCGCCTTCGACCTCGCCCCGCGCTGGGCCAGGAGGATGGGCCCCGCCGAGGTGGAGAAGTGGCTGCGCTCGGGCCGCTTTGCGTTCGATCACTACGCCTACGGTCGCAAGGAGGATCTCTCCTCCGCATTCCTCGCGGACGCGCAGGATTACGAGAGCTTCCCGCTGCCGGACTGCCCGGCGCTGGTGATCCAGGGCACCCGGGACGACGTGGTGGATCCGGCGCTGGCGCGCGAATTCACCCGGCGCATGGGCGGCCGCGCCCGGCTGGTCGAGCTGCCCGAGGGCCACGAGCTGACCGCCGACCTCCCCGCGCTCTGGCGGCAGATCGACGGCTTTCTGCAGGCTACGGAGCGCGGCCGACCGCGTAGTACGTGAAGCCCAGCTCGCGCATCCGGGCCGGGTTCCAGATGTTGCGCCCGTCGAAGAGGACCGGCTGCTTCATCGCATCCTTGACGCGCGTGAAGTCGGGCTGCCGGAACTCGTTCCACTCGGTGACCAGGAAGAGCGCGTCCGCGCCCTCGGTCGCGGCGTAAGGGCTCTGCACGAACTGAACCCGGTCGCCGAAGACCCGGCGCGCGTTGTCGATCGCGACCGGATCGTGCGCCGTCACGCTGGCCCCGTCGGCCAGAAGCTCGTCGATCAGCGTGAGCGCGGGGGCGTGCCGCAGATCGTCGGTCTTCGGCTTGAACGCCAGCCCCCAGACGCCGAACTTGCGGCCGCGCAAATCCCCGAAGTGCGCTTTGGCCTTCTGCGCGAGGAGCCGCTTCTGGCGGTCGTTGACGGCGTCGACGGCGGAGAGCAGCGCGAAGTCCATCCCGTGGTTGCGCGCGGTCGCGATCAGCGCCTTCACGTCCTTGGGGAAGCAGCTCCCGCCGTACCCGCACCCGGGGAAGAGGAACTTCTGCCCGATCCGCTCGTCCGCGCCCATCGCCTTGCGCACCGAGTCCACGTCGGCGGCGACCCGCTCGCAGAGCATCGCCACCTCGTTCATGAACGAGATGCGCGCCGCCAGCATCGCGTTGGCCGCGTACTTGGTCAGCTCGGCCGAGCGCGGGTCCATGAAGTAGATGGGGCTCTCGGTGCGCACGAACGGCGCGTACAGCTCGGCCATGATGGCCCGCGCCTTCTCGCTGGAAGTGCCGATCACGATCCGGTCCGGGCGCAAGAAGTCGTCGATCGCGGCGCCCTCCTTGAGGAACTCGGGGTTCGAGACCACGTCGACGGGCACCTTGGCGCGCGCCGAGAACTCCGCCTGCATGCGAGACGCGGTCCCCACCGGGACCGTGCTCTTGTTCACCACCACCGTGTAGCGCTCCGCCGAGCGCGCGATGCGCTCCGCCACCGACATGGCAGCGCGCAGGTCCGCGCTCCCGTCGTCGCGCTCGGGCGTGCCCACCGCGATGAACACGACCTCGCTGGCGCGGACGGCGTCGTCCAGGTCGGTCGAGAAGGTGATCCGCTCCGCCGACAAGTTTTTCTCCAGCAGCTCTTCGAGCCCGGGCTCGTAGATGGGGCTGCGACCCTTGCGCAGCTCGCCGATCTTCTTCTCGTCGATGTCGACGCACACCACCGTGTGGCCCGAGTCCGCGAAGCAGACGCCCGCGACCAGGCCCACGTAGCCCGTACCGACCACCACGATCTTCATGCGCCGCTTCTACCGCGGCTTCGCGGGAACACGCAGGAAAAGCATAGGCGCAGTGTCGCCTTCGGCGACAGCGCCTACTCCACCGTGACCGACTTGGCGAGGTTGCGCGGCTGGTCCACGTCGGTGCCGCGGTGATCGGCGACGTGGTAGCTGAAGAGCTGCGTCGGGATCACCGAGATGATCGGCATCAAGAGCGAGTTCGTCTGCGGCACCGGGATCGAGGCCTCCGCCAGCGTCGGCACCCGGGTGTCGCCCTCGGAGTGGATGGCGATCACGCGCCCCCCGCGCGCGCGCACCTCCTGGATGTTGCCCAGGATCTTCTCGTAGTTCACGCCCGCCTCGTGCTCCGAGTCGCGCGGCGCCAGCACCATCACCGGCATGTTCTCGTCGATCAGCGCGATCGGCCCGTGCTTCATCTCGCCCGCCGCGTACCCCTCAGCGTGGATGTAGGAGATCTCCTTCAGCTTGAGCGCGCCCTCGAGCGCGACCGGGTACTGCGGGCCCCGGCCGAGGAAGAGCAGATCGCGGGCCTGGCTGAACTTGTAGGCCGCCTGCTTGATCACGTCCTCGTACTTGAGCACGCGCTCGACCAGCATCGGCACTTCGTTCAGCGCCTGCAGATGCCGCTGGGCCTGCTCGGCGGAGAGCGTCCCCCGCAGCCGCCCGAGCCGGACCGCCAGCAGGAAGAGGGCCGCGAGCTGGGTGGTGAACGCCTTGGTGGAGGCGACCCCGATCTCCGGCCCGGCGTGCGTGTAGAGCACGTCGTCCGCCTCGCGAGCGATGGCGCTCCCCACCACGTTGCAGATGGCCAGCGCGCGGGCGCCACGGGCCTTCGCCTCGCGGAAGCTGCCCAGCGTGTCGGCGGTCTCGCCGGACTGGGACACCGCGACGCAGAGCGTGTTCTGGTCGAGCAACGGCTCGCGGTAGCGGAACTCGCTGGCCAGGTCCACCTCGACGGGGATCTTCGCCAGCGTCTCGATCATCAGCTTGCCGGTGATCGAGGCGTGCCAGGAGGTGCCGCAGGCGACCACCTGGACCTTGCCCAGCTTCTGCACCAGCTTCGCGTCCAGCTTGCAGCCGTCGAGATAGACGTCGCCTTCCTCCACGCTGGCGCGGCCGCGGATGGTGTCGGTCAGCGCGCGCGCCTGCTCGTGGATCTCTTTGTGCATGAAGTGCTTGTGGCCGTTCTTCTCGGCCATGGTGGGCGTCCAGTCGATGCGCTTGACGCCGCGCGAGAGCTTGTGCCCCGCGCTGTCGGACAGCTCCACGCTCTTCTTGGTGATGACCGCGAAGTCGCCTTCCTCGAGGTAGATGACGTCGCGGGTGTGGGCCAGGATCGCCGGCACGTCGGAAGCGACGAAGTTGCAGTGCTGGCCGAGGCCGACCACCAGCGGGCTGGCGTTCTTGGAGACCACCAGCATGTCGGGGAACTTCTCCGAGACCACCGCCAGCGCGTAGGTGCCCCTGACGTTCCGGAGCGCCGCGCGGACCGCGTCGGGCAGCGCGCGGCCCTTCTCGATCTCCACGTGGATCAGGTGCGCGAAGATCTCCGTATCGGTCTCCGAGCTGAACTTGTGCCCGGACTTGCCCAGCGCCTCCTTCAGCTCGAGGTGGTTCTCGATGATGCCGTTGTGGACCACCGCCACGCCGCCGTACTTGTGCGGGTGCGCGTTCTCGTCGGAGGGCTTGCCGTGCGTGGCCCAGCGGGTGTGGCCGATGCCGGTGAAGCCCTTGGGCATCGACTCGCCCAGCCGCTTCTCCAGATTCGACAGCTTCCCCTTGGCCCGGACCACCGTCAGGCCGCGGTCGCCCAGCACCGCCACGCCGGCCGAATCGTATCCGCGGTATTCCAGCTTGCGCAGGCCGTCGACCAGAAGCCCCGCGCACTCCTCCTCGCCCACGTATCCCACGATGCCGCACATGATTCGTCGCTCTCCTAGTCCTTCTTCGGCGCCTTGCGCGGCGCCTTCTTTTCGACCCAACCCTCGATGTTCCGCTGCTTGCCCGCGCTGACCGCCAGCGCGCCAGGAGGCACGTCCTCGCGGACGGTGGTGCCGCTCCCGACGTACGCGTTCTTGCCGATCTTCACCGGCGCGACCAGCTGCGAGTCGCTGCCGATGAAGGCCCCGTCCTCGATGGTGGTGGCGAGCTTGTTCTTGCCGTCGTAGTTGCAGGTGATGGTCCCGGCGCCCACGTTGCAGCCCTCGCCGATCACCGCGTCCCCCAGGTAGGAGAGGTGGCTGGCCTTGCTGCCCTTGCCCAGCAAGGTCTTCTTCAGCTCCACGAAATTTCCTACCTTCGCCCGCTCGGCAAGCTGTGCACCGGGCCGCAGCCGCGCAAAGGGACCGACCACGGCCCCCGGGCCGATGCGGCTCTCGGTCATGTGCGTGTAGGGCAGGATCTCCGCCCCGTCGGCGATCTCGCTGTCCACGATCACACAGCCCTGGCCGATCCGGACGTTCCGTCCCACCTTGGTCTTCCCGCGCAGCGAGACCATCGGCTCGAGCACGCTGTCCGCGCCCACCTCGATGCCCTCGTCCACGTAGGTGACCGCCGGATCCACCAGCGTCACCCCGTCCTTCATCAGCTGCGCGTTGCGCCGCTCGCGCAGCTGCGCCGCGCTCCTCGCGAGCTGCGCGCGATCGTTGACGCCGGACACTTCGCTCTCCTCCGCCTCGACCGCGACGGCGCGGCCCCTGGCGACGATGTCGGTCAGATAGTACTCGCCTTGAGCGTTGCTGCGATCCACCGCCCGCAGGGCGGAGAAGAGGAACCTCGCGTCCACCAGGTAGATGCTGGCGTTGATCTCGGAGATTCCGCGCTCCTGCGCCGACGCGTCCTTCTCCTCCACGATCCGGGCGACGCTCCCGTCCTCCCGGCGCACGACGCGGCCGTAGCCCTTCGGATCCTTCGCGCGGCAGGTGAGCAGCGCGACGTCGGCGTCCTGCCGGGCCGAGACCAGCTTCTGCAACGTTTCGGCGCGGATCAGCGGAACGTCGGCGGCGAGGATCAGCACGCTGCCGTCGAAACCGCGCAGCGCCTCCTCCGCGCAGCGCACCGCGTGACCGGTCCCGAGCTGCTCCGCCTGCAGCGCGAAGCGCAGCGGCGCGCCGGCGAACAGGCGGGACAGCTCCTCCTGCACGGTCTCGGCCTGGTGCCCGATCACCACCACCACCGGAGATGCGTCGAGGGCCAGGGCCGCGCGGATGGGGAAGAACGCGATGGGCCTGCCCGCGGCCTGGTGCAGCACCTTCGCCTTCTCCGATTTCATCCGCGTGCCCTTGCCCGCGGCCAGCACGACCGCAGCGATCTTCTGTCCAGCGCTCGACAAGCCTTTCCCCCTGCGCGGTTGTCCTGGTTTGGTAGGCAGTCGAACGCCTGCTGCCAAGTGCATGCCACATGTTACCGTCGATGCGGTGTTCTTCGATCTCCACCTGCACGCGGACGGCATCCCCGACGCCGACCTCGCTACCCTGGCGTATTTCGGGGTGAAAGCGGCGGTCACCTGCGCGCGCGACGCGGGGGCCGGAAGCGCCGCCGATCTGAGGAAGCACTGGGACGAGCTGGTCGGGCTCCAGGTCCGGCGCCTGGAGGTCGCCGGGATCCGGCCGATGGTCGCACTCGCGCTGCACCCCGCGCGGATCCCCTGGCACGGCGTGGACGAACTCCTGGTCCGCCTGCCGCACTACTTCGACGATCCCCGCGTGGTCGCGCTCGGCGAACTCGGGCTGCAGGAGGGGGGAGAGCGCGAGGAGGAGATCTTCTCGCGCCAGCTGGGGCTCGCGGCGCGCCTGCGCAGGCCGGTGATCGTGCATACGCCGGACAAGGAGAAGGCAGCGCGGACGCGGCGGGTGCTGGCGCTGCTCAGAAGCTCGCCGGTGGAACCCTCGCGCGTGCTGGTCGACCACGTCAGCCCGGAGACGTTCGCTCTGGCCCGAGGAGTGGGGTGCTGGTGCGGGCTCACGCTGCAGCCGGGGCTGTTCGAAGCTGCGACCGCCGCTGCGCTCATCTCCAAGCACGGCGCCGAGCGAATCGTTCTGACGAGCGACATCGGGGAAGGAGCGACTGATCTATTGGCGCTGCCGAAGGCCGATGAAGCCCTCAAGGCGGCGGGGCTGTCGGAAGAGTTGCGGCGCCACGTCTTTTGGGAGGGACCCGAGGCGTTCCTCGAGACGTAAGGGATTGGCTGTTCCGAGCGCCTTCGGCGCTCGCTAGATCGCCCGATTCGGGTCCGGGCGGCCTCAGCGGCAACTGTGAGTCTCCGGCGGACGGCGGAGCCAATCCACCCCTCGATGCTGGATCGGTCAATCCGGACGCCGGAGCGGGCGACCGGCAGACCGCCTTCCTTGGGATCGGCTGCTCGCACTCCGACACCACGGCCGGCTGGATGGCCGTCCTGGCGGTCCTGGCGCTCGCCTCGCGCCGGAGACGACGAGGAACTTGAGCGCAGCCGCGATGCCGGACAGACTGTTGACTGAAGGCCTGCCCGGCCGGTTGCTGTGTGGTACCATGTGGGTGCTGCGCAGGTTGCCAATCGGGAAAGCAAAGGCCGAGCACGCGTGTTCGACAAGCGACCGATGACCGATAAGTTGCGACGCCATCGAGTGCTTTTGATCACCGGAGCAGCGCTCGCGCTGGCTGCCTGCCGCAAGCAGTCTGCCTCCACCGCGCAGCAGACCGCGCCGCTGGTCCAGAAGTCGGCGACCCTGGGCGCCGTCGCCAAGCCGCTCGACGCCCCGCCGGCCGACGAGCGCCCGCAGCCGCAGCCGCCGGTTGCGCCGTGCGTCGCCACTTCGAGCGGGCGCGATCCCGCGCTGCCCGACCTGCTCGAGCAGGCCTCGCGCGACTTCGAGAAGGGCCGTTACGAGGACGCGCTGGAGTGCGCGCGCGAGGCCACGCGAACGGACGGGACCAGCGTGGCGGCGCACCACTTCCGCGGCGCCGCGCTGGCGGAGCTGGGCCACATCGAGGAAGCGCGCACCGCCTACGCGCGCGCGATGGCCATCGATCCCGACGATCCCGAGGTGCTGCGCTCGGCCGCGGACCTGCACGTGCGCCGCCTCGGCTCGCGCGACGACCTCGAGCTGTCGCTGCAGTACGTGAAGCGCGCCCTGCCGCGCGCGCACAAGATCCGCGACCGCTCGCTCCTGAAGGAGCTGCACCTGCTCCAGGCCATGGCGCTGGACGATCTCGGCCGCCCGGCCGACGCGTTGGCCGCCACGAACAAGGCGCTCGAGTACGAGCCGAAGGATCGCGAGGCGCGGAGGGAGAAGGGCGTCGCGCTCTTCGAGCTCTGCCGCTTCGACCAGGCGCGGGTCGAGCTCGGAAGGCTCGCCAACGAGGTCCCGGACGCCTGGGCCGAGCACTACCTGGGGCTGATCGCGGAGCGCGCGCACGACGACGTCGCCGCCGCCGCGCACTTCGCCCGCGCCCACAAGCTGGATCCGGACGCGTTCAAGGCCACCGCCCAGGCGCCGCGGGGCGTCTTCCAGAAGATCGTGCAGGAGGAGCTGGATCGGCTGCCGCCCGCGATCAAGGCCGGGCTGTCGAAGGCGAACTTCGAGGTCAGCGATCTGCCCGAGGTGAGCGACCTGGTCGCGACCGATCCGCCGCTCTCCCCCGGCATCCTCGGGCTGTTCCGGCCGCCGCCGGAGAGCGCCCCCGCCGACGCGAAGCCGACCATCCTCCTCTACCGCCGCAACCTGTCCCGCGCGGCGCACAACGACGACGAGCTGCGCCGCGAGGTGCGCGACACGCTGATGCACGAAGTGGGTCACCTCAACGGGGAGGACGACGAGCAGCTCCGCGATCGCGGGCTGTAGACCCCCATGAAAATGATGGACGTCGGGGAGAAGGATCGCACGTCGCGGATCGCGGTCGCGCGTGCCGAGCTCCGCTGCTCCCGGGAAACGCTGAAGCTCCTCAACGAGGGGAGGCTGGAGAAGGGCGACGCGCTGGCCGCGGCGCGGATCGCCGGCATCATGGCGGCGAAGCGCACGCCGGACCTGCTGCCGCTGTGCCACCCCATCTCGCTGGTGGGAGCGGACGTGGACGTGGCCTGCGACGAGAGCGCCGGGGTGGTGCGGATCGAGGCGCGGGTGCACGCGGTCGAGCGCACCGGCGTGGAGATGGAAGCGCTGACGGCCGCGATGGCGGCGGTGCTGACCCTGTACGACATGGCGAAGCGGCACGATCGCGGGATGGAAGTCGTGTCGGTCCGCTTGGTGCACAAGAGCGGCGGGCGCTCGGGCGTCTGGAACCGGACCGACGAGGCGCCGCAGCCGCGCGCGAACCAGCCGCTGATGCCGCCGAACTCCCGGCGCAAGGCTCATCGGTAGGCGCTGCCGCGCCGCAGGCGCGGCTCAGTGTCCGCTGAGAAACCTCTCCGCGTCGATCGCCGCCATGCACCCCGTCCCCGCGGCCGTGACCGCCTGCCGGTACACCGGATCGGCCGCGTCGCCCGAGGCGAACACGCCCGGCACCGAGGTCTTCGTGGTCCCGTGCTTCACCTTGATGTAGCCGACCTCGTCCATCTCCAGCTGGCCCTTGAAGAGGTCGGTGTTCGGCTGGTGGCCGATGGCGACGAACAGGCCGCCCATCGGGAGCTCGCGCGTCTCCCCGGTCCTCGTGTCGCGCGTGCGCACGCCGCGGACGCCGCTCTGCTTGTCGCCCAGCACCTCGATCACTTCCTGGTTCCAGGCCCAGGCGATCTTGGGGTTGGCCTTCGCCCGGTCTTGCATCACCTTGCTCGCGCGCAGCCAGTCGCGGCGGTGGATGACCGTCACCTTGCTCGCCATCTTGGTGAGGAAAGTCGCCTCCTCCATCGCCGTGTCGCCGCCGCCCACCACGCCCAGCTCCTTGCCGCGGAAGAAGAAACCGTCGCAGGTGGCGCAGGCGGAGACGCCGTGCCCGGAGAGCAGCTTCTCGGAAGGGATGTCGAGCCACTTCGCGGAGGCGCCGGTGGCGATGATCGCCGTCTCGGCGAGCATCTCCTTGCCGCTGTCGCCTACCACGTGGAAGGGACGCTTCTGGAAGTTCACCTTGGTGACCATGCCGTCGATGATCTGGGTGCCGAAGCGCTCGGCCTGCGCCCGGAACAGCTCCATCATCTCCGGCCCCAGGATCCCCTTGGGGAACCCGGGGTAGTTCTCTACGTCGGTGGTGATGGTGAGCTGTCCGCCCGGCTGCATGCCGGTGAAGAGCACCGGCTTGAGGTTGGCGCGGGCTGCATAGATGGCCGCGGTGTAACCGGCGGGCCCCGATCCGATGATGACGACCTGCTCCTTCTCCACGCCGATCTCCTTGCCAAAGGGCGCGTAATCTAACCCGGAAAAGGCGCGCCCGCCCGGCGCTTCTGTTAGACTGCCGAGCGCCGAGGTTCCTTGGATCCCGCACAGCTCAAGAAGATTCCGCTGTTTGCCAACCTGACGGCGGACCATCTGGCAAAGGTGGCGAACATCGCCAGCCAGAAGCAGGTGCGCGCCAACGAGAAGATCTTCCACGAGGGCGAGGTCGGGACGGAGATGTACCTGATCGGGTCCGGCAAGGTGCGGATCTCCAAGATGGTGCCGGGCGTGGGTGAAGAGGCGCTCGCCATCCTCGAACCCGGCAGCTATTTCGGCGAGATGGCCCTGATCGACGACACGCCGCGCAGCGCCGACGCGACCGCGCACATGCCCTGCACGCTCTACGTGATCCAGAAGGCGGACCTGGAAGAGCTGATGTTCCTGCACAAGGACCTGGCGTACGAGCTGCTCTGGACCTTCGTGCGCACGCTCTCGGCTCGCCTGCGCGAGACCAACGACAAGATCAAGGCGTTCTTCGCGCTCAGCGCCCGATTCTGAGACCGCCGGCCCGTCTTCGGAGCTCCATTCCGGGACCCTCCGCCCGGAAGCGGCGTGGCATGTGCGCTGCAATCCACCCCCAGCGTGCCGAAGGCGGATCGGATCCTGGGCGAAGGAGCGGCGGGGCTGGCGGATGCGGAGCTGTTGCGCATCGTGCTGGGCGCCCGGGACGATCTGCTGGCCGGACGGCTGCTGTCGCGAGGGCTGGCGTCGTTGCGCAGGGCCAGCGCGGGCGAGCTGCTGCTCGAGGCCGGCATGACCTCCAGCGCAGCCGGGCGCGTGCTCGCCGCGCTCGAGCTGGGCCGCCGGGTCGCGCTCGCGCCCGCGGGAGAACGGCGGCGCCTGCTGCGCGCGCAGGACGTGGCCTGCGTGCTCTGGGCCCGGCTCGCGCACCTGCCGCACGAGGAGTTCTGGGCCGTGCTGATGAATTCGCGCCTGCAAGAAATCCGCTGCGTGCAGATCGCGCGG
>DASQAS010000195.1:0-4018 GCA_035635635.1 Myxococcales bacterium | reverse complement strand
GCGTCCACCCAGGCTCTGACGGCGCGCACGAACTCCGCATGCGGCACGGGCACCGGGGCGCGGCCATAGCCGGGTGACCAGGCCCAGAGCACCAGCGGGTCGGAGGAGACGTGATGGACCAGTTCGGCCAGCGTCTTCCCGCCGTTCCGCTTGGGGTCCTTGAGCTGCTCACAGAGCGCAGACGACGATAGGTCGGCGAACACCATCTTGTGTTCCGGCGGAGGCAGCCGCCAGCCCGTGGACACGCCCGGTGGCATATGCCCGCCGTAGCTCGCGGGGCGATTGGCCTGGCCGTGGCACGTGGCGCAATGCAGGCCGGGAGCGCCCTTGCCCTCGGGGCCGCGCAGTACGAACTGGTCGTGGACGCGGCCCTCGTCACCCTGCGTCGGCTCGTCGCCCTGCGGGTGGCAATTGACGCAGCGGGGGCTCTGGAGCACCGCGCGCACCGTCTCGAACGAGGCGATGGCGTCCGCCGCCGGCGACGCGGCCGCGGTGGGCGCGAGCTCCGAGTGCGAGCAGCCCAGGAACAGCACGATGACGAGCGCGCTCGATCTCATGTCAGCCTCAGCGGCAGCGAGCGCAGCCGCTGCCTGGTCAAGGCGTACACCGCGTTGGCCACCGCCGGCGCGATTGGGGCAGTCGCGGGCTCTCCGATGCCGCCCATCTTCGCGTCGGACTCGAGGATTTGCACCGTCACGTCCGGCACCTCGGGCATGCGCAGCACGCGATAGTCGTGGAAGTTGCTCTGCTCCACGCGGCCCTCCTTGAGCGTCACCGCGCCGAGCAGCGCCGCGGAGAGGCCGAAGACCACGGCGCCCTGCACCTGCGCCTCGATTCCCAACGGATTGACGACCTGGCCACAGTCCACCGCGCAGCTCACCTTGTGCACACGGATGCGTTTCCTGGCGTCGACGGACACCTCCGCCACCTCGGCGACGATGCTGCCGAACGAATCGTGCACCGCCAGGCCCCGCGCGCGCCCCTCAGGGGGCGCCGTGCCCCAGCCGGCGCTCGTCGCCGCGGCCTCGAGCGCTCGAAGGTGGCGGGGCTTGTCGGCCAGAAGCGCGCCACGGAACTCGAGAGGATCGCGCCTTGCCGCCCAGGCCAACTCATCGATCATGCTCTCCACCGCGAAGGCGGTGTGCGAGTTTCCGACCGAGCGCCACCACTGCGGCGGAACCTGGTTCCGCGGCGAGTGCAGCGTGATCTTCCGCGCCGCCACCGCGTCCAAGTAGGGCGAATCGGCCGCGCCCTCTACCGACTGGGCGTCCACACCATCCTTGACCGCGAACTTCTCGAACAGGGTGCCGGTCAAGATCGACTGCCCGACGACGGTGTGCCTCCACGCCTGCGGCAGGCCCTTCTCGTCCACCCCGGCCTCGATGCGGTGCACGTACATGGGCCGGTAGTGCCCGCCGCGGATGTCGTCCTCGCGCGTCCACACCACCTTCACCGGCACGCCGGCTGCCTTGGCCACGTGCACGCCCTCGGCCACGAAGTGGGAGTCGAGCGTCGCCCGCCGGCCGAACCCGCCGCCGAGGAACGGCGTGTGGATGATCACGTTCTGCGGCGGCACGCCGGCGACCTGCGCCGCCGCCATCTGGTCCACCCCGTGGAACTGCGTGCCGGTCCAGATCTCGCAGCGGCCGCCCTCGAGGCGCACGGTGCAATTGAGCGGCTCCATGGTCGCGTGCGCCAGGTAGGGCACGTCGTATTCGGCCTCGAGACGTCGGGCCGCGCCGACCAGCGCGGCGTCCGCGTCGCCCTTGGCCGCCGCCAACGTGCCGGGCGCCTTGGCGAGTTCGCGGTACGACGCCAGCAGCTTGCCAGTGTCCAACTCAGCGCCTGCGCCCGGGTCCCAATCGATCTGCAGCGCGTCACGGCCCAGCTTGGCGCTCCAGAAATTGGTCGCCACCACCGCGATGCCGGACGGCATCTGCACGACTTGCTCGACGCCGGGCACTGCCCTGGCCTTGCTCGCGTCGAACGATTTCACCTTGCCGCCAAAGACGGGCGAGCGGGCGACGAGCGCGGTGCGCATTGCCGGCACTTGCACGTCGATGCCGAACTGCGCCTTCCCGGTAATCTTCTCCGGCGTGTCCAGCCGCCGCATGGGCTTGCCGATGAGCTTCCAGTCCTTCTTCGGCTTCAGCTCCACCGACGCCGGCGGCGAGAGTCGCTGCGCCGCCTCCGCTAGCTGTCCGTACGAAAGCTGCTCCGTCCGGTGCACCACGAAGCCGCTCTCGGTGCGGAGCGACCGGGGCCGCACCTTCCACCGCTCGGCGGCGGCGCGCAGCAGCATCGCGCGCGCCATCGCGCCCACGATTCGGTAGCGATCGAACTCCGACCAGGTGGTGGTCGAGCCGCCGGTCATCTGCAGGCCATACGCGGTATGCGCGTACGCGGGCGCGGCGGGCGCGTGCTCGACGCGGATCTTCGACCAGTCGCAGTCCAACTCCTCGGCGATGAGCATGGCCAGCGTGGTCCAGATGCCCTGCCCCATCTCCGAGTGGGCGAGCAGCACCGTCACCGACTCGTCGGGAGCAACGCGGACGAAGGCGTTGGGATCGACCGATGGCTTCTTGTCCATCTGCGCCGCGCGCCCCTTGCGCGGCACGTGGAAGGCGATCAAGAGCCCCGCCCCCGAGACCAGCACGTCGCGACGGCTGAGCGTCATCGCCGGGCCCTCCTCATCGACGAGGCGCGGCGGATGGCGTCGCGCACGCGCTGGTATGTCCCGCAGCGACAGATGTTGCCCGCCATCGCCCGGTCGATCTCCTCGTCGCTGGGGTCGGGCTTCTCTGCCAGCAGGGCGGCCGCCGACATGATCTGGCCCGACTGGCAGTACCCGCACTGGACCACGTCGGTCTCGGCCCAGGCCACCTGCACGGGGTGCGAGCCGTCGGGCGAGAGGCCTTCGATGGTGGTGATCTTCTTTCCCGCGGCCGATGCCACCGGCAGCACGCAGGACCGCACCGCCTTACCATCCAGGTGCACCGTGCACGCCCCGCACTGGGCCATCCCGCAGCCGTACTTGACCCCGGTTACGCCGCACAGGTCGCGCAGCGCCCAGAGCAGCGGCATCTCGTCGGGAGCGTCGACCTCGCGGGTCTGGCCGTTCAGCTCGAGCTTCATGTGGGGCCTCCGATGGCTCCGATCGATAACCTCGGCGGCTGCAAACGGAAGACACGGAACTATCGAAAGCCTGCCTGATCCTATGAGCGAGGCCGCGGAGCGGTGGCGCATCTCGACGTGGGCAAGTACGATGACGCGCATGACCCGGTTGAGGAACTCGTTGGCCGCGGGAATCGCCCTGCTCGCCCCCCAGGAGGGTGGCAACGAGACGCGTTACCCGGGCGTCTCCCTCTACCGTTTCACGGTCCCGGAGCCGCCCACGCGCTACGTCTATCCCTCCAGCCTGGTTCTGGTTGGGGCCGGAAGGAAGCAGGTATCTCTGGGCAACAAGACGCTTCCGTACGACGCGGGCCACTACCTCGTAGTGACCTCACCGATGCCGATCCTCTGCAGGACCATCGCTTCGGCCGACGAGCCGGTGCTTTCCATGGTGGTCGAGATCGAGCTCGCCCTCCTGCGCGAGATCGTTCTCGAATTTGAACGCTCCCCCCGCGCCGCGGTTGGCCGCTCCACTCACACCGTGTTTTATGCGCCTCTTCCGCGCGACCTCGAGGATGCCGCGGCTCGTTTGCTCGCCTGCTTGGCCGATGAACGGCGGACGAGAGCACTCGCGCGGCAGACCATTCGCGAAATGCTCTTCCTCGCGCTCGACGGGCCACAGGGCGATTCGCTTCGGGCGCTGGCGGAAGGTCCCGCGAGCCAGCTCGCCGATGTCGTCCGCGAGATGAATGCCAGATTCGCGGAGCGAATGGCGATCGGCGAGCTCGCGCAGATGGCGCACATGAGCGTCCCGACCTTCCACCAACACTTCAAGGCCATGACCGGAACCTCCCCGCTGCAGTACATGAAGGCGGTGCGCTTGATCCGCGCCCGTCAGATGCTC
>DASQAS010000194.1:0-37024 GCA_035635635.1 Myxococcales bacterium | reverse complement strand
TCGTCCACGCGACCAGGCCGGACCTGGTCTTGCTGGACGTGTCGTTTCCTTCCGGCCATGAGGGCATCCCGCTGGCGCGCGAGCTGATCAGCCGCGATCCCACGCAGCGCATCATCTTCGTCACCATGGTGAAGGAGGCCGCGACCGTCGCCGACGCGCTGAGCACTGGCGCCCTGGGATACGTGACCAAGGACCAGACGTATGCCGACTTGAGCCAGGCGATCAGCGAAGCCTTGGCCGGACGACGCTATTTGGCCCCCACGCTCCAGGGCCACAACGGCCCGCGTTCCTCCGGTCGGCTCGAGCTCTTGACCCGCCGCGAGCGGGAGGTCTTCGACCTGGTCATCGAGGGTGTCTCGACGCAGGGGACCGCGGACCGCCTCCACATCAGCCCCCGGACGGTGGAGACGCACCGGAGCCGGATCATGGTGAAGTTCGGCGTCCACTCGGCGACCGAGCTGATCCGGATCGCCGCGAGGCTCGGCTTGATCAAATGAAGCGGATCAACGGGTAATGCCGCAGACCCGCACCACGTCGTCCCGGTAGGCCAGCCAGGCGTCGAGGGCTTTCTGCACGGTCTCGACCACGTGCTCCTCCAGCGCCGCGGGCGCGTGGTCCAGCACCATCTTCCAGGCATCGAGACGATGCCCGCCTTCCACCTTCTTGTGCACGCGCTGGAGCTCCAGGAACTTCGGATCGAGGCCGTGGAAGCGCACCAGCGGGTGGCGGCGGATGGCCTCCTCGATCTCCGCATCCGACTCGGGGCTGGGTTTCGCAAGCTCGCGCCGCTCGTTGAGGCTTCCTTCCACGAAGATGGTGAGCACCGCCGCGCCCACCACCCAGTGGTCTTTGCCGCTGGCGTCGTCGAGCAGCTTCCGGTAGCGCTTCGCCGCAGAAAGGAGCTCGACCTGGACGAAATCGGAGCGGCGGAACCCGCAGCCCTCCATCATGCGCAGGAACAGCTCCGGGTGGGACGACGAGCCGCTGATGCCGCCCGTCTGTTCCTCGTAGATGTTGGCGGCGAGCATCGCGCGGGCGTCCTGCGGCGTCTCGGGATGGCCCAGGACCCGTGCGAGCAGCTGCGGGAAGTCGCGCACGTAGACCTCCCACTCCTGCTGGAAGTGCGGGAGGAGCTTCTGGAGCGGCACGCGCCCCTGGGCAAACCACGGCCATGCCCAGTGGTCCTTGCGGTCGAGGATGCGGAGCAGGCGTTCCTGGAGCATCCCAAACACTCTACCGGGCACTCCCCAACGCGGCGAAATTCCGGCGGGTCTGCCAGAGAGAACAGCCCCTGGAGAGAGACTTGATCGCGAGCTCGAACGGCGCCGTGGCGGCAGGGCTGCTGACGCTGTTCGCCTGCGCGCCGGCGCGTGCGGAGCCGGGCCGCAGCGTCGTGTTGCGCGGCGGCGCCATCTACACGCTCGACCGGGCGCGGCCCTGGGCGAGCGCGCTCGTGATCCAGGATGGGCGCATCGCGTACGCCGGCGACGATGCGGGCGCGCTGACCTTTGCGGGGACCGGTGCGCGCGTCGTGGGCCTCGACGGACGAATGGTCCTTCCCGGGTTCCACGACTCGCACGTCCACCCGATGACCGGAGGCATGAGGCTGCTCCGGTGCAGGCTCGGCGGATTGAGCACGGCGGATCAGGTGTACGCGGCCGTGCGCGCGTGCGCAGCCACCGGACCCAGGAACGGATGGTTGCTCGGCGCGGGCTGGTCACCGAAAGCGTTCGCGAACGGCGGCCCGACCCGGCGGAAGCTCGACGAGCTGGTACCGGATCGTCCCGCCTTGCTCACCACCGAGGACGGATTCGTCGCCTGGGCCAACACGCGCGCGCTCACGCTCGCCGGTATCCGCGCGGACGGCTCGGGAGCGCAGACCCCAGGTATCGAGCGCGAGCGGAAGACGCCCCGGCCGACCGGCATCCTCAAGGACGACGCGGTCTCTTTCGTCCGGCGGCACGCGCCCCAGCCAACGCAGGCCGAGTACCGGGAGGCGCTCCGGCGCTCGACCGAAATGGCCAACCGCGCCGGCATCACGTCGGTGGTCGATGCCAACGCGACCGACGTCGTGCTGGAGGCCTATCGCGCCGCGGACCTGGCCGGCGAGCTGACGGTGCGCGTGGTTGCCGCCCAGCGGATCGACCCACGCCGCGGAGTGGAACAGGTCGCGGAGCTCGTCGCGCGCCGCGACCGCGCCCGCGGGCGCCGCTTGCGGGCCGACGCGGCCAAGATCTTCCTGGACGGCGAGATCGACCGGCACACGGCCGCGATGCTCGAGCCCTATGCCGGAGCGCCCGGCGTCCGGGGCGAGTTGATGATCGAGCCTCGGACGCTGGATGCCCTGGTGCGGCGCCTGGACGCGGAAGGATTCCTCATCCACATGCACGCGATGGGCGACGGGGCCGTCCGTGCCGGTCTCGACGCAATCGAGCATGCGATTCAGGCGAACGGCGCCCGCGACCGCCGCCACCAGCTCGCCCACCTCGGCGTGGTCGCGCCCGAGGACATCCCGCGCTTCGGCCGGCTGGGCGTCGCGGCCAATCTCCAGCCGCTCTGGGCCCAGGCGGACGACGAGGCCTATGGACCTACCCAAGCCGCCCTCGGTCAAACGCGCTCGCGCTGGATGTACCCGATGGCTAGCATCGCGGCGGGCGGCGGAAGGATCCTCGCCGCCAGCGACTGGCCGTCGCCTTCGATGAATCCGCTGGACGCGATCCAGGTCGCCGTCACCCACCAACCCTTGGACGGGAGCAAACCCGCGGCTCAGCCCCAGGAGCGGGTCGGCCTGCCTGCCATCCTCGCGGCCTATACGATCGACGCGGCCTGGGTCGCCCGCGAGGAAACGCTCAATGGCTCGATCGAGGTCGGCAAGTCGGCCGACCTGGTCGTCCTCGATCGCAACCTGTTCGAGACGGACGTGCTCAAGCTCCACGAGGCCCGCGTCCTGCTGACGTTGCTGGACGGCGAACCCGTGTACCGCGACCCAAACTTCGCCTCGCCCTGACGAAGCGAAGATCTAGCGGCCGGAAACAGAACGCGTGGGGGGTCCAGGGGGGAGACGCGCGAGTCGCGACTGGCGACTGGTGGAGTGCCGCGCAGCGGCCGGATCTAGAGCTTGCATCACCGGCAGAGCCGTCACGATTCGAAGATCCCAAGAATCATATCTGGCGGCGGGTGGACTCGAACCACCTACCTGCGGATTATGAGACCGCCGCTCTAGCCGGATGAGCTACGCCGCCAAAAGGGCCGCGGAATGTAGCGGCGCGTCAGATGGGCGTCAAGAAGCCGCGGCCGCCGCTTCCTCCTCCTCGGCGGGCAGCGCTCCGAACAGCCCCTTGAGCGAGACGTGGCCGGCGATCAGGAAGATGGTCCCCAGGGCGACCTGGACGGAGAACTGCAGCAGCCAGACCGTGTTCGCGAATGCGGCGCCCTGGGCCGAGAAGCCGCCGGGGTGGAACAGCGAAAGCCCGGCCTGGGTGAAGAACTGCATGGTGCCGACCATCCCCGGACCGGCCGGCACCATCACGCCGACAACCTGGATGGTGAGGATCACCGCCAGCATCAGCGGCGTGAGCCCGGTGAAGCCGAAGGCTGGCGCAAGCAAGGCCAGCGCGGCCGCGGTCATGGACCAGTAGAGCGCGGTCAAGGCGAAGAACGAGACCAGACGCCACCCTGACCCGAGATGCACGGCCCCGATGAAAGCGTCGATGATCCCGGTCGCGCGCTTCGCCAGGCCGGTCGAGATCGGGCGGAGCAACTGGTCGGCGAGCGCCACCGCGCGGTCGTGGAAGAGCACGGCCAGCACCAGGGCCACGCAGAGGACGAGGAACCCGAGGGCCACCAGGACGGACGCGCTCCTCGCGAAGTCGACGTACCGGCCCGATGCTGAGGTCCTGAGCATCCGCAGCGAAACCACGCCCAGCACTCCGATGGCGATCCCGTCCACGATGCGCTCGACCACGATCGACGCCATGGCCCCGCTCCGCGGAAAAGGGCGCCCCCCGCCAGCCGGGGGCCGCGCGATCAGGAGCGGCCGGGCAAACTCGCCCAGACGCAGCGGAAGGAGCATCAGCAGCATCCATCCCACCGCGCTGGCCGAATTCAGGCGCTTGAACGACACCTCGCCCAGCGGCTTGAGCAGAAGGCCCCACCGCACGGTCCGCACCAGGTGGATGAGCAGCAGCATCGCGGCGTATCCGGCGACGCGCACCGGGTCCGCGGCGGCCATCGCCCGTCCCACGGCGCGAACGTCGGTGTGGCGGAGCGAGAGCCAGACGAACAGCGCGCTCATCGCCAGGGACAGGACGGTGCGCAGCAGGAGCTTCAGGTGCTGCATCGGGGGCCCCGCCCTAACATGGCGTGGCCGGCGGGGTCTACTCTTTGTCTCGCTCGTCCGCCTGGGGTTGCGGCGCC
This sequence comes from Myxococcales bacterium, assembly GCA_035635635.1. Classification (GTDB taxonomy): domain Bacteria; phylum Myxococcota; class Myxococcia; order Myxococcales; family 40CM-4-68-19; genus 40CM-4-68-19. The sequence continues at coordinate 32,608 of DASQAS010000194.1, read as the reverse complement.
TCGGCCGCTGGTCCCGGCACGCGGTACGAGCCGGTGAACCACCTCGCCAGGTCGACCGCCCGGCAGCGCGGCGAGCAGAAAGGGAATGCTTCGTTCTCCTCCCGTGGCTTCACCGGCGAGCGGCAGCTCGGGCAGCGATGCATGAATGTCTTCTAGTGTGCGCGACCGTGTGATTCAACTCGCGCTTTTCCGAACATCCCACGCGGCCGGAAGATTGACCGCGTGGCGGTAGCATTTTATTAGGGCACGAATGGCACCGGATCGCGCTCGCGAGCGCCTGGTCCTGGTCGTGGACGACGACCCGGACATTCTCCAGACGCTGGCGCTCTGCCTCTCGACCGAGGGCTACGGCGTGCTGATGGCGTCCAACGGACAGGAGGCGCTGGACATCCTGCGCCAGCAGCACCCGGCCTGCATCCTGCTCGATCTCATGATGCCGGTGATGGACGGCTGGCAGTTCGTCAGCGAGCTGGAGCATCGGGGCTGGCGCAAGGCGCCGCTGCTCATCCTCAGCGCGGACCGCGCGGTGCAAGGGCACGCCACCCGCCTGCACGCGGACGCCTACCTGGCGAAGCCGTTCGACCTCGACGAGCTGCTCGGCAAGGTCTCGCAGCTCACCGGAGGCCCGAACGGGCATGGCCACTCGCTGGCCGCGAAGAGGACGGCGTAGTCCCACGGCAGCGCGCGGACCACCGCGGCGCTGCGGGACAGCCGGCGCGACCCCGCGCCGGGCCAGGCGCAATACCGGTCAGTCAAGCGACAGACGTTGACGTTGTCGTTCGACGTTGTCGTTCGACGTTGTCGTGGACGGCGACGGCGACGGCGACGTGGCCGTGGACGACTGCCTGGCATGTCAGGTGCAGCTGCTACCTGAATCCCCATGCTCAGCTTTCAGAAGCTCGACGTCTACCGCCGTGCCATCGAGTTCCTTGTACTGGCCGCTGCCGCTGCCGAAGAGGCTCCAAGAGGGAACGCCGCGTTGCCTGATCAGTTGCGCCGCGCAGCGAGTTCGAGATCCCTCAACCTTGCTGAAGCGGCTGGCCGTACGGGATTGTGTCGGTGATCTGATCCGCCCACGGCCACGTCGCCGTCGCCGTCGCCGTCCACGATCACGTCCACGCTCACAACCACGTCGACGTCGACGTCGACTTGTTCGTCTCGGCGCGATTAATTGGGGCTAGGCGGGTACGGCCTGCCAGCACCAGCTGGCCCAGGAATCCCCGCCGCGGCCGTCGCGGACCACGATCCAGAGCGTCCCTTTCGCTCCCGCGACGCGCGCGGTGATCCGCGAGAGCCCGTCGGGGGGCGCGACGCCGTCGAGCGGCTCGTCGGCGCTGTCCACGCCGATCTCGGCCCCCGGGGTGACGTAGAAACTGTAGCGGGGCTGCTCGGTCAGCGACACCGGGTTGCCCCGGTAGTCGGTGGTCACGTACTGCTCGCGCGAGCCGTTCTGCAAGTCGGGACGGAGCCCGATCTCCACGTCGAGGGGCAGATCGATCGGCGTCGCCTGGTCGCAGGAGGTGGCCGCCGGGGGCACCGTTCCCGGCCCGTATTCCACTCCGTCCCGCGTGAGCCGGATCTGCTCCAGCAGCGGATTCTGGTTGGGCTTCCCTCCGCGAGGCGAGAACAGGAGCACCTTGGAGCCGTACGCGGGACCTTCCGGGTCGCCGTTCTCGACCGAGAACGAGAACTGCACGCGGACGCCGCCGAAGCCCTTCAGATCGTCCGCGTTGATCGCCTCGAGCAGCGCCTCCGGAGGCACCTGGAGGTCGAGCGGGCCCAGCGGTCGCGCCACGGGGGCGGTGGCCGGGCCGCCGTCGCAGCGGCGGCTGTCCGTCGGCGCGCAGAGCTGGAAGGTCATGGTCATCGGGCTCGTGTTGCGCGGGTCCGCGGCGAGGATCGTCAGCCGTACCGGGTCGATGGACGGCGGCGAGCTGGTCGCGTCGTACTGCGCTTCGGGCGGCTCCGCCCGGACGGCGAGGACGCGCAGGTCGGTGACGTCGCTCTGCGCGGCGAAGTCCGGCGTGCAGGCGGCAGCGAGCAGCAAGAAGGAAAGGGAGAGGGTGCGCATCAGAACTTCCCCTTCACGCCGAAGGTCGGGAGGATCGGCAGCCCGGAGATCGTTCCCTGGTCCTGGTAGCGATAGTCGTAGACGTGGAACTCCGGGTTCGAGCGGTTGGTCAGGTTCTGCACGTCCAGGTAGAGCGCGAGCTGCCAGGCGTCCCAGGTCCACGTGTACTGGGCGCGGGCGTCGAGCTGCAGAAACGCCCGCTCGCGCGCGTCGCCGACCTCGCCGCGCGTCGGGATGTAGCTCCCCGAGTCCGCGTCGAAGGTGCCCGCCGTGACCGGCGCATAGGGATTGCCGGAAACGAGGCGGAACCGGGTCGACAGCTCCCACTGCGGCTTGGGCCGGTATCCGGCCACGATCGTGAGGATGTGCGGCTGATCGAACGCGAAGGCGCGCCAGGGGTCGCCGGGCGGCAGGATCTGCGACCGCGAGAGCGTGTACGCGAGCCAGCCGTAGAGCTTGGCGGTGATCTCGCGGCGGATCAGCAACTCGAGGCCGTAGGCGTGCCCGATGCCGTCGTTCCGGTAGCGCGGATTGTAGACCGTGCCGTCGGGACGCAGCACCGGGTCCACCGTGACCACCAGCGATTCGCGCCGGTTGTAGAAGACCTCCGCGCTGGCGCTCCAGACGTCACTGAACCGATGCTCGACCCCTACGCCGAACTGGGCCGCCCAGGAGAGGCCCAGGTCCGGATTGCCCACGTCGTTGTCGATCTGCATCCCGTTGGGCGGCTGGTGGTAGATGCCTGCGTAGGCCTTGAGCGCCGTCGCATCGCTCAGCGCGTAGCGCGCCCAGAGTCGCGGATCGACCGCAGCGCGCCAGTGCTCGCGCCAGTGGATCTGATCGAAGCGCAAGCCCGGCGTGATCGTGAGCGGTCCCAACCCGATCAGGGCCTCCACGTACTCGCCCCAGAGCTGCACGGGCTGCACCCGATCGAACTGAGTCCGCTGGGTGATCGGGATGCCCAGGTTGCGCAGCTGCAACGTGGACTGGATGTCGGCGGTATAGGAGGCGCGATCGAGCTCGATGTCCGTGCCCAGCCGCAGCTCCAGAGAAGGCCGCGCCTTCCAGCGGACCTCGGATCGCAGCTCGCCGGTCAGGACGGTCAAGTAGACGCTCTGCGGATTGGCGAACCCGCCCGGCCCCGCCCCCTCGGTCGCCACCGCCTGGCGCGTCCACCCGAGCGCCGGGGACACGCTCAAGGACAGCTCGTCCGAGACCACGCGCTTCCAGCTCACCACCATCCGATGGAACGCCAGATGCGAGTCGACCGAGAGCGGAAGCGCGCGCCGGCCGCCCTGCTGCACCACCGTCAGCTTGTCGTCGCTGCCGAAGAAGAGCAGTCCCAGCTCGTCGCCGTTCTCCAGACGGTGGTCGAGGCGCGCCTGGTAGTCCCAGTAGATGGGAACGATGCTGGTAACGCCACGGTCGGTGTTGTTGGGGATGAAGAGCGGCAGGAAGACGTCGATGTAGCTGCGGCGGGCCGCGATCGCGAACTGCGTTCGCGACGCGACCGGGCCCTCGAGAAAGCCGACCGCCTCGATCATGTCGACCGATCCCTGGCCGTGCAGGCCGGTGGAATCGCCCTTCCGCGTCCCGACGTCGATGGCCCCGGTGAGGTTGCGGCCGTACACCGCGCCGTACCCGCCCGGGTAGAAATCGATCCGATCCAGGAGCTGCTCGTTGATCACCGAGGGGCCGCCGAGAAAGTGGTAGATCTGCGGAATCCGGTGGCCGTCGAGGTACGCGCCCGTGTCCTGCGGCGGGCTTCCGCGCACGAGCAGCGCGCCACCGAGGAACGGCGACCGCGCCAGCCCCGGCAGGTTCTGCACGGCGCGGATCGGATCGTTCAGGCTGCCCGGCACGTTGACCAGCTCGTCGTGCGTGAGGGCGCGCCGGACTGGCGCATCGTGCGGCTTCTCGCCGGGGATCGTCGCCTGCAGATCGCCGACCGCCTCCCGGTGCAGATAGACGCGCGGCGCCTCCACGCTCCCGCCTTCGGGGACGGTGACGACCGTGGAGCGGCCGTCGAACCCGGGCGCGGACACGATCACCACGCGCCGGCCGGCGTCGGTCTTGAGCGCATAGTTGCCCTGGGCATCGGCCGCGGCCTGCGCGCCGGTGTCGTCCACCACTTCGGCGCCGGCGACCGGCCGGCGGTTGCCGGCCTCCACCACCGTGCCGTTCACCGTCCCGGTCGGGTTCCGCGGGCGCTCCACGCGCTGCTGCTGGATGACGAAGTGGTAGACGTAGCGGATCCGCACCGGCGCCGGCTGTCCGTCCACCTCGGCCGGCGAGAATCGGAACCGCCGGATCGCCTCGACCGCGGCAGCGTCGAAGTCGGGAGCCACCGGCTGCTCCACCACGACCTGCGTCACCAGGCCGTGCTCGTCGATGTCGATGCTGCAAGCCACGTCCGCCGTCTCCCCGCGGGCGAGCCGGTCCGGGGGGTATGCAGCGGGAGGCGCTTCCAGAAGCTGCGGAAGCCGGGTGATCTGGGCCGCCAGCAGCAGCGCAAGGGTCATGCCGGCGCGACGCGGAACACGGGAAAGTGCGCGTGCAGCGCGGCCTCGACGCGCCCCAGGACGGCATCGCCGAACGCGACGATCACCGCGCAGTCTCCCCCGCCCGCTCCGCTGGGCTTTCCGGCCGCCCCGGACGCCGACGCGATCGCGCAGGCGCGCGCCAGCTCCGGGGTGACGATGCCCACGCCGGCCTCGTCGCCGAGCGCGGCCATCGCCGCGCCGCCCCGGCGCACCGCCTCGAGGGTCGACTCGGAGTCGGACGATTCCAGCCCCTCGCGAAGCTGCTCCTCCGCCGCCGCGATCTCCTCCGCGCGCGCGGCCCATTGCGCCGGCCGGGCGGAGGAGAACCTGCGCACCTCGCGGACCAGGACGCGGGTATCCGCGGGGGCTCCGGCGTAGGCGAGCAGAAGGCGCAGATCTGCAGGAGTGCGCACCCGGCGCACCTCCAGCGGGCGCGATGACGCGATCTGCTCCGCGGGCATGGACATCACCTCTTCCGCGGACCGCCAGGGAATGCGCGATCGCACCTCCAGGACGCCGCCGAGCGCCGCAGCGGCCACATCGGCGCCGCTGCCGGACCCGCCTTGCTCGGCCCAGTGGGCGGCCAGCGCAAGGGACCGGATCTCCTCGTCCCCCGCCGCGGCTCCGGACGCCTCGCAGACGGCGCGAACGGCCAGCACGGCCGCGGCCGCGCTGCCACCCAATCCCAGCTTGAGGCTGCCCAGGGCGAGGTCGTCCTCGAAGGCGATGCGGAGATCGGCGCTCTCCTTGGAGAACCGCGCCGCGAGCTGCGCGGCGCGCGCGGCGAACCGGAGCCCCGGCGGCGGCGGACCTCCTTCCCAGGCCACCCCGGAAGGGACGTGCACGATCCGCAGACCGGTTCCTCCGCGCTCCACGGTCGCATGGAGCTTGCGGTCGATGCCGGCGACGAGGGCGGGCCGGCCGGGATCGAGCACTGCGTACTCCCCGGCCAGGAACACCTTGGCGAACGCTTCCAGCCGCTCGCTCATGGCAAGAGGTGGGCTCCCCCCGCGGGCGCGCAGACCAGCACGTCGGCGACTCCCGCGATCGAGCGCAACCGGTCGGAGACGATCTGCGCCTGCTCGGGAGCGCAGAGGGCCACGACGTGCGGTCCCGCGTCGATGGTGGGCCAGGCCGCAACTCCCGAGGAGCGAAGCTCATGCAGCGCGTGCAGGCACGCGACCGTCGCCGGCTCCCAGTAGACCAGCGGCGGGTCGGCCGCCAGCGCGTCCGCGTGCATCCGCAGCGCGTTCCGCTCCGCGAGCGCGCCCAGCCCCGGGAGGTCCCGCGCGGAGAGCAGGTGCAGAGCCGCGGGAAGGTCACGCCGGCATTGCTCGATGAACGCGGCGTGGTAGGGCGAGGTCTCGCGCGAGAGCCGCATGCCGTCCCGGGAACCCACCTGCTTCGGGCCGCTCGCGCAAACCGCCACGCAGAAGCGCAGGTCCCAATGGGTGGGTGAAAAGACCTGTCGTGCAGACTCGTTCTCCCAGACGGCCCATCCGCCGGGCACGCTGCGCGCGGCGGAGCCGCTGCCGAGGCGGGCCAGCGCGGACAGCTCTTCAGGCGTCTTCCGCAATCCTGCCGCGGCGGCCGCGGCGACGGCCAGGGCCGCAAAGCCGCTGGCGCTGGAGGCGAGCCCGGCGGCGGTGGGGAATTCATTGCGCGACTCGATCCGCGCGCGCTGGCGGATCCCCGCCGCATCGAGGAGCGCGCGGGCGCGGGACGGATCTTCCGCGCGGGAGTCGAGCGTGAACGAGTCGGCGGAGAAGTCGCCCAGCTCGACCGTGGTGGTGGTGCGGAGCCGGTCGAGGGCCAGTGAGAGCGAGGCCGCCTCCGGGAGCATGCGCGCCTCGTCGCGCTTGCCCCAGTACTTGACCAGGGCGATGTTCGCGTGCGCGACCGCCGTGGCCTTCATGGCGGAACCTTCACCACGAATCCCCCGGTCTTCTCGGCGATGACCCGCGCGTGCGGCTCGTCGCGGGCGAGACCGATGGCGGCGCCGCCCCCGCCGGCGCCGGTCAGCTTGGCACCGAGCGCGCCTGCCTCGCGGAGCCCGTCGACCGTCTCTTCCAGCTCGGCGCAGGAGACCCCGAGGTCGCGCAGCGCGGCGTGGGCGGCGTCGAAGCAACTGCCCAGCCGACTGAGATCCCCACTCTCGAATCGTTCCCTGCCCTCGCGCGCCAGGGCGCCCAGCCGGGCGAGCAGCGGATCGACGCCCGGGTCAGTCTTGCGCCGCTCTGCCAAAGGCAGGACGGTGCTGTGCGTGCCGCGCGCGATCCCGCTCAGCGCGATGACGAGGTACGCCTCTCCCCGGACGGGATCCACCCGCGGCGGCTCGCCCCGGGTGAAGAAGATCACGCCCTCGCGCGCACAGGCTGCCGGATCGACTCCAGAGGGCGCTCCATGCAGCACCCGCTCGACCCGCATGGCCAGAGCGGCCGCCTCCTCGGGGTCGCATCCGGGCTTCAGCGCCCGCGCCAGCGCGACGCCGAGGGCGGCGGAGCTTCCCAGCCCGCTGCCGAGCGGGATCTCGCTGCTGACGCGCGCCCGGAACATCCCCGGAAACCCCGCGTCGCGCGCGATGGCCACCGCCGCCTCCAGCAGGGGGAACGGGGTCTGTATGCCGCCCGGCAGCTCGAGGCGCGGCTCCGCGGCCGGCGTCAGATCCACGGTCACGTACCTGGGGATGGAGGCCGCGAGCGCCGGATGGCCGTAGACCACGCTGTGCTCGCCGAGCAGGAGCACCTTGCCCGGCGCTCGGCCGCGCGTCATTCGCTGAGGCTCCCCAGGAACGTGCGGAGCGGCTCGAGGATCACCGGGCGGGAGGCGCGCAGCGCGGCGGCATTGCGCGCTCCGCAGAGCAGGAAGGCGGCGCGCAGCGCGGCGAGGACGCCGGAGAGCGCCGCCCGGGCGCCGTCGATGCCGCCGTTCTGGTGCGCGCGCACGAGTGGCAGCGCGAACCCGGCCACGTCGGCGCCCAGGGCCAGCGCCCGCGCCGCGTCGAGGCCGGAGCGCAGTCCTCCCGAGGCGACAATCTGCAGTTGCGGCGCGGCCCGGCGCGCGGCTGCGACGCAGGCCGCGGTGGGAATGCCCCAGTCGCTGAGCAGCGCGCCCAGCTCCCGCGCGGCCCCTTCCTTCGCGCGCAGCTGCTCGACGCGCGGCCAGCTCGTCCCGCCCGCGCCGCTCACGTCGACGGTCCGGACGCCTCGCTCCGTCAGCTCCCGGACCACGCCGGGGCCGATGCCGCACCCCGTCTCCTTCACCAGCACCCGATCCGCGCCCACTTTCCGGATCAGCCCGCCGATGGCGTCCAGGCAGCCCCGGAAGTCGCGGTCCCCGTCCGCCTGCACCAGCTCCTGCGCCGCGTTCAGGTGGATGGCGATGCCGTCGGCATCCAGCATCTCGATCAGCCGCAGCGCCCCGCCCGTCCCGCGCTGCACCAGCTGCTGCGCACCCAGGTTGGCAAGCAGCAGCGGGGGTCTCGCTGGCTTCACGGCGAAGGTCGAAAGCAGGCTGGGCTGATCGAGCAGGATGCGCATGGACCCGACGCCGAATCCGACGCCCAGCTCCTCGGCGACGGCGGCCAGATCCCGGTTGATGCGCCCGGCCCGCTCGGTCCCTCCCGTCATGCCCACGACCATCAGCGGGGCGCGCAGCCGTTTGCCGCACAGCTCGGCCGACAGATCGATCTCGTCGAGGGCGAGCTCCGGCGTGGCGTGGTGGATCAGGCGCACGCAGGACATCAGCGTGTCCACGCCCTCCGGCTCCACCTCGCGGCGCTGGACCAGGTCCAGGTGCTCTGATTTTCGCTGCTCCAGATCGTCGTGCACGGCGGGGATGTATCAAAAAACCGGGCAACTTACAGGATGGCTGGATTTGACGGCGGCCCCGCGGAGCGTTACGCCCGGCCCGTGAGGGTGGCCCTCGCCCAGATCGACACCACCATCGGCGCGTTCGAGTCGAACGCCGCACGGATGGTCGAGCGCGCAAAGGAGGCGGCCGACAAGGGCGCGCAGCTCGTGCTTTTTCCCGAGCTGGCCCTCTGCGGATATCCGCCGAAGGACTTGCTCGAGCTGGGCGAGTTCGTCGACCGCTGCCGGGCGGAGCTGGAGGAGCTGTCCACCAACCGGGCGTTCGACCGCGTCGCCGCGCTGGTGGGCTTTCCCGAGCGCCACCGGGGCGCCGGCGCCGGGCTGTACAACGCGGTGGCCTTGCTCCGGGGCGGACGGGTGGAGGCCATCGTCCGCAAGTCGCTGCTCCCCACCTACGACGTCTTCGACGAGGCGCGATACTTCGATCCCGCGCCGGAGGCGGGTCCCCTGATCGAGGTGGACGGCGCGCGGCTGGGGGTGTCCATCTGCGAGGACCTCTGGAACGACAAGCAGTTCTGGAAGCAACCCCGCTACCTGCGCGATCCGGTCGAAGAGCTGGCGGCCAAGGGGGCCCAGGCGATCCTCAACGTCTCCGCTTCCCCGTACGCGGTGGGCAAGCCCGAGATCCGGCGGCAGATGCTCGCGGCCGCCGCGCGCCGTCACGGACTGCCGATCGCCATGTGCAACCTGGTGGGCGGAAACGATTCGCTGGTGTTCGACGGGCGATCCCTGCTGGTGCGCGCCGGAGGCGAGCTGCAGCGCGAAGCGGCGGCCTTCCGCGAGGATCTGATCGTGGACGAGCTGACCCCGCACGTGGGGCGGCCCAACAGCAGCCCGCCGCGCACGTCCGGCGCGGCGGTCATCTCCGACCCGGCCGCGGACACGACCGCGGGCGCTCTCGCGGTCGTCGCGGCCTACGAGTCCGACTTCTCCGACGAGTCCTGCCGCGATCTGGCCGACGCGCTGACCCTCGGCATCCGCGACTACACGCTCAAGACGGGCTTCAAGAGCGCGGTCCTCGGGCTCTCCGGCGGCGTCGACTCGGCGCTCACGGCGGTGCTGGCCGCCCGCGCCCTGGGCCCGCACAACCTGACCACCATCGCCATGCCGTCGCGCTACACGGCCTCGATGAGCAACGAGGACGCCGAGGCGCTCGCGCGACGGCTCGGGGTGAGCTTCCACACCATCGCCATCGAGCCCATCTTCCGGGCCTACCTGTCGGCCCTGGCGCCGATCTTCGCCGGGCGCAAGCCCGATGTCACCGAGGAGAACCTGCAGGCCCGGATCCGCGGGATGCTGCTGATGGCCTTCTCCAACAAGACCGGCGCGCTCCTGCTCTCGACCGGAAACAAGAGCGAGCTGGCCACCGGGTTCTGCACGCTGTACGGCGACATGGCCGGCGGGCTCGCGGCGATCGGCGATCTCTCGAAGACCGCCGTGTACGCTTTGGCGCGCTGGTTCAACAAGCAGAGCGGGACCGAGCTGATCCCCGAGCGCATCCTCACGCGGCCCCCCACCGCCGAGCTGCGCGAGAACCAGACCGACCAGGACACCCTGCCGCCGTACGAGGACCTGGACAAGGTGCTGCGCGCGCATGTCGAGGAGCACCTCGGGGCGCGGCGGCTGATCGAGCGCGGGTTCGACGAGGACCTGGTCCGGCGCGTGCTGAAGCTGGTGGTGCAGAGCGAGTACAAGCGCCGCCAGGCAGCGCCGGTGCTGCGCGTCACGGCCCGAGCATTCGGCGAAGGGTGGCGCTTTCCCATCGCGCACGGCTATCGGCATTAGGCCGGCCGTCCGCCGTGCCTGGCAGGCCGGCAAAGGGCCGTCGATGCAGCAGGGCGTGGCTGGCTTACACTTCCCCGGGTCCTTGAATGGGCGGCCCTGAACGCCCGTCCAAGGAATGCGAGGAGAACGATGAATCCACGCCTTCCCATCCTTGTGAGTCTCACCGCGGCAGCCGCCATCGCCGGCGGATGCATTTCCGAGCGCGGAGCCGTCCGCGACCAGCCCCGCGTCGACGCGCCACCCCCGGGGCCGGGCTACTACGACGATTCCGACTCGGACGGCGCTTACAGCTACCAGACGGAAGCGCCGCCCGCTCCTCCGGCCGGCTCCAACGTCGCCAGCGAGGCCGTGTTCTACGACCAGCTCGCGCCGTACGGCTACTGGACGTTCGTGGCGCCGTACGGCCGCGTCTGGGTGCCCGCGGTCGCCTACGGATGGCGTCCCTACTACTACGGCCGGTGGGTCCTGACCGATTGGGGCTGGACGTTCGCTTCCGACGATCCCTGGGGCTGGGCCGGCTATCACTACGGCCGCTGGAACTTCGCGATGGGCGTGGGCTGGTACTGGATTCCCGGCGCCGTCTGGGCGCCAGCCTGGGTGAGCTGGCGCTACGGCGCGGGCTATGTCACCTGGTGCCCGCTCGGTCCCCCTGGAGTCGTCTTCGGCTATCGGCACCCGGCGTGGGTGGCCGTCCCCGAGGCGCACTTCACGCGTCCGATCGCGGGAGTGGCGGTGCCGGCGCAGCGGACGTACGGCGTCGTGACGCAGGCGCGGCCGCTCACCGGACCGCATGCCACGGTGGGCCGCGGCGGCAGCTTCGGGCCGCCGGTGGCGAGCGTCTCGCGGGCGACCGGACAGCAGATCCATCCCGTCGCGGTGGCGCAGCCGGCGCAGGTCGCTCGGCCCCGCCCGAGCGCCACGCCCGCGCCCGCGGTTCCGATGCGTTCGCCGGTGCGGCCCGGAGCCCGCGTCGATGCTGCCCGCCCGACCGCGCGTCCCAGCTACGCCCCCCACCCGATGCCCGCCCGGCCTGCCCCGACGATGCCGCGGATGGAATCCGCGCCTCCGCCTTCCTATGGCGGCGGCAGTGCGCCGCGGGTGGCTCCGCCCCCTCCGCCCTCAGGCGCCAGCGGCGGCGGGGCTGGCCCCGCGCCGCACGCCTCGCCTCCCTCGGGCGGCGGGAGCGCACAGCCGCACGCCACGACCCCGAAGACGCCGTAGCTCGCGGCTCCAACTGACGGATGGTCCACAACAGGAAGCGGCGGTACCTCCATCGGGGTGATCGATCGCGCGCTCCTGCTCGCCCACGCGGTGCTCGGTTTCGCGGCGCTGTTCGCGGGCACGCACCACGCCGCGTATGCGGTCCTGTCCGCGCTGGAGCGGCCGCGGCTGCGGGCTCTGCGGCGGTTCATGTGGATCGCGCCGGCCGCCATGGTTGCGCAGGCGATCTGCGGCCTGGCGATCTATCCCGCATATCGCCTCCGCGTCCGGGCGATGGACTTCGACCTGAACGCTCCGGCGCTGGTGCGCCTCTTCGAGCTCAAGGAGCACCTGGCCGCCCTCGCCGTCGCGCTGGTGATTGGCGCATCGCTGGCGGGCGGCTGCGACCGCAGCCGGCAGGCGCGCTGGCCCATCGCGGCGCTCTCCTGTGCCGGCGCGGCGTTTCTCTGGGCAGCCGCCCTGATCGGCCTCTACGTGACCGCGAGGCATCCGCTGTGACGCGAGCGGCGGGGGCGGGCATCTGCGCGTTCGCGCTCGCGTACTTGCTCGCGGACGCGCTGCACCTGCCGGTGCTGGTCTATGACCCGGCCACAGGGGTGGTGACGACCTCCCGGATGCCGTCCGGGCTGCAGATGCGATACTTCGGCGATCTGCTCCTCGCATCGACGGCCGGCCTGGGCTCCGCCGCGCTCTTTGGCCGCCTGCCCTCGCGCATCCCGGTCGCGGTGCCCGCCTGGACCGCGCTGGTGCTGGTCGCGCTCGATGCGCTCTATTACCTCTACCGCCTCGCCGGCTTCTGACGACGCGTCCGATCGTGCTAACGATCCCGTCTGTGTCGGTCTACCTGAGCGTCGCGCCGCCCGACGGTTTCACCCGCTGGAAGGACGCGGACTGGGAACGCTGGCTCCGCGAGCACCCGTGGGAAGCGGCGACGCGCCTCTGCTCGCGTGGCGACTGGACCATCTTCCTCTACCAGGTCCGCGCGCTCTGCCTCCGGGCGAGGAACGCCTTCGAGCCGCTGGTGGAGCAGCTCGTCAACGAGCGGCCGCTGACCTCGCAGCAGACGCGGGACCTGAGCGCCGCGCTCGATGTCGTGCGCGGCGAGCTCGCCACCCAGCCCGCCGCGGCGATGAAGCAGGGCAACCAGCAGATCGCCAGCGCCGAGGACCTCGAGGCGATCATCGCCGCCGCCCGCGCCCGCCTCGGCAGCGACCCGACCGTCGCCGACGTCTGGGCACATCTCATGTCGGAGATGACCAGGCTCGTCGACCGCGCCGTGGAGCAGAAGCGCGGCATCTACTTCGGAAACGTGTGATGGCCATCGACGTCCAGCGGGTGCTGGTGGTCGGCGCGGGCACCATGGGCACTGGCATCGCCCAGGTGGCCGCGCGCGCCGGCTACCGCACCGAGATCTACGACGTGGCCGGCGGAGCGGCGCAGCGCTCGCTGGAGCGCATCGGCGACTCGCTCTCGAGGGCGGTGGAGAAAGGCCGCTGCACGGCGGCGGAGCGGGAGCAGGCGCTGCAGCGGCTCGCCGTGGCCTCTGACCTCGACGCGGCCGCGGGCGCCGCCGACCTGATCGTGGAGGCGGCCCCGGAGGACCTGGAGCTCAAGCAGCAGCTGTTCGCGCGCTTCTCCAAGGCGGCGCGGCCCGACGCCATCCTGGCGACGAACACGTCGTCGCTGCCGATCACCGCCATCGCGTCCGTGGCCAAGGGCCCCGAGCGCGTGGTCGGCCTCCACTTCTTCAATCCGGTCCCCGCGATGAAGCTCCTGGAGATCGTGCAGGGCGAGCGCACGCACCCCATGGTGGTGACCGCCGCCCGCGCCGTGGGGGCGCGCCTCGGCAAGGAGGTGGTGGTGGTCCGCGACGCCCCGGGCTTCGCCACCAGCCGGCTCGGCATCGCGCTCGCGATGGAAGCGATCCGGATGGTGGAGGAAGGCGTCGCCTCCGCAGAGGAGATCGACCGCGCCATCGAGCTGGGATACGGCCATCCGATGGGGCCGCTCAAGCTCACGGACCAGGTGGGCCTCGACGTGCGCCTCGCCATCGCCGAGCACCTCACCCGCGAGCTGGGCGAGAGGTTCCGGCCGCCCCAGCTCCTGCGCAGGCTGGTCCGCGCGGGGAAGCTGGGCAAGAAGTCCGGCGAAGGGTTCTACAAGTACTGAGCGCTGAACCGCGTGCGCGGCAACAGCTCGCGGATGAAGTCGGGGATCCACGACTCGATTCTCGCGTCGATCGCCTGCCGGTTGCGCTGGTACTTCACCGCCAGCGCGATCACCGCGAGGCCGAGAGCGGTGAGCGCGAAGGGGAACAGCATCGAGTCCTTGAACACCGTGTACGCGAGCCGCACCAGGTACGCGTTCACCCCGATCGCGCCGTAGACGAGGAAGACGCGCCGGCGCAGCAGCACGCTGAGCGCGATGAATCCCAGGTTGAGCAGGCAATAGAGAAACCTTCGCCACTCGCTCCCGCTGTCCATCGAGGAAAGCGCACCCCAGAGCGCGGTGAGCCCGAAGAGGTAGAGCCAGAAGGCGAAGTCTTCCCGCGTGCGGTGGTCGGTCAAGTACGCCACGAACAGCATCGCGAGCCCGAAGACGATCGAGACCCGCTGGCCCAACCCGAGCTCCCAGTGTTTCTGCCGCGACAGGTACGCGACCAGGTCCATCGACATGAACCAGAGCGACACCGCGGCGGGCGCGACCAGGAACGGGAACCTCACCCTGCGCAGCGCCAGGAGCGCCGCCAGCACGGTGCCCGCCTCCATCCAGATCCAGCTGCTGCGGACATACGGGAAGAAGTCCCGATAGTTGCCGGGGTCGTGGTCGGGCCAGAAGCCGGTGCCCTTCTCCAGGCCCCAGATCGCGAGCGGGGTCATGCAGACGGCCATCGTGTAGAGCAACCCCCCGGGAACCTTGAGATCCTCGCTCACCCGGAGCTTCTCGCCGGCCGCGGCGAATAGAGCCGCGTAGCAGGTCGCGATCACGAAGACGGCCCAGGGGCCGAGCCGCTCGAAGCCGAGCGTCATCAGCCAGCCCATGGCGGCGATCACCACCAAGGCGCCGAAGAAATACGCCACGTTGAGGCCGGTGAAGCGGGCCCGCGCCGGATGCCGTTCGCCCAGGAAGCGCCACAGGGCTGCCGCCTGGGCCGCATCGACGATTTGCCGGGCAGCCGCCTCGTCCAGATCCGCGCGCTCGATCTGCATGCGGACAGTGTCTCACGCGGGGGGGTTTCGGCCAGGACGCGCCGGTGTTACCTGTACCCACATGCAGCCTGTGGGCACGGTGGTCGCCTTGGGCGCCGGTCCCACCAGAGGCGCCGCGCAGCTCGACGCAACGACGTTGGCCTGCGACATCCTCCCCTTCGGAGATGACCTCTTTCCGCGCATCAAGCGCGCCGAGGCGGGATCGCTGCTGCTCCTGCTCGCGGACACCGCCGACGATCCTTCGCTCGCCACGGCGGCGAAGGCCCGCCGCATCCTCCAGCGGCGCGGAGGCGGAGAAGCGGCCCTGGTGCTCCCGGCCCTGCCGGCGGTCCCCGGTCCGCTGGCCCGGGCGAGGCTCGACCGCGCAGCGCGACTTACGGGATGCTGCGTAGTCCAGCCCGTCCGCGCCGCGTCGTGGAACGACGCGGTGCGCTGCCTGATCGAGCCGCTTTCGATCTTCGGCCTGGTGGGCGTCGACCCGCGCGAGATCCATGGCCTGCTGCACCAGCGAACGGCGCTGCTCCACCGCTGGGACGACAACTCGCTCGATCTGA
This sequence comes from Myxococcales bacterium, assembly GCA_035635635.1. Taxonomy (GTDB): domain Bacteria; phylum Myxococcota; class Myxococcia; order Myxococcales; family 40CM-4-68-19; genus 40CM-4-68-19. The sequence goes on along the minus strand of DASQAS010000194.1, from coordinate 17,353 downwards.
CGATGCAGACGGCACGCGAGGTGCTGCTGAGCTGCCGGCTGCGACCGAACGCGACCCTGAACGAGCTCGATGCCGCGGCGACGCGGGTGCGGTCTGCGACCAGCGCCCGGCTGGTGCTGGCCGGACCCGAGGTCGACGACGGACCGCGCGCGCTGGCAGCCGTGTTCTTCGACGCTGTGTCTTAAATGCCGTCGAGCAGCTCCGGAAGCCGCCGCGCGAACTCGCCCTTGCTCATCACCTGGTCGCAGCCGGCCTCCCGCGCGGCCGCGATGACGTCCTCGCGCGTGTGGTCCACGTAGCCGATCACGGTCACGTTGCCGGCGCGCTTGATCTCCCGGATGGCGTTCACCGCGTCGAGCTGCGGCGAGGCGAGATCGATCAGGAGCACGTCGGGCTTCTCGCGGGCCACCTCGTCGACCACCTTGGTGCCCCGCTTCATCCAGGTGATGGGCCGCCCCTGGGCGGCCGCGTTCACTTTCGAGGAGAACATCAGGTCATGGATGGCGGCGAGGATCTTCATGCGCAGACTCCAGCGCCCGGCTGCGAGCCGAACGGCAACCCGAGGACGCGGGAGGTGCGGCCGTCCTCCAGAGGAACTTCGGAACCGGGAACGATCTGCTCCTTGTGCACGTAGCCAAGCAGCAGCGCGGTGCCGCCGACCTGCGTGGCGGAGGTGACGCGGCCCTTGCCGCCGGCGCCAAGCTTCGTCCCCGGCGGGGGCGCCTGGCCCTCGACCTCGAGGCGGACCAGATTCCACGCCACCCGGCCGCGGTACGTCGCCATCGCCACCACCTCCTGGCCGACGTAGCACCCTTTGCTGAACGAGAGAAGCGGATCGAGGCCGCCTTCGATCGGCGTGGTCTCCTCGTCCACGTCGGCTCCCCAGCGCGGAATCCCCGCCGCGACGCGGAAGGCCTCGGCGAGGTCCGGCCGGGGGCGATCGCGCAGCGTCTCCAAAAGGGACTGCGCCTCTGCTTCCGGCAACAGCAGCTCGAACCCGAGCGGCTGCGGGCTGCCGAGGATGTGTTCGGGAACGTTGCCCGGGGGGGAGTCGGAAGGCCAGTACCGCAGGCGCCGCAGCTCCGGCGCTTCCTGCAACTCGCAGTCCTCCATGATCAGGAGCTTGTCGAGGTGCGCGCGCAGCGCGTCGAGGCGGTCGGGGTCCGTGGTGACGATCACCTCGTCCCGCCGGCGCCAGAGCAGGCCCAGCGCCACCAGCCTCCCCTTTCCGGCGAGGAACGCGCCCGCGATGGCGCCGCCGAACGGGGCCGCGGCGAGATCGCTGCTCTGCATCCCCTGGAGCCACTTCTCGCGATCCGGTCCGACCACGCGAATGGCGGCGGCCGGACCCAGGTCCTCGAGCCCGACCGGCGGCCGCGGAAGCGACGACGGAGCGCTTCCATGACTGGGAGTGTAGGGCGCACGCACTGCGTCAGAGAGCCTGGGAGCGGGTGGAACCGGCCGTCCCGCCGAGTCGACCTCCGACCCGGGCGCCCGATCCTCGTTGCTCTTGAACGTGACCTGAGGGCTCATGCTGTTAGACTCCCTGCGGTCCTTTGGAGGATGAAATGGCGGAAAAGGTGCTCATCGACCCGCACGCGCCCGCCAACGACGACCCGCTTTTGACGCCTGAGCGCACGGCCAGGCTCGAGGCCTCCATCGACGATCCCTGCGACGAAGGTGGGTTCGATGCCTTCTGCCGCGACCGGCACGGACGGCTCTGCCGGTTCCATGATCAGTTCTGCCATGCCCCGGATTATCCCTGCATCGACCTCTTGCGGCACGCCCTTGCGGTCGCCTTTCTGGAGGAGATCGCCCAGCGGCGGGCCCGCGGCAGCGGCGGATCATGACAAGCTCGCCAGGGCATCGTCGGCGAACAGGGGCGCAACGCCCCCGCCTCCAACGATGTTCACCACCCGCCCGGGAGCTGCGCGGCAGACGCTGCCCCCAGGAGGCATGCCGGGGATCAGCGACGCGTACGTACTGATGTCCAGGTGCAGCGAGAGCCGGCGGGCGCCGGTGTCCGCGCAGAGAAACCGCTCGATGGCCGGAGCGTCGACCAGTTCCTGGGCCACCCAGCTTCCGGGCTCGTCGGCGCGGGCGCGTGCGAGCGCCTGCCTGAACGCGGCGGGGCCGCACTCGCGGCCGATCACCACGCTCTTGCCGCCGTAGTCGTGCGACTTCTTGAGCACGACGCGGTCTCCGTCGCCCAGCTCGGCGTCGTCGATGTCGTCCAGCAGGCGCGTCCAGGGGACCAGGTCGGCCACGGCCGCGCGCTCTTCCGCGCTGAGGTAGCCGGCGGCGACCTGCAGCGAAAGCTCGGCGAACAGACCCTTCGTCTCGAGCCAGCCGTCCACCCGGTTCCACATGCCGTGCTTCACGGGATCAAGGAAGGCCTGACCGAGGGGCGAAGACGGCTCGACGTATCGCGCGAAGAGATGCCGGTACAGCACCCGGCGTGGATCGCCATCGAGGACCACCTGCGCGGGCGTGACGGTGCGGGCCTCGATCCCTCGCTCGCGCAACAGCTTCGCGAGCTCGCGCAGCTCGGTGATCTGTGGATCGCCCTCGCGATGGAGGAGCTGGACCTGGAGCGGCCGCTTTCGCCCGCGCGCGGCGGCGAGCAGCGCGTCGAGCAGCCACGCCGCGTTGCCCGGCCTGCGGCCGAAGTCCGGCGCGTGCGCCGGCGCGACCGTCTCCACCCATCCGCGGGCGGCGGCGTCCGAGTAGACCTGCATCGCCGGAATGGTGGCGTTGATCTCCAGGGCGCGGACATGCCCGGCCTGATCCACGAACCAGTCGATGCGCGAGTGCAGGAGCTCCTCGGCTTCGCGCCACCGGGACCTCAGCGCCTCGGTCTCCAGGGGCGAGAGGTGATGGAAGAGCAACCGCGCCTTCTCGGGGCGCCGCTCGATCAACTCGCGCGCGACCTTCACCAGCGCGCTGGTCAAGAGGCGCGCTCCCTTGCCCAGCTCCGCAAGCTCCGCGACCGGCAGCGCCGACGGCGAGAGCACCAGCGGAATCGGAGTCGTCCCGCGCATCAACCCCAGCGCGGATGCCTTGTCCTGGGCGGCGCGCGCCAGCTCGTCGCGGGCGGCCGGCGCCATGCGCAAGAGCGCTTCGTCCGCGCGCCTCGCCGCATCGGTCAGATCGAAGAGCCGGATCCGCATCGGCCCTACTGTAAACGGCCGCTCACGAAGGAGCGAGCGCCAGGTCGTCGCGCGCTTCGTCCGCCGGGACCAGGGTGAGCTCGGTCACCTCGGGCCGGGCGCCGAGGCGCACCATCGGCATCACCGAGCCGGCGCCGCGGTTGACGTACAGGTAGGACCGGCCGGCGCGGTAGAGGCCGGCGACGAAGGGCGTGATCAGGCGCGCCAGCGAGAGCGATCGGTGGAGCCAGAGCAGCGCCACCTGGCCGCCGTGGGTATGCCCGGAGAGCTGCAGCTCGACGCCCAGCTCTTGCGCGCGCGGCCAGGTATTGGGCTGGTGCGAGAGCAGCACGGTGGCCGCGCCTTCCGGCCTGCCGCTCAGCGCCGCCCGCAAGTCGACGCGGCCGCTCCAGGGATCGTCCACGCCGCAGAGCCAGAGCCCGTCGCCGTTGCGCTGGAGCAGCACGCCGCGGTTGCGCAGCACCTGGACGCCCGCGCGTTCCAGCTCGTGTTCCACCGCATCGGGACCGGCCCAGAAGTCGTGGTTGCCGAGGCAGGCGAAGACGCCGTGCCGCGCGGGGATCGAGGCGATCGCTTCCGCTGCGTGCCGGGCGAACGCCGCGGAGTTGTGCACGATGTCGCCCGTGACCACCAGCAGGTCGGGATCGAGCCGCGCGGCGCGCCGCGCGATGGCCTGGAGCCGCTCGCGGGTGACGTGCCGGCCAGCGTGCAGGTCGGAGAGCTGGACGATGCGGGCTCCGCGCCATCCCTCGGGGAGGCCGGCGACGTGGATGGTGACCCGCTCCCGGCGCAGGACGCGGGCGCCGAACAGGGTGCCGTAGAGAGCGAGCGCGAAGGGAGCCAGCGCGAGCGGCACCGGCATGGGCGCGGGCCCGAGGTGTGCCAACGTCCAGCCAGCCCGGAGGAGGGCGTAGAAGAGGCTGCCCAGCCACCACGCGGTCCAGGGCGTCTGCAGGGTGGCCGCGAAGAACCGGGGCAGGCGCGCCCTCTTCTTGCGCCGGAGAATCTCGGCCAGCATGGGCAGGTTGAGCGCGAGCAGGAGGCCGGGCACGGAGAGGCCGAGCGCGAGCTGGTCCTTGGCCGCCAGCCAGCGCACCAGATCCGAGGCGGCGACGATCTGGGGCAGCAGGGTGAGCCCCAGTACGAGGATGTAGAAACGGGCCCGACGCATCCAGAACACGTTAACCCCAGATCGACTTGCGCGCATTCCACCCCGAAATTGACCCTTCCGGGGCGGACCTCCTACTCTCGAAGCACTTCGATGGCCCGCGCACCCCTGCTGCTCCTGCTTACCCTCTCGTTTACCTCGGCCGCCGCCGACCCCAAGCCGGACGGCGGACAGAGCAAAGCCAAGGCATCGCTGACGATCGAGGGCGAGGACCCGGCAGACAGCACGCCGCCGCCGCCGTATCCGGAAGGAGCGGAGAAGATCGCCATCCGCGACTACATCCGCGACCACAGCGCGCCGATCCGCGAGTGCTATGAGAAGCGGCTCGTGGAGCGCCCGACGCTCCAGGGGAAGCTGGTGGCCCGCTTCGACATCGGGCCGAGCGGGACGGTCATCGGAGCCACCGCCGAGGGGATCTCGGACCGCGAGCTGATCCTCTGCGTGGTCACGGCGGTCCGGAAGTTCGAATTCGAGAAGCCGGTCTCCGGCGGCAAGCTGCGCATCGCGTATCCGTTCAAGTTCGAGCCGCGCCCGGCGAAGTAGCCCCGGCCGCCGAAGGCGGCTCGGGGGCCATGTCTTGAGCAACAACTTGGATGGGTTCCAGTCTGGCTTGCGGAGCGCGCCCGACCTAGCCTTCGCCCATGACCTGGAAGCCGTGGTTGGGAGCGGTCCCGGAGGCGGGCGGCACGCGCTTCCGCGTCTGGGCGCCGAAGGCGGAGTCGCTCTCGGTGCAGGTGAAGGGAGGACCTTCGACCCCGCTGCGGCGGGAGGAGGACGGCATCTTCACCGGACGCGCCGAGGGCGTGGGGGCGGGCGCCCGGTACGTCTACCGCTTTGCGGACGGCCGCGAGCGGCCGGACCCTGCTTCCCTGCTCCAGCCGGAGGGCGTACACGGGCCCAGCGAGGTCGTCGATCTCCAGCGGATCGCGCCGCGGCCGGGCAGGGCCAAGGTTCCCTTGCAGAAGCTGATCTTCTCGGAGATCCATCTCGGGACGTACACCGCGGAAGGGACCGCGGAAGCGGCGGCGCGCTTCATGCCGGAGCTCGCGGATGCGCGCTTCACGGCGGTCGAGGTGATGCCGGTGGCCGCGTTCCCGGGATCCCGGAACTGGGGCTACGACGGGGTCGCGCTCTTCGCGGCGCATGCGGCGTATGGTGGCCCGGCGGCGCTGGCCCGGCTGGTCGACGCGGCGCACGGGGCCGGCCTGAGCGCTTTTCTCGACGTCGTCTACAACCACCTCGGTCCGGAAGGGAACTACCTGAGCGAGTTCGGGCCATACTTCACGCCCAAGCACAAGACGCCCTGGGGGGACGCGCTCGACTTCTCGCAGCCGCAGGTACGTCGCTATTTCGTGGAGAACGCGCTGCGGTGGGTCTCGCCGGCGGGCTCTGGCTTCGACGGCTTGCGGCTCGACGCGATCCACGGCATCTACGACGACTCGCCCCGGCACATCCTGCAGGAGATCGCCGAGGCGGTGCACGCGGAGGGCGGCCTGGTGATCGCGGAGAGCGATCTCAACGACGTGAAGCTGATCGAGCGCTACGGCCTGGACGGGAGCTGGGCCGACGACCTGCACCACGCGATCCACGTCGCGCTCACCGGCGAGTCGCAGGGGTACTACGCCGACTTCCAGGACCCGATGCGCCAGATGGTCGCGGCCCTCGAGCGCGGATGGTTCTACGAGGGGCAGCACAAGCCCAGCTTCGGGCGCAAGCACGGGACCCCCGCGGCGCACCTCGCCGCGCGCCACTTCGTGGTCTGCGCGCAGAACCACGACCAGATCGGAAACCGCGCGCGGGGAGAGCGGCTCACCGAGCTGACGGACGAGGGTGGCCTGCGGGCGGCGGCGACGGTGATCGCGCTGCAGCCTGCGCTGCCGCTCTATTTCCAGGGCGAGGAGTGGGGCGCGCGCGAGCCCTTCCAGTACTTCGTCTCGCACACCGACCCGGCGCTGGTGGAGGCGATCCGCAAGGGGCGGCGCGAGGAGTTCAAGGGGTTCAGCTGGGCCGACGTGCCCGATCCGCTCGCCGAGGAGACGTTCCGGCGGAGCCGTATCGACCGCGGCCGCAAGGACGCACGTGCGCTCGAGTGGCACAAGGCGCTGCTCACGATGCGGCAGGAGCATCCGGCGCTGCAGGACGACGCGCGCAGCGGGGTGCGCGCTGCCGTTCAAGGCAAGACGCTGCTGCTGCAGCGGGGACCATTGCTGCTGGTCGCGGCGTTCGGTGCGCAGCCTTCCGATGCCCGCCTTCCCCCGGGCAGCTGGCGCGTGCTCCTCGACTCGGGGGGGTCGAACCTCGCCGGAGATCGGCTGCGGTTCCGCGGGCGCGGCGCCGCGGTGCTGGAGACAGGGTGAAGCTGAAGATCGTCCCGCTCGGCACCAGCGCGGGCCGGCCGACGCTGCTGCGGGGAGCGTCCGCCCTGGCGGTCGCGGCGGAAGGCGCGTGGGTGATGTGCGACTGCGGCGAGGGAGCGCAGCTCGCGGCGTTGCGCGCCGGGCTCAGCCTCTCGCGGCTGGACGCGGTGCTGATCACGCACCTGCACGGCGACCACTTCAACGGCCTGCCGGGACTGCTCGGGACGCTGGGACTCGAGGGGCGGCAGCGTCCACTGGTGATCGCCGGGCCGTCGGGAACGACTGCCCTGCTGCAACACCTGGCCAACGCAGGATCGCTGGGCACGGGCGACATGGAGGTGCGCGTCTTCGAGCAGCACGGCAACGGGGGCGAGGTGCGAATCGACGGCTCGCAGTTCCTGGTCGAGAGCCGCCCGCTCGCCCACCGCGTGCCGACCTACGGATTCCGCGTGGCGCTGCCGGACCGCCCGGGCATGCTGGACGTGACCAAGACCGACGCCGCGGGAGTTCCCCGCGGTCCTCTCCTGGCAGACCTGAAGGCCGGCCGCGCCGTGACGCTGGAGGGCGGCCGCGTCGTTGCCCCCGATGGGCTGATCGGCCCGCGGCAGCGCGGCCCCTCGATGGCCTACGCCCTCGACACCATCCCCTGCCCCTCCGCCGTCGAGTTGGGTCGGAGCGTCGACGTGCTGGTGCACGAGGCAACCTACGAGCACGCCCGCTCCGATCTGGCCCACGAGCGCGGCCACTCGACCGGCGTGGAAGCCGCCCGCATCGCCGCCGACGCCGAAGCAGCCTCACTGCTCTTGACGCACTTCTCGCCCAGCGTGGATGGAAACGCCGTGGCCGACGAGGCCCGCACGATCCACCCTCGGATCATCGCAGCCCAGGACCTCACAGAGATTCAGCTCTAGAGTTTCGGGGACACCCTACGCAACCCCATGCCAAGTCTGACGCGCCACGCCAAGGTTGGCACGGAGTTGCGTAGGGTGTCCCCGAAATTAGCGGAGGTCGGTGCGGAGGCGGAGATAGCCGGCCAGCCGGTATTCGTCGCCGTTGGAGATCGGGCGGCGGTGGATGCGCTGGTCGCCGAGGAAGGTGCCGTGCTCGGTGTTCAGGTCTTCGAGGATCCAGCCGTCGTCGCCGCGGGTGATCTGGAGGTGGCGGGTTTCGATCCGGGGGGAGTTCACCCAGACGCTGCAGCTGCGGGCGCTCCCGATGATGCAGGGGAGATCGATCACCTCGACGGGCATGCCGCGGCCGTCCAGCCCGCGGCCGTCGAGCATCAGGTAGAGGCGCTGGGGTAGCGGGCTCTCCGAGCGAGCCTTGGGCGCCGGAGTCTTCTCCGGGGCCCGGGCTGGCGGGGGCGGCGCGACCGAGGCGAGGAGCTCCCGCAGGGCGCGCAGCTCCGCTTCTTCCTCCGTCACTCCCAAGGCCTGGGCGAGCCGGGCGCGCAGATCCTGGGCTTCCGAGGGCTTCTTCTTGCGGGAAGTCTTGGCGGCCACGGTCAGCTCCTTTCCACGAACTCCGCGTGCAGCCGTCGCACGCACTCCTTTGCGGCATCGCGCGGAACCAGGAAGGCGATGCGCAGGGGGGCCACCAGCACCGCCCGCGGCGGCATCCCGAGCGCGCGCAGCGCGCGGTCGAGGGGCTCCTTGGAGGCGCCGATCCCGGTGCCCACCACGCTGACCTGCGCGAGCCCCTCCTCGACCGAGGCCACCTTCCGCAGCGCCTCGAGCAGGGCCGGCAATCCGTGGACGTTCTCCAGCGGCACGATCGCGTGCCCGTCCCAACCCTCGCGCGGCCATGCGCCGTGCGCCGAGAGCACGTCCAGGACGGCCGCGCGATCCCCGCCGCGCGCGACCAGGACGTCCGGGTCGGCCGCCACCCCCGAGATGCGCAGCTCGCGGGCCGCCGACTTCTTCACCAAGGTCCCCGGACCGGTCTGGAAGGTGCTCCGGGCATGGATGGTGATGCCGCGGTCGCGCGCGAACTCCACCGCCTGCGCGTTCAGTACCTTCGCGCCCGCCAGGGCCAGCTCCTGCATCTCTTCGTGGGAAAGCTCCGGAAGCCTCCGCGCGTTCTCCACCACCCGCGGGTCCGCGCTGAACACGCCATCCACGTCCGAGCAGATCTCGCAGACCTCCGCCTCCAGCGCCGCGGCCAGCGCAACCGCGGTGGTGTCGCTGCCGCCCCGCCCGAGCGTGGTCACTTCCTTCTCCCGCGAGACGCCCTGGTAGCCGGCCACGATCACCACCTTGCCCCTCCCGAGCGCCTCGATGATGCGCACCGGCCGCACCTCCACGATGCGCGCGTTGGTGTGGGCGCCGTCGGTGATGATGCCGCTCTGCGACCCGGTGAAGCTGACCGCGTCCACTCCCCGCGCGTGCAGGGCCATGCCGAGCAGGGCCATCGAGATCCGCTCGCCGGCGGTGAGGAGCATGTCCAGCTCGCGCCGGTGCGGATCGTCCGTGACCTTCCTCGCCAGCGCCAGAAGCTCGTCCGTCGTGTCGCCCATGGCCGAGACCACCACCACCACCTGGTGGCCGCCCGCCCGGGTGTCCGCCACCCGGGCCGCGACCCTGCGGATCTTCTCGGCGTCGGCCACCGAGGAGCCGCCGTACTTCTGCACGATCACGCTCACGCTCTTCCTCCCGCGCCCAGTGTACCAGCCCCGCCCCCGCCCCCGACCGGAAGAAACGGTCGCTCGCCGGGCCGGTTGCTGTCGCCGGAAAAGGGGGGTCGGTGGTCCGCCTGCTTGACAGGAAATCGGCTTGCTCTAGATATTCGCGCGCCGCCGGGAAGGCGTCCGCCCAGTGCGATGTTTTCCCGCCGCCAGGGATGTGAGGAAAAACGATGATTGAAGTCGCTCATCTGCTGAAGAGCTACCGCGATCTGAAAGCGGTCAACGACGTCACCTTCAAGGTGGAGAAGGGCGAGATCCTGGGCTTTCTCGGCCCGAACGGCGCCGGGAAGACTACCACCATGCGGATCATCACCGGGGTTCTGCCGCCGACCTCCGGCTCGGTGAAGGTCGCCGGATACGACGTCTTCGAGCACCCGATGGAGGTGAAGAAGCGCATCGGCTATCTGCCCGAGACGCCGCCGGTCTACCCGGACATGACCGTGCGCGCGTACCTGCGCTTCATCGCCGAGATCAAGGGCGTCACGCGCAAGCTGCGCGAGAGCGAGGTGGACCGCGTCGCCACCAGGACCAACTGCGACAAGTTCGTCCGGCGCGTGATCGGCAACCTCTCCAAGGGCCAGCGGCAGCGCGTCGGCCTGGCGCAGGCGCTGCTCAACGATCCCGAGGTGCTGATCCTCGACGAGCCCACCGTCGGGCTCGACCCCGCCCAGATCATCGAGGTCCGCGAGCTGATCAAGTCGCTCGCCGGCAAGCACACCATCATCCTCTCCACGCACATCCTTCCGGAAGTGGTGGCCACCTGCCAGCGCGTGCTGATGCTGGCCTCGGGCCGCGTAGTGGCCGACGACACGCTGGCCGGCCTGCAGAAGGCCAACGCCGGCGCGGTCACCGCAGACGGCCAGATGGGTCCCGCTCCGTCGCTCGAAGAGATCTTCCTCAAGCTCACCTCGGCCTGATTCCCCTTCAAACCATGAAAAACGCCATCGCCATCGCCAAGAAGGAGCTGAACATCTATTTCGCGACTCCCATCGCGTACGTGATGTTCACGCTCTTCGTCGTCATCGGGTCGTACTTCTTCCTGCGGCTGCTCGGCGCATACGAGCAGGCCTCTCTGATGTACATGCGCTTCAACGCCGGCGAGATGGCCAATCGCCTGAACTTCCAGGACGCCATCTTCCGCAACCTCTTCGGCAACCTCGGCGTGATCCTGATCTTCGTGGTGCCGTTCCTCACCATGCGGCTGGTGGCCGAGGAGAAGCGGCAGAAGACCATCGAGCTGCTCTACACCACGCCGATCACGCCCGCCCAGATCGTCTGGGGCAAGTACCTGGCCGCTCTCGCCATCCTGGTCTGCGCGCTCGGGCTCACCTTCACCTATCCGCTGCTGATCCAGGCCGTCGCCCGCGACCCCAACGGCGTGGAGTGGCGCTCGGTGCTCCTCGGCTACCTGGGCCTGTTCCTGATGGGCGCGGCGTACATGGCGATCGGTCTCTTCATCTCGTCCTTGACCGAGTCCCAGGTGGTCGCGGCGCTGATCACCTTCGTGGTCCTGCTCATGACCTGGATCATCGGCTGGACGGCCTCGGAGGCGGAGGGCTGGGTGCGCGAGGTGGTCAGCTACCTGGCCTCGGTCAGCCACCTCGACTCCTTCAGCAAAGGCACCATCGAGTTGAAGGACATCGTCTACTTCCTCTCCATCATCACCCTCGGCCTGTTCGCGACCAACCGCGCGGTCGAGGCACACCGCTGGAGCTGAACCGATGAATCTCAAGAACTGGGGCCGGGTCGCCGGCCTGTTCGGGCTGGTCGCCCTCCTCTACGCGATCCTCTGCTGGTTCTTCGTGAGCGGCACGGTCCAGAGCATCGAAGTGATCGGCGCGATGGTGGTGGGCGCGTGCGGCATCGCCCTCTGGCTGATCACCAATCGCCGCGAGCACCCGCTCGGGCGCGGCGCCTTCTACGGCGCGGTCAGCGCCGTCTCGGCGGCGGTGCTGGTGGCCGCTCTCGCCGGCGTCAACTACATCGCGGTGAAGAAGCCGAAGAGCTGGGACCTGACCAAGGACAAGATCTTCACCCTCTCCGACCAGACCATCGGCGTGCTCCAGACCCTGAAGCAGCCGGTCAAGGTGCAGGCCTTCTACGCCGGCAGCGAGCCCGAGTATCCCGAGCTGGACGCCCGCCTGCGGCAGTACCAGTCGAAGACCGACAAGCTCTCAGTGGAGTTCGTCGACCCCTTCAAGCACCCCGCCCGCGTGAAGGAGATGAACATCTCGCAGTCCGGCCCGCGGATCATCGTCACCAGCGGGCAGAAGGAAGCGCGGGCCAAGGAGACCAGCGAGGAGGCGCTGACCAACGCGCTGATCGAGGTCACCGGCGGCTCCAGCAAGAAGGTCTATTTCTCCAAGGGCCACGGCGAGCACGCGGTCGCCGACAACACCGAGCGCGGCCTCAAGCAGTTCGTCGACAACCTCAAGAGCGAGGGCTACCAGACCGACGAGATCCTCTTCGCCGAGCACAAGGAGATGCCCGCCGACGCGCAGGCGCTGGTGATCGCCGGCCCCGTCGGCAGCTTCACCGAAGGAGAGGTGAAGCTGATCAAGGACTGGGTCGAGAAGGGCGGCAAGCTCGTCGCCATGCTGGATCCCGGCGCGCAGGTCGGCCTGGAGGGCACGTTCGAGAGCTGGGGCATCCAGGTGGGCAAGGACGAGGTGATCGATCCGGAAGCGCAGAACCCGGAGGTGGCGATCGCGCAGAGCTACGCGGAGCACCCGATCACGCAGCCGCGCAGCTCGCCCTTCGCCCTCGCCACCATCTTCCCGGTGGCGCGCTCGGTCTCCAAGACGCAATCGACTCCCTCGGGCTGGAGCGTGACCGAGCTGGCCAAGACGGGACCGCGCGCCTGGGGTGAGACCAGCTCGCTGAGCTCGGGCGAGGTGCGGTTCGATCCGGGCAAGGATTTGAAGGGGCCGGTCTCGTTGGCCGCCACCGCCACCAAGGGGAGCGAGACGCGCGTGGTGGTGGTGGGCAATTCGCTCTTCGCCTCCAACGGTTACTACCGCCTCTCGGGCAACAAGGACTTCGCGCTGAACGCGGTCTCCTGGACGGCGAAGGAGGAGTCGAAGATCTCCATCCGGCCGAAGCAGCGGAAGGGCAACCACCTGTTCCTCTCCGCCGACCAGAAGCAGAAGATGACCCGGTTTGCCTTCCTGTTCATGCCGCTCGGCCTGCTCTTCGCGGGCCTGGTGGTCTGGCAGACGCGAAAGTCCCGGTAAGCGCCCCATGAAGCAGACCACCAAGACCCTGTTGGGCCTGCTCGTGATGCTGGTCGTCGCCGGCGCCATCGGCGGCGCGGTCCTCTGGACCAGCAAGGACGAGCAGAAGAAGACCGAGGCGAAGGACAAGACCGAGAAGCTGTTCGACTTCGACAAGGCGCAGGCGAAGGAGATCAAGCTCTCCCGGGACGGCCAGGTCGCCGTCCGGCTGACCAGGGCCGAGAAGGGCTGGAAGATGACGCAGCCGGTGCAGACCGGCGGCGACGAAACCGCCATCGACACGCTGCTCACCGCGCTCGCCGGCCTCAAGCAGAAGAAGGATCTGGCCGACGAGAAGGACCTCAAGGCGTACGGGCTGGACAAGCCCCGCCTCGAGGCGGTGGTCATCCTGAACGACGGCAAGGAGCAGGGCGTGCAGGTCGGGATCGACAACAGCTTCGACAACACGCTTTACCTCAAGACGCTGGGCGACCCCAGCGTCCGGGTGATCGACGGGTACCAGAAGGCGAGCCTGGAGAAGACCGCGTTCGATCTGCGCGACAAGCGCGTCGCCGGCCTGGACGATGGGGCGGAGGTGAAGAAGCTCGAGGTGAGCGGGATCAAGTCTCCCTACGCGGTGGAGAAGGAAGGCTCGGCCTGGAAGCTGAAGAGCGAGCCCGCCGACGGCCCGGCCGTGGAGGGGATCATCAGCAACGTGAAGTCGCTGCGGGCGACGGGCATCGCCGCCGAGCAGGCGAAGAGCCTCAAGGACTACGGCCTCGACAAGCCGAGCGCCGTGATCAAGATCTCGGGCGGCGCGGACAAGGACGCGTTCACGCGGACCATCCGCCTCGGCGAGGCGAAGAGCGGCGCCGTGACGAAGAAGACCTACGCGCAGCGCGACGACAGCCCCGTCGTCTTCGAGATCGACCGGCAGATCCTCGTCGCCGTCGACAAGCAGCCCTTGGATCTGATGAACAAGGAGCTGGTCCACGTCGACCGGCAGCAGGTCCGCAAGCTCGTCTTCGAGAGCGCCTCCGGCAAGGTGGAGGTGGAGCGGACGAAGGACGTCCTGCCGGACGGCGGAACCATGGGCGACGAGAACTTCGCGGTGCTCGCCCCGGAGAAGGGACCGGCAAAGAACTGGAAGATCTCCTCCGCGCTCTACGCCATCGCCGGGCTGCGCGCGACGGCCTTCGAAGGACCCGTGCCGGCGGCGAAGGACCTCGCGAAGTACGGCCTCGACAAGCCGAAGACCGCGACGCTCCTGGGCGAGGGAGACAAGGTGCTGGCCCGGGTCCGCGTGGGCGCGGAGAAGGACGGCAAGCGCTACGCGCTGTCGGACGGGTTCCCGAAGCTGGTCCGGGTGGAGAAGGGCACGGTCGACGACTGGCCCTGGACCGTGGCTGACGCGCTCCAGCCGCCGCCCGCCAAGGGACAAGCCAGCAAGTAATCTAGTGCCGCGACCGGGGCGCGCTGACACCTGCGAACGCGGATCGCTGGGCTGCGCCGCCGTAGCGCTCCACGTTCTCGGTCCGATCACCGCGCCCCGGTCGAGGCACTCGCCGAAAGAGTTGCAGGGACCGGGAGGATCCGGTATCCAACCGCGTCCCTTCGCCTTTTTGTGAGGTCAGAAGATGGCTCGCGTCACCGTCGAAGATTGCCTTCCGCTCGTGGACAACCGCTTCGCGCTGGTCCTGCTCGCGACCAAGCGCGCGCGGCAGCTGATGGCGGGAGCGCGGCCCCTGATCGAGGCGAAGGACAAGCCGCCGGTGCTGGCCCTGCGCGAGGTGGCTACGGGGAAGGTCCGGTTCGATCGCCCCGTGCGCGCGGCGCTCGAGGGGCAGTACGACAACGAGAAGCTGCCCGTAGCACCGCGCCGCTAGCGGCGCGGAATGATCACACCGCTTGCGGTGTGGAACCACGCCCCCTGACCGCACCGCTACGCCCGGCCGCCGCAGGCGGCTCAGGGCCTACGGTTTCTCAATTACTCGCAGACGCACCCCGCGCCCGCGAAGTCTCGCGGCGCGTCCGGCCTCATCGCGACCTTGCAGTTCGCCCCCTGCGCCTTGCAGATTTGCTCCGCCGTGTCCCGCCGCGCTTGCTGCTGCGTCCGTGCCGCGCGCGGACGACGTACGGGCTTGGGAGCGGCGAGCACCACGCCCCAGCCGATCGCGACCGTCAGCAATGCTCCCAGCAGCAGTCTCATGATCCTCAGACCCGGGCCGATACCGCCCAGCCACTTTTCTGAAACATCACGAAACCTCCGCGAGCAGCAATGGACCAGGCTCGGGAAGGCGGCTCCGCTGTAGGGGAATGCGGGAGAGGGACCGCTCAGGCCGCCCAGGCCACCGCGCCCTGTGCGAGAGCGGAGAACTTCTCCCCACCGGCCAGGCGATACAGCCGCCGCGCTTCGCGCAGCAGCCCGTCGAGACGTCCCGCGAGCACGAACCGGGTCTCCCACGCGCGCGCGCAGGCGGCCGCGAGCGCCGAGGCGAGCCGGTACCGCTCGCGCTCCGATGCGGACAATCCGGGTCGCAGCGTGCTCCGCTCGAACAGACGGCGCCGCAGCTCGCGCGAGGCCTTGCGGCGGCCCGTCGCCCAGAGCTGGAGCAGCACGGCAAGGTACTTGTCGATCTCGCCCTGCGCCTCGAGCTCGAGCTGCGAGACCTGCCCGCCCTGCCCGGCCCGGTGCGCAACGTAGAGGAAGTGCGAGACGCCCTCGGTCGCGGCGCAGAAGCCCTGCAGCCGCTCCTGCGTCCAGGGGTCGGTCGCTGCGCGCCCGAGCTGCGCCAGCACCGATTCGTCGAGGAACAGCGCCACGTGCAGCTCCTCGCGGTTCTGCCGGAGGAGCAGCGCTTCGTGCGGGCTCGCCAGAGGGGCGTGGCGCTCGCGGAACGCGCGATCGACGAGGAAGTCGCGCACCGGGGCGGCCTGCACTCCGTTGATCGACTGCAAGAGCTGCTGCAGCTGGGCGAGGCCGACCAGCCCGCTCACTGCACGAACCCCTTGCGGGGAGAGACTCCCCTCTGCAAAAGCGCCGAGGCGAGGCGGTCGCTGCCGGTCCTCAGCCAGCGCTCGTAGAGGCGCAGGACACCGGCGTCGTGCGTGGCCAGCGTCTGCTCGCTGACCTCGTTGAGCAGATCGACCAGGAGCCGGAACTTGTCCGACAGCTCCTCCCAGAGGCTGCTCTCCATCGCATGGCGGGCAACCGCGTCGTAGGCCCGGCCGCCCATGGCGATGTAGTAGTCCACGTCCACCAGCGAGGAGCGCCGCGCCAGGGAGTCCGGGAAGAACCCCGAAATGAACAGGGAGGTATCGCCCAGGCGGCGCAGCATCCGAAGCCGGGCAGGGCCTGCCTCCTCGAGCGCTTCCTTCAGCAGGAAGGCGAGCGGCTTCTGCTGCCAGGTGCCGTCTTCCCCCTGGACGTACAAGGCCTCTGCGGCGAGAAACTCATGAAGAAGATTGACCAGATAAAGCTCGGTGAACGGCTGGACGCGGGCGCGCTGGTTCTCGATGGCCCGGGCGAGCAGGTCGCGGAAGAAGTCGCGGACGGATTGCGAGCTCAAGATGGGCGCGTCGGCCAAGCACACCTCCTCCCCTACAGATAGTACGAGCGATCGGAGGAACGGCAAGTTGCTGAACCCCCTTGACAGGCCTACCCGGCCGGTTACATTGACCGCGCTTTGGCACTCTCCTACTCCGAGTGCCAACTCACCCCAGGAGGAAATACCCTATGAAGATTCGGCCTCTGCAGGACCGCGTGATCGTGAAGCGCGTGCAAGAGGAGGAGAAGACCAAGGGCGGCATCATCATTCCGGACACCGCCAAGGAGAAGCCCATCGAGGGCGAAGTGATCGCCGTCGGAAACGGCAAGATCCTCGAGGATGGAAAGGTGCGCCCCCTGGACATCAAGCCGGGTGACCGCGTGCTCTTCTCCAAGTACGCCGGGACCGAGATCAAGATCGAAGGAACCGAGCACCTCATGATGCGCGAGGAAGACATCCTCGGCGTCATCGAGAAGTAACCACCCTTTCACGACACACGGAGAGAACGAAATGGCTGCCAAAGAGATTGTGTTCGACGTCCGCGCGCGTGAGGCCATCCTCAAGGGTGTCAATACGCTCGCCGATGCGGTGAAGGTCACGCTCGGGCCCAAGGGCCGCAACGTGGTGATCGAGAAGTCGTTCGGCTCCCCCACCATCACCAAGGACGGCGTGACGGTGGCGAAGGAGATCGAGCTGGAGAACAAGTTCGAGAACATGGGAGCGCAGATGGTGAAGGAGGTGGCTTCCAAGACCTCCGACGTGGCCGGCGACGGCACCACCACCGCCACCGTTCTCGCCCAGGCCATCTTCCGCGAGGGCGCCAAGCTGGTCGCCGCGGGCAACAACCCGATGGAGATCAAGCGCGGCATCGAGAAGGCGGTCGAGGCCGTGGTGGCGGAGTTGAAGAAGCTCTCCAAGGCCACCAAGGACCCGAAGGAGATCGCCCAGGTCGGGACCATCTCGGCCAACGGCGACGCGACCATCGGCAAGATCATCAGCGACGCGATGGAGAAGGTCGGCAAGGAAGGCGTCATCACGGTCGAGGAGGCGAAGGGCCTGGAGACCACGCTCGAGGTGGTCGAGGGCATGCAGTTCGACCGCGGCTATCTCTCGCCCTACTTCGTGACCGACCCGGAGCGGATGGAGGCGGTGCTCGAGGATCCGTACATCCTCATCCACGAGAAGAAGATCTCGTCGATGAAGGACCTGCTGCCG
>DASQAS010000193.1:0-6363 GCA_035635635.1 Myxococcales bacterium | reverse complement strand
AAGGGGCACGGCCGCATCGAGTGGGCCGGCCGGTCGATGCCGGTGCTCGCCAGCATCCGCGATCGATTCGCCAAGCAGAAGCCTTTGAAGGGCCTGCGGATCAGCGCCTGCCTGCACGTCACCTCCGAGACCGCGCATCTGATGCAGACGCTGCACGCCGGCGGCGCTGACCTGGTGCTCTGCGCCTCCAATCCGCTCAGCACGCAGGACGACGTAGCGGCGGCGCTGGTGGACGACGGGATCAGCGTCTACGCCATCAAGGGCGAGGACCGGAAGACGTACTTCGAGCACATCAAGGCCGCGCTCGACCACAAGCCGAACCTGACCATGGACGACGGCTGCGACCTGGTCTCCAGCCTGGTCAGCGACCGGCGCGAGCTCTTGAAGCACGTGATCGGCGGCACCGAGGAGACCACCACCGGCGTGCAGCGGCTGCGCGCCATGCAGACGAAGGGCGACCTGGCCTTCCCGGTGATCAGCGTCAACGACGCGGACACCAAGCACATGTTCGACAACCGCTATGGCACCGGCCAGAGCACCCTCGACGGCATGGTGCGCGCCACCAACCGGTTGCTGGCCGGAAGCGTGTTCGTGGTGCTCGGCTACGGCTGGTGCGGCCGGGGCCTGGCGATGCGCGCCAAGGGAATGGGCGCGGACGTGGTGGTCACCGAGATCGACCCGCTCAAGGCGCTGGAAGCGACCATGGACGGGTACCGGGTGATGCCGGCGCTGGACGCGGCGAAGATCGGCGACTTCTTCTGCACCGTGACCGGCAACTGCGAGGTGCTGGCGCAGCCGCACTTCGAGCGGATGAAGGACGGCGCCATCGTCGCCAACAGCGGGCACTTCAACGTCGAGATCGACATCGCCTGGCTGGAGAAGAATGCGAAGAAGCGCACGGTGCGCGAGTTCCTCGACGAGTACACGCTGAAGAACGGGAACCGCATCGCAGTACTCGGCGAGGGCCGGCTGATCAACCTGGCCGCCGCCGAGGGACATCCGAGCTCGGTGATGGACATGAGCTTCGCCAACCAGGCTCTCAGCGCCGAGTACGTGGTGAAGAACGGCAAGAAGCTGGAGAAGAAGGTGTACCCGGTGCCGGCGGAGATCGACCGCGAGATCGCGCGGCTCAAGCTGAAGAGCATGGCGGTGCGCATCGACAAGCTGACGCCGAAGCAGGAGCAGTACATCGCTTCCTGGGAAGAAGGGACCTAAGTGTCCCGTCCCGGAAATGCGCCGGAATTCGGCCGCCGTCTCGCGGCGCGCTGCTTCCTCGTCTCCTCGGTTGGATACGTCTCTGTATCCGCCCTCGTCGCTCGTCGCATCGCTTGCGATCCGACGCCCTCGGTTCTGCGCCGCATTTCCGGCACGGGACACTGAAGCGGCATGCCCGTCTGGGAAGCCGTGATCTACGGCGTGGTGCAGGGCCTCGCCGAGTTCCTGCCCATCTCCTCGAGCGGGCACCTCGCGCTGCTCCCCTGGCTGTTCGGGTGGGAGGACCCCGGCCTGTCCTTCGACGTGGCGCTCCACTGGGGCACGCTCACGGCCGTCCTCTTGATCTTCTGGAGGGACTGGATCCGGCTGATCTCGGCCGGCCTGTTCGGGCGCGGCACGCCGGTGGACCGGCGGCTCTTCTGGGGGTTGGTGATCTCGGCGTTCCCGGCGGCGATCGTGGGCAAGCTGCTCGACAAGTGGGCGGAGGAGAACCTGCGCAACCCGCTCCTCATCGCCGGGACGATGGCGACCCTGGGGCTCATCCTCTGGGCGGCCGACCACGTTGGCCGCAAGACGCAGACGCTGGAGCAGATGACGCTGCGGCGCGCGTTCTCCATCGGCTTGGCGCAGGCCGCGGCGCTGGTTCCTGGGGTGTCCCGGAGCGGAGCGACCATCTCGTTGGGACTCTTCGAGGATTTCACCCGCGCCGACATCGCCCGCTTCAGCTTCCTGATGTCCACTCCCATCATCTTCGGTGCGGGGCTGGTGAAGCTGCCGAAGATGGTTCACGAGATGCGGGCCGGCGAAGGCGCCGTCACGCCGCTGGCGCTGGCGGCGGGCTTCATCGCGGCAGCGCTGGTCGGGGCGGCAGTGATCCGGTGGATGCTCGACTACCTCCGCCGCCACACCTACGCCGTCTTCGCCTGGTACCGGCTCGCGGTGGCGGTCCTGGTGGTGGTGCTGTGGCTGAGCGGCAAGAGATAACCGTCCCGCAGATCCGCCGGGCGCTCGCACGCCACCAGCCGGTGCTGCGGCCGGAGTTCGGGGCGGCCGCTGCCGTGCTGGTGCCGCTCTTGCCGCGGCCCGAGGGCCTCCACGTGCTGTTCACGGAGCGGAGCAAGGAGCTGCGCGCCCACGCGGGACAGATCAGCTTTCCGGGCGGGCGCGTGGATCCGGCCGACCCGGACGTGCGCGCCGCGGCGCTGCGCGAGGCGCACGAGGAGGTCGGGCTCGACGCCGAGCACGTCGAGATCCTCGGGATGCTGGACGACTGTCCGACCTTCGTGACCGGCTTCGTGATCACGCCGGTGGTCGGCCTGATCGACCCGCTCGCCTTCACCGCCGCCGGCCGCTACCCGTGGAATCCCAGCCCGGCGGAGATCGCCGCGCTGCTCGAGCTGCCGCTGGCCGACTTCCGCGATCCGCGCAACCTCCGCATCGAGATGCGCGAGCGCGAGGGCGTGCAGTTCGAGCTCTACTGGTACACGGTGCAGGGGCAGACGGTGTGGGGCGCGACCGCGCGCATCCTCAACCAGCTGATCCAGCTCGCGCAGGAGGAGCCATGAGTCTGCACGCGGTGATCCTGGCCGGCGGCAGCGGGACGCGCTTCTGGCCGCTCTCGCGCGCGAAGAAGCCGAAGCAGTTCCTCTCGCTGGTGACGGATCGCGCGCTGATCGCGGAGACGTTCCTGCGCGTCGAGCCGCTCTGCCCGCCCGAGCGGACCTGGGTGGTGTGCGGCCGCGACCATGTCGCGGGTGTCCGCGCGGCGCTGCCGCAGCTCCCAGCGGATCACCTGATCGCCGAGCCGGCCGCCCGGAATACCGCTCCCGCCATCGGCCTCGCCTGCGTGCAGGTGCTGCGCGCGGATCCCGACGCGACGGTCGCGGTGCTGCCCAGCGATCATCACGTCGCGCGCCCCGACGCCTTCCGGGCCGCGCTGGAGGCGGCCAGCCGCGCCTGCCAGAACGGCGACCTGCTCACCATCGGGATCCATCCTACGCGCCCGGAGACGGGATACGGCTACCTGCGCCGCGGCGCGGAGAAGGCGCCCGGGGTCTTCGCCGTGGAAGCGTTCGTGGAGAAGCCCGACGTGGCCACCGCGCAGCGGTACGTCCAGGATCCGGCCTACTCCTGGAACGCGGGCATCTTCGTCTTCCGCGCCGACGCGATGCTGGACGCGATCAGACGGCACCTGCCCAAGGTGCACGAAGGCCTGACCCGCGGCGGCGACTTCACGGCGCTCCAGTCGATCAGCGTGGACTACGGCGTGATGGAGCCGGAGTCGCAAACCACGCGGCGCATCGCGCTCGTACCCGGGGACTTCGGCTGGAGCGACGTCGGATCGTTCGCGGCGCTGCCCGAGGTGCGGCCGCTCGATCCGCGCGGAAATGCGGTGAGCGGCGACGCGATCGCGGTGGATTGCGACGACTGCGTGATCCTCTCCGAGGGGAATCGCCTGGTCGCGGCGGTCGGGCTGCGCGGTCTCTGCGTGGTGGACGCCGGGGATGCGCTGCTGGTGGTTCCGCGCGAGCGCGCGCAGGACGTCCGCGCGGTGGTGGATGCGCTCAAAGCGCGCAACCGCGGCGACAAGCTCTGAGGGCCGATTTTCGAGCCACTGCAATTTCACACGACCGAACGCGTTTCTTGACTCCCCCTCGACATTGCTGCGATGAACAGCGGGCTTCGGCAACTGCGAGGGGCGGTGACATGCGGGCTCTGTTCGTGATGGTCTTCATGTTCTCGTTTGCGGTCTCCGCGGCGCAGTCGAAGAAGCAGCAGAAGCCGGACGACATTCCGCTGCCCACCAACGAGCCGACGGCCGTGAAGCCCGCGCCCACGCCGCCGCCTCCCGCGCCCGCGGCGCCCGCTCCGGCTCCCCAGAAGCAGACGCAAAAAGCCGAGGACGCGCTGCCGCTTCCGGCTTCCAGCGATCAGCCCGCGCTCGATCTGAGCCTCCTGAAGGACACCTCGCTCTGCATCTTCCCGTTCGTGAAGGAGACGGGCGGGAACGTGGCGGACAAGCAGTACCTCGACGCGATCCAGAAGACCTTCTTCGACGTGGCCAAGGAATCGCCGCTGCTCAAGGACGCCGTGCTGCTCGGCGACGCCACCACCAGGTGCGACATGCGGGACGCGGCCTGCTTCTCCAACGTGGGCCGGATGGCGCGCTGCCAGAACGTGCTGGTCGGATCCTCGGCGGCGAAGGGCAACGGATACGTGCTCTCGGTCCGGGTCTACGAGGTGGGCAAGAACCGCGTGCTGCCCGGCTCGGAGGTGGAGCAGGTGCTGGAGACGGACCGCCAGGCCGACGTGCAGGCCTGGGCCGAGGGGCAGGCGTGCCGCGGTCTTCAAGTCAAGTGCGCCGGCCGCATCACCGTGGACGTCGATCGCCGCGACATGAACGTCTACATCGACAACCGTCTGGCCCCGCGCAGCTACAAGACGCCTGAGGTGTTCACGGTGGAGCCCGGCGTGCACGGCGTGCGCGTGGCGGTCGGGCAGCGGACCTCGCTGGAGAAGAAGGTGGCAGTGCGCCGCGGCTGGTTCTCCGAGACCGTCTATGCGCGCCAGACCGAGAAGGGCGGCCTGCCGCTGTGGCTGGCGTCCGACCTGCACGGCACCAAGCCCAACCCCAGCGTGGACGTGAAAGAGGGCAGCTGGACGAAGCCCGTCGGGTACTCGATCGCCGCGGCCGGACTGGTCGCAGCCGGCATCGCCGTCTACGAGGGCACGCATGCCAAGAGCCTGATCAACTCGTCGAACGACAGGTACGTTTCGCAAGGAAATCGGTACACTCAGGCCGACCTCGCGACGATCGATTCGGCGAACAACGCGGCGAAGACCGCGAACATCCTCTACGTCGTCAGCGGGGTGCTGGTGGCAGCCGGACTCGTCACCGCATTCGCGTTCTAGGAGGCTTGGGCAAATGAAGCGACTGCTCAGGAGCGTCGTCGCAGCCCTCGGTGTGCTCTGCGGCTGCTCGGTCACTCCGCTCGGCACATGTACGAGTACCTCAAACAACTGCGTCAACGGGGCGGTCTGCAAACTCGACAACAATCCGCCCGTGTGCACTCTCCCGCAGGGAACGTGTCTCGACTGCATCGTCGTCAAGAGCGTGAGCGCGCCGACGACATGGTCATCGCGGGCGCAGAATGTCACCGTCACGGCGACGTTCGAGTCGAGCGCGCCGCTCACATCGGCGCAGCTCAAGGTGGGCGAAAACACGATCAATGGAACAGCGGGAAGCGCCGCGAACGCGTACGACTTCGTCGTCCCCGGTACGATCCAGACGGTCGGCAGCGAGGCGCCGCTCGGTTTCTTCATCACCGCGACCGACAACGCGGGGCACACATTGGCGCAGCCGGTCCAGCCGAATGGGCAGGTTCTCATCGACGGTCTGGGTCCGGCCGTATCGAATGTAGTCGCGAATGGCCCGCATCCGGGCGGCGACGCAACAGCGCTCATCAACGGCCGCAAGTGGTTCAAGCAGGCGACGGCGGGGGACATCGACGTCCAGGCGGACATCAGCGACAGCGGGTCGGGCACGGATCCGGCGTCGCTCAAGCTGGTGCTCGTGTCGAGCCCCGCGACCCGCGTGGATCACCTCACGCCCACCGCCGATGGGTCGACGGCGAACCGGTGGCACTTCCACGTGCCGCGCGTCGGCGTGATCGCCTCGAACACTGAAGGAACGTTTGACGTCAAGGTCGTCGCCGCGGACAAGACGAACAATGCGCAGCAGGCAGACACGGCGACGGCGGTGAGCACGGGTACGATGGGCATCGATGGCGTGCCGCCGACTGCCTTGTTTTTGGCGAACTACCCCGCCAACAATACCGATTGCGACACCGATCCCAATCTCGTCTGTGGTCACGATAACTTCCATTGGTGGCGGCGGGGTCTCGGGACGAACGGGGCCGAGCAGACCTCGATGACGTTCACCGGCAGCGATCAGGGTTCCGGAATGGATCCCGGCGGCGCGACCTGCGCCATCACGGGCAGCATACAGCCCTGCACGCCCACGTCTTCGGACGCGATCGGTGCGACGAACGCCAGCTTCGGATTCAAGCCCAACTTCAGCGACGCGACCCTGGGCACGACCGATACGAAGACCGGCGGCGGTCTGGCCAGCGTGTCGGTGACGGTCGC
>DASQAS010000192.1:0-23187 GCA_035635635.1 Myxococcales bacterium | reverse complement strand
TCGGCCACGGCTTCGTCGTACCGGTCCTGGCGCGCGTTCACCCGCGCGAGATCCGCGTGCGCCGCTCCCCGCGTCCGTGCTTCGTCGTCCCGGGTCGCCAGTTGCAGGCACTTCTCGAGCGCTTCGCGCGCCAGAGAGTTCTTTCCCGTCCGCAGGTACAGCCCGCCGATCTGCAGGGCGGCCAGGGGCCGGGGCGGCGTGGCGTGCAGCGCCTGGTTCAAGAGCGGCTCGGCCTTCGCGTCGCGGCCCGCCTCGAGGTAGCGCGAGGCCGTCTCGATCAGGAGCTCCGGGTCGCCCGGGTCCAGCGCCAGCGCCTTCTCGGAGAGAGCGATGGCCGCCTCGGCCTGTCCCGTGCGCGCGAGCTGCCGCGCCTTCTTCGCCATCGCCCAGGGATGGTCGGGGGAGATCGTGAGGTATCGATCGAGGATCGCCAGCGCCCCCTCTTCGTCCCCCTGGTCCATCCGGTCCTCGGCCAGGTATCCCAGCGCGTGCAGGAATCCGCGGCGCTCGCTCACCGCGCCCTCGAGGATCGCCCGCCACCCCGCGAAGTCGTGCTGCTTCCGCGCCGCGAACGACTCGGCGAGCACCGCCAGCGGCACGAACCGATTCGCCTGCGCCCGCTTCGCTTCCTTGCGGGCCTCGGCGAACTTGCCCTGCGCGGCCAGCGTGATCGCCAGTCCGGCGCGCGCGAAGCCCAGCTTCGGGTCCGCCTGCAGCGCCGCCTTGCAGGCGCGGCTGGCGATGGACAGCCGCTGTGGCGAGAGCGTGAGGTGCGCGCCGGGTCCCAGCGACTGCCGGGCGAGCTGCGCCTCGCAGACTCCCGCCTCCTCAAGCGCCGCCGCGCTGCCGGTGATCGGTCCGGGGTCCGGCTCGATCCCGAACAGCTCCAGCGCGGCCTTGTGCGCCAGCACCGGCAGGGAGGCCCGCGCGCCCTCTTCGTACGCGGCGGCCACCGGCTTGGCCTCCCCGACCTTCAGCCGCCGCGCGACGATGCGCCACCGTCCGCCCACCAGCCAGATCTCTCCGGCGACCACGTCGGTGGCCCCGAGCTTGCGCGCGAGATCGGGCGCGATGGCGGGCACGGCCGGATCGTCCAGAGTCAGATCGCGCCGGCGCAGCACCGCGTCGAGTTGCTTGAGCGTGAGGAAGCTGTCCTTGTTCGCCTGCACGACCGCGTCGAGGATCGCCTCGGCCACCGCCACGCCCGCGCCCGGCGGCGCTTCCCCGCGGGGCGTGAGCGGCGCGATCAGGATCGTGTCCGCGGCGAGCAGCACGGCGAACAGGACGCTCATCCGTCGATGCTACCAAGGGGGGCGCAGCCGGGGTAATTTCCCGCAATGGCGATCGGCCTCGTCGTCCTGCTCGCGGCCTCGGGCCTTGCGCGCATCCGCGCACAAGGTGAGGTGCGGTGGGCGGGAGATCTGCAAGGCGGCGAGCCTTACGTCTTCCGCGATCCGCGCAATCCTGCGACGCTGGTCGGATTCGAGGTCGACCTGATGCACGCCTTGGCGCCGCGGCTCGGGGTCCGCGAGCGTTTCGTGCAGAATGACTGGTCGAATCTGGTGCCTTCGCTGGAGCGAGGAGACTTCGATCTGATCGTCAACGGCCTGGAAGACACCGAGGCGCTGCGCCGACGCATCCTGCTCTCGCGGCCCTACTTCCACTTCACTGAGCAGCTCGTGGTCCGGCGCGGATCGACGCTGCGGACGCTGGACTCGCTCAAGGGCCACCGGGTCGGCACCCTGGCCTCGTCCCTCGCGCACCAGATCCTGCGCGCCCATCCGGACGTCGAGATCGTGCTCTACGGTGGGCAGGAGGAGCCGTACCGGGATCTGCAGCTCGGACGGACCGACGCGGTGCTGCTCGACTCGGTGATCGCGGCGCGCTACGGCCTCACCAAGCCGGACCTGGAGCTGGCCGATCCCGACGTCGCGCGCGGGACGTACGTGATCGGCATGCGCAAAGGCGACGAGGACCTGCGGGACGCGGTGAATGCGGGGCTCGCGGCGATGGAAGCCAAAGGCGAGCTGAGCCGGATCTTCACGCGCTGGCACCTGACGGATCTGCCCCCGGCCGAAACCGCTTCGCCGCCGGCGGATGAACCCCCGCCCGCCACGTTCGACCGCGCCCAGGTCATGCTGTTCTTCGGCGCGGCGGGCGTCACGCTGGCGATCACGCTCGCCTCGATGGCGCTCGCGGTCCCGCTCGGGTTGGCGCTCGCCCTGGCCCGCCTGTACGGGCGCGCTCCGGCTCGATTCCTCTCGCACGCGTACATCGAGATCTTCCGCGGCACGCCGGTCCTGTTGCAGCTCTACATCCTCTATTACGGCATCGCCCCCCTCGTGCATCTCTCCGCGCCAGCCGCGGCCATCCTCGGGCTCGGACTGAACTACGGAGCGTACGAGGCGGAGGTGCACCGGGCGGCGCTGCAGGCAATCCCGACGGGCCAGTCCGAGGCCGCCGCCGCGCTGGGGATGTCGCACGGGCAGGCGCTGCGCCTGGTCCTCCTGCCCCAGGCGCTGCGCACCGCGCTGCCGGCGATGACCAACGATCTGATCGCCCTGCTCAAGGACAGCTCCCTGGTCTCGGTGATCACGGTGGTGGAGCTGACCAAGCAGATGACCATCACCGCGGTGGACGTGCGCTCCTGGGCGCTGCCCGGAGCGCTCTGCGCGGCGCTCTACTTCGCGATGAGCTACCCGCTGGCGCGCCTGGCCGCCCGCCTGGAAGCGCGGCTCGAGGCGGCAGGCGAAGAGCCCGTGGCGGTGGCGGCGACATGATCGTCCGGGTGGAGGGCCTGCAGAAGGCGTTCGGTCAGCGGCAGGTGCTGCGCGGCATCGACGCGCAGGTCGACAAGGGAGAGACCATCGCGCTGGTCGGTCCGTCCGGCGGGGGAAAGACCACGTTCCTGCGCTGCCTGAACGGGCTCGACGCGTTCGATGCGGGGCGGGTGGAGATCGCCGGCCTGCCGCTGGCGCCCCGGACGCCGTCCGACGCGCCGGAGTTGCGCGCGCTGCGGAAGCGCGTGGGCATGGTCTTCCAGGGCCTCTACCTCTTTCCCCACCTGACCGCGCTTCAGAACGTGATGCTCGCGGCGGTACACGTCCGCGGCGAGGCCCGCGACGTGGTCGAGCAGCGCGGGCGCGCCTTGCTCCAGCGCGTGGGCCTGGGCGATCGGACCGGCGCGCGGCCCCGGCAGCTCTCTGGCGGACAGCAGCAGCGGGTCGCGATCGCCCGAGCGCTGGCGATGGAGCCGGAGGTGCTCCTGCTCGACGAGCCGACCAGCGCGCTCGATCCGGAGATGCGCGGCGAGGTGCTGGCCGTCCTCCGCGACCTGGCGGGCACCTGCACCATGCTGGTGGTCACCCACGAGATGTCGTTCGCGTGCAACGTCGCGACGCGGATCTGGGTCTTCGACGAGGGGCGCCTGGTGGAGGACGGGCCGCCCTCGCAGGTGACGGGGAACCCGCGCAGCGACCGCGCCCGCGCCTTCTTCAGGGCGGTCCGGTGAGCGCCGCGTTGGCGGCGCGATCGAAGCGGATCTTCCAGACCATCCAGAGCGCCTCCGCCACGATGCCCCGGCTCATCTTGCTCTCGCCCACGCGGCGATCGACGAAGGTGATCGGTACCTCCACCACCTTGTAGCCGCGGCGGATCGCCCGGTAGGTGAGCTCGATCTGGAAGGCGTAGCCCGTCGATCGCACCGACGCGAGGTCCAGGTTCTCGAGGACGTTGCGGCGGAAGCACTTGAAGCCGCCCGTGAGATCGCGGACGGGAATGCCGAGCACCGCCCGCGCGTACAGGCTGCCGCCGCGGCTGAGGATGCGGCGGCCGAGTCCCCAGTTCACCGTGCCGCCGCCCGCCACGTAGCGGCTGCCCAGCACCAGGTCCGCGTCGGTCTCCAGCAAGGCCGGCAGCCGCGAAGGGTCGTGCGAGAAATCCGCGTCCATCTCGAGGATCCGGCCGTATCCTGCCGCCAGCGCCTCGGCGAATCCGGCGAGGTAGGCGCGCCCCAGGCCCTCCTTGCGCCGCCGATGCAGCACACGGACGCGCCGCTCGCGGGCAGCCATGTCGTCGGCCAGCGCGCCGGTCCCGTCCGGCGAGTCGTCGTCCACCACCAGCACGTCGAGGACGGGCGACGCGGCCAGGATCGCCGGCACGATCCGCGGCACGTTGTCGTGCTCGTTGTACGTGGGGAGGACCACGCAGGCGCGGCGCTCGTTCACGGCCCCTCCACGAGCGCGAGGACCTCCTCCGCGGCCCGGCGGGCAGCTCGCGACGAGCCCTCGGGCAAAAGCTCCGCCCGCACCGCCCGCAGGGCGCCGAGCTGCGCGGTCCGCTCGGGTGTGGCGGAGAGGAGCGGCTCCGCCGCGGCAGCGATGCGCCCCGGCGTGCAGTCTGCCTGCAGCAGCTCCGGCACGATGGCGCGTCCGGCGAGAAGGTTGACCAGCGAAACGAATCGAAGGCGCACCAGCAGCCTGCCGATCAGCCAGGTGAGCCAGCTCGTGCGATAGACGACCACCAACGGCGTGAGCGCCAGCGCGGCCTCCAAGGTAGCCGTGCCGCTCGCCACGATCGCGGCGTCGGCGCGCGCCAGCACGTCCGGTGCCTTTCCGTCGACGAGCTCGACGTCCAGCGGGTCGCCCAAGAGCCGGTGGTCGATGGTCGGCGCGACCGGCACCACCAGCCGTAGCTCCGGATGGCGCTCCCGGAGCATCCGCGCCGCCCGCAGCATCGCCGGCCAGATCCGCGCCACTTCCTGCACCCGCGACCCGGGGAGGAGCGCAAGGGTTCCCGACAAGGCGCGCGCCGGGAGATCCACGCCGCCGCGCAGCCCGTCGGCCAGCGGATTGCCCACGTAGGTGGCCGGCACGCCGTGCGTCTCGTAGAACCGCCGTTCGAAGGGGAGGATCACCAGCATGCGCGCGATGTCCCGCGCGATCTGCCGGACGCGGTACGTGCGCCAGGCCCAGACGCTGGGCCCGATGAAATAAGCGACCGGGATCTTCAGCTCGCGGAGCCGCCGTGCCAGGCGGAGGTTGAAGTCGGGGCTGTCGATCAGGAGCGCGGCGCGCGGCCGCCGTTCGCGGGCGGCGTCGCGGAGCGCATCCATCGCCTCCAGGATGCGGGGCAGCGCCGGGATCACCTCGGCCACGCCCATCACCGAGATCTCCTCCGCGCGGACCAGCGCCTCGAATCCCTCGGCGCGCATCCGCGGCCCGCCGGCGCCGAAGGCGCGCAGGTCCGGCCGCAGCGCCTTCAGCTCGCGCAGCACGGAGGCGCCATGCAGGTCGGCCGACGCTTCCAGCGCGACCACCAGCAGCTCGGGCGGATTCAAGGGACCTGCTCGAAGTCGAGCCGGGGGCCGTCCTTCTCCAGCGCCTCCCGAACGAGTCCGACCAGGGTCAGCACGTCCTGCGGGGGCTGGCCGCGCGATCGGATCACCACGCGGACGTCCTGCGGCCGGGCGTACGGATAGAGCTCGCGCATCTTCCCGTCGAGGATGAAGCTGGCGTACGCGTTGAGCTTCTCTTGTAGCAGCCAGACCGCCCGCGGGAGCAGCCATTCCCCACGGTCCACGTCCAGGTAGAGCCGGAGCTCGCGCTCGCCCTTCTCCTTGCGGATCTCGTCGATCTCGGCCGTGGTCGCCAGCACGTCAGATCCCTTCCACCGCGATGCCGGCGCGGTCCGCCTTGTCGATCAGCTCCGCGCGGTCGAGCAGCAGCGTGACATCCGCCTCGATGGCGAGCGCCGAGCAACCCGCCGCGACGCAGGCGTCGATGGTGCCCGGTCCCACCGCCGGGACGTCGAACCGATCGTCCTGCCGCGGCTTGCGCGCCTTGACCACCACGGCGCCGTCTCCCAGGGCGCCGCCGCGCGCGATGCAGGCGTCGGTCCCTTCCACCGCTTCCAAGGCCAGGACCACGCCGCCCTTCACCACCACGGTCTGACCGACGTCGGCCTCGCCCAGCGCACGGGCCACCGACAGGCCGGTGGCGGCGTCGGCGCGCTGTTCAGCGCTGAGCGCACGCTTGCCGATGGGCCCGCGCCGCACCAAAAGATCTGGCACCAGCGGCAGCGGCGAGACGATGCGGACTCCCTCCTGCTCGAGTGCTTCGGCGATCGCGCGCAGCGCGGCGTCGTCGCCGAAGCTGCGCAGCCGGGCCAACACCCTGAGGCCCAGCCAGTCCGGGCGCACATTGAAGAGCCTGGGCTTGCGGATTCCCCCGCAGAGCACGGCCTCGGCCACGCCCGCCTCGCGCAGCACCTCCGCGATGCGCCCGAGCTGGCCGACCTTGACCCAGGCCTTCGCGCGCAGCGCCCGATCCGTTTCGCCTTCATGCGCGACCGCCACCACGCGGCGGCCGGCGCGCTCAGCGGCCTCGGCGAACAACAGAGGCAGGCGCCCCGATCCGGCGATGAGCCCGATCGGCGCGCCGGTCACCGCGCGATGCCCCGCTCGGTGCCGTCGAGGAAGGCCACGAAGTGATCGATCTCCGGGTGCCCGCCGAACTCTGCTTTCACGTGGGCCACCGCCTCGCGCAGGCCCATCTTGCTCCGGAAGATGATCTTGAAGGCTCCCTTCACCCGCGCCAACGCGTGCTCGTCGAAGCGGGCGCGCGTCAGGCCCACGGTGTTGATGCCGACGACTTCCGCCCGGTCCCCCTGCACCGTCACGTACGGAGGGATGTCCTGCGTCACCATCGCGCCTCCGCTGACGAACGCCAGCCGCCCGATGCGGGTGAACTGGTGCACGGCGGAGAGGCCGCCGAAGATCACGTGGTCCTCGACGTTGACGTGCCCGGCGAGCGCGCAGGAGTTGGCGAGGATGCAGCCGTCGGCGAGCTGGACGTCGTGCGCGATGTGGCTGTTCGCCATCAAGAGGCAGCCGTTGCCGATGCGGGTGACGCCGCCGCCACCCGCCGTGCCGATGTGCACGGTGGCGAATTCGCGGATCTGGTTCCGGTCGCCGATCACCAGCCTGGTGGCCTCGCCGGCGTACTTGAGATCCTGGGGGATCGCGCCCAGGGCGGCGAACTGGAAGACCACGTTGCCTTCGCCCAGGGCGGTGTCGCCTTCGATCACGGCGTGCGGACCGACGCGGGTCCGGGGGCCGATTTTCACCTTGGGCCCGATCACGGCAAAGGGGCCGATCTCTGCGCTGGAGTCGATCTCAGCGCGCTTGTCGACGACGGCAGTGGGATGGATGGGCACGCTTAGTCTTTCCTGTCGGCGATCATCGCCATGATCTGCGCCTCGCTGGCCGTCTGGCCTTCGACCTTCGCCTCTCCCGCGAGCCGCCAGATGGCCCCCTTCTGGCGCTCGACGCGGACGTACAGATCGAGGCGGTCGCCCGGGACCACGGGCCGCCTGAACTTCACCGCGTCGAACGACATCAGATAAATGACCTTCTGCGAGGGATCGAACGGCGCCCCTTCGTACGCGAGCAGCGCGCCGGCCTGCGCCATCGCCTCGAGCTGCAGCACGCCGGGCATCACCGGCTTGCCGGGGAAATGGCCCTGGAAGAAGTGCTCGTTGAAGCTGAGGTTCTTGTAGGCGTGGATGCGGTCGCCTTTGACCACCTCCACCACGCGATCCACCAGGAGGAACGGGTAGCGATGCGGCAGCGCGGACAGGATCTTCAGGATGTCCATCACTTTCCCTTCTCCTTCTCCAGCTTCTCGATCCTCTGCTGCAGCCTGCGGACCTCGCGCAACAGGTCGGCGACGCGCGGGAGCGCCACGCTCATCCGCAGCCATTCGCGATGATTGATGGCCGGAGAGCCGCTCACCGTCTCGCCGTCGGCCACGTCGTGCCCGACGCCGGACTGGGCACCGACGCGCGCGCCGTCGCCGATCCGGAGATGGCCGATCACGCCCACCTGGCCGGCGAGGATCACGCCTTGG
Organism: Myxococcales bacterium; assembly: GCA_035635635.1. Classification (GTDB taxonomy): domain Bacteria; phylum Myxococcota; class Myxococcia; order Myxococcales; family 40CM-4-68-19; genus 40CM-4-68-19. The sequence goes on along the minus strand of DASQAS010000192.1, from coordinate 15,280 downwards.
CCGAGCTCGGTCGAGCCGCTGACCCCGACCTGGGCGACGATCAGGCAAAGCGGCCCGATCCGGACGTTGTGGCCGATCTGGACCAGGTTGTCGATCTTGGTCCCCCTGCCGACCACCGTCTCCCCGAGCGTGGCGCGGTCCACGCAGCTGCAGGCGCCCAGCTCGACGTCGTCCTCGATCCGCGCGATCCCCGCCTGCGGCACCTTCCGGTGGATAGGACCCTCGCCGTCGCCCTCCAGGTCGAAGGCGAAGCCGAATCCGTCGCTGCCCACCACCGCGTTGGGTTGCAGGATGACGCGGTTGCCCAGGACGCACCGCTCGCGAACCACGGCGCCGGGCCAGAGGATGCAGTCCTCGCCCACGCGGGCGCCGTCGAGGATGCACGCTCCGGCATGCACGGCGGTCCTCGCGCCGACGAGCGCGCCGGGGCCCACGTAGGCGCCGGGCGAGACGGCGGCAGTGGGATGGACTTCGGCGGTCTCGTCGACCAGCGCCCCGGCGCGGATGCCCGGCCGGAGCGTCAGCTCCTGGTGGAAGAGCGCGCTGGCCTTGGCAAATGCGACGTAGGGCTGTGGCGCCACCAGGCTCGCCGAGCCCTGCGGCACGTCCTTGAGATCTTCGTCGGAGACGATCACCGCGCCCGCGCGGGTGGCGAGGAGATCCTTGCGGTAGCGCGGATTGGCATAGAAGGCGATCTGCGAGGGACCCGCCGTCTCCAGCGGCGCCACTCCCGACACTTGCCCGGCGCCCCCCGGTCCTCCTCCCCGCACCTCCGCCCCGATGCGGCGCGCGAGCTCCTGGAGGGAGAGCGGCGTCGGTGCGGTGCCCACGTCGGAAGCTTACTTCTTCGGCGGCGCAGCCGCCTTTCCGGCCGGCGGCGTCTTCGGCTTGGTGGTGGTGGCCGCCTGTCCGGAGCCGAACCGCTCGTTGTACCTGCGGACCACTTCGTTGGTGAGGTCGGACGCGGCGGGGGCGTAGAGCAGCGCGGACTTGTCGAGCACGAAGGTGAAGTTCTCCTTGTCGCTCACCTCCGCCACCACCTGGAGCAGCCGCTTGGAGATGCTTTGCATCGCCTCCTGCTCCTTGCCGGAGAGCTCCTCCTGCATCTGGCCGGCGGCGGTCTGCGCGTCGACGAAGGCTTTCTGCAGCTGCTCCTGCTTCTGGCGCTTGGCGTCCTCGGAGAGCACCGGGGCCTGCTTGTCGTAGTCCGCCTTCATCTTCTCCAGATCGGCGCGCTTCTTGTCGAGGTCGGTGCGCTTCTGGGCGAGTTCGGCCTGCAGGCGGCTGCGCGCTGCCTTTCCTTCCTCGACCTCCTGGACGGCGCGCTGCACGTCCACGTACCCGATCTTCATGTTCTGGGCCGACGCGGTGCGGGCGGCGAGGGCGACTGTGAACGCGAGCAAAATGCGGCGCATCTTGTTTCCTTCTCTGGTTTTTCGAACCGGCGCACCCTAAATGGATGGGCGCGTCGGGTCAAGCGCCAGCCGCTGCCGCGCCAAAGGGCGCGGCTAGAAGAAGTTCCCGATGGTGAATTCGAAGAGGTAGGGATCGTCGATCGGCCGGCGGGTCAGCGGGAACCCCACCTCGAACCGCAGCGGCCCGAGGGGCGAGAACCAGCGGATGCCCATGCCGACGCTGTGGAACAGGCCCAGCGGCAGGTTTCCTCCGCGCTGTGAGCTCTGGAAGAAGTTCTCCCGCTCGGAGAAGACGTTGCCCGCGTCGTAGAAGCCCACGCCGCGGAGCCCGGCCGCGCCGAGGATGGGGAACTCGACCTCCCAGTTGGTGATCAGCTCCTTGTTGCCGCCCACCGGGAAGTCGATGATGGCCGCGTCGGGCTCGCGCGAAGAGGCGATCCTCAGCGTGGGCGAGATGCTGCGCAGCGCGTAGCCGCGGATGGAGTTGATGCCGCCTTCGAAGAACTTCTCGCTGATGGCGATGGGGCGATTGACGGGGTCGGTCGCGCGGATGTAGCCGATGGAGATGTTGGTCTTGAAGACCATGCCCAGGATCAGCGGCCGGTAGAAGCGCTCGATCACCCGGAAGCGCTGGAAGAGGTTCTGGCTGCCGAGCAGCGCGGAGGCGAACTCGGCGGAGGCCGACTCGAGGTGTCCGCTGGTCGGGAACAGGCGGTTGTCGCGCTTGTCGTAGTTGAAGGAGATGCGGATGCTGGAGGTGCGGCCGGAGGTGAACTGGTTGGCGAGGACGTCCTGCGTGCCGGTGTTGGCCGTGACGTTCACCGATTCCAGCGTGTAGGTGAGGAAGAGGCGGAAGTCCTCCAGCCAGGGGACCAGGTTGGTGAAGTCGTAGCCGGCCGTGACCGAGCCGCCGTTCGCCTGGCGATCGAAGCCGGTGTAGAGCAGCTCGCTGCGGTAGAGATCGACCGAGCCGGTCCACTGCGTGTCGAGGAAGTACGGGTCGAGGTAGCTGAGCTGGAAGAGCTGCCGGATGCTGGAGATCTGCAGCGACAGCGAGGCGGTGTGGCCGTACCCGAAGAGGTTGTTCTGGGCCAGCTGCGCCTGGCCGAAGAAGTTCTCGCCCCCGGCGAAGCCGAACCCGACCTGGAAGGTTCCGGTGAGCTTCTCCTTCACCGAGACCTCGAGGATCATCTTGTCGTCGGTGGTGCCGCGCTTCTGGTTGATCTCCACACTGTCGAAGAAGCCCAGCGCGGTGATGCGCCCCTTGGACTGCCGCACCTTGGTGCCGTTGTAGAGGTCGCCTTCCGCGATGCGCATCTCGCGGCGGATGACCTTGTCGCGGGTCTTGTTGTTGCCCACCATCTCGATCTTCTCGATGCTGACCGGCTGGCCCTTCTGGAAGACGTAGGTGAGATCGACGATGCGCTTCTCGGCGTCCACCGCGGTGTCGGGAGTGACGTTGGCGTAGGCGAATCCGCGGTCCTTGTAGACGTCCAGCAGGCGGTTCATGTCGTTCTGCAGCCGGGTCTTCGAGAATCGCTCCCCGCTGCGCGTCGACACCATCGCCAGCAGGGTCTCCTTCGGCAGGAGCAGGTCCCCGCTGACCTCGATCTTGCCGACGTCGAAGGGGTCGCCCTCGTCGATGGTCATGGTGATGAAGATGTAGCGCTTGTCCGGGGAGAGCTCGATCGCGGGCTTGCCGAACTTCACGTAGATGTAGCCGAGGTCGAAGTAGAGGCCCTGCAGGACGATCTCGTCGCGCTGGAACGCGTCCTCGCGGTAGGTGCCGGCGCCGGTGATGAAGGAGAACGGCGACCCCTCCTGCGTGAGCATGGCGTCCTTCAGCGCGGTGTCGCTGATCGCGCGGTTGCCGACGAAGCGGACCTCCTTGACCGTGATCTTCGCGTGCTCGTTGATCTGGAAGATCACGTTCACTTCGTTGTTGGGCAGCGGGACGATCTTCGGCGTGACTTCCGCGAGGAAGAACCCCTTCTCCACGTACTTCTCTTGCATCTTCTTCGCCGACTTCCGCACCGCCTCCTGGTCGAGGATCTGGAACCCCTTCACCTCGATGGTGTCCTTCAGGTCGTCCTTGGACAGCTCGTCGTTGCCTTCCAGCTTCACCTCGCGGATGGCCGGCTTCTCGCTGACCAGGACGGTGAGGACATAGCCGGTGAGCGGCGGTTTCGCGGTGCTCAGGTCCAGCTTGACGTCGTTGAAGTAGCCCATGCGCCAGACGGCCAGCAGCGCGCTCTTGATCTTCTCCTTGTCGAAGCTGTCGCCCACCTTGAGCGGAAGCGTGGTGCGGACCGCGTCGGTCTCCACCCGCCGGTTGCCCTGGACGGTGATCTTCGAGATCACGCCGGTATCGGGGACCGGCTGCGCCGCTTCCGCGGCGGTTTCCCCGGTCGGAACCGAAGGCGCCTCTCCTTGCTGCTGTTGCTGTTCCCCCGTCTGCCCAGGCTGCTGCGCGGGCGCAGTCTGTTGCGCGAGCGCCGCCGCTGCCGTGAGTGTCAGGGTGGCAAGAAAAGAGGCCGTCCGCATGGGAGCGAAGGCGCGGACCCTACTCGAATTCCTCTGGTGCGACAACGGGAAAGCTCAGGGCCGAGGCGAGACGAAAAGTCGCGCCGGCGCTCGCGGAGAAGGATTTTGCAAGCGACCCGCGCACGGCGCGGGCGGCCACGCCCGGCGCTCGGGGGATGTCCGCCCTTCCTGAGCTCGCTGCACATTCAGAGCGGCAGGCGCGGCTGGCTCCCCGCCTCGGCTCCCTCGTCCGGCACGGCAATCCGCGACAACTCCTTCGGATACGCCTCGACCAGCGTCTTCGGCGCCTTCACCCTCTCGCCGGTCACCTGCGCTTCGAGCATCAGCGCGTTGGTCACCGCCTGGCCGGCGAAGTGGTTGTTGTTCACGACGTAGACGTCGGTGACGTTGGGCTCCTCCGCCAGCGCCTTCGTCCGCTCCGCCCAGGGCTTCAGCTCGGTGGCCGAGTAGAGATAATCGTACCGCTCGTCGCGCCCCGCGGTCTTGCGGAACCAGTCCTTGTAGTTGCGGCCGTGGACGCGGATGTAGCCGGTGGAGGACGTGGCCCGCGCCGACGGCGGCAGCGAGTTGCGGAACATCGGCTGATCCAGGTTCACGATCCCGATCCGGCTGGCTGCCAGCTCTGCGTAGAACTCGGGCTCGTTGAAGGAGATGTGCCGGACTTCGACCACCAGCGGGTAGTGGCGGAACGCCTTGGCCAGATCGCGCAGCCACTCGCGGTTCTCCTCTTTGTTGCGGAACGACCAGGGGAACTGCAGCAGGAGCGCGCCGAGCTTGCCCGCCTCGGCCAGCGGATCGAGCCCCGCGCGGACGAGATCAACCTCCTCGCTGGTCCAGGCCGTGCCGCGCTCGTGCGTGAAGCGCTTCCACAGCTTCGCAGTGAACCGGAACAGGTCGCGGTCGCGGACCCGGTCGGCCCATTTCTTCGCGGCGTTCGGGGCGGCCGGCCGGTAGAAGGTCGAGTTGATCTCCACCGTGTCGAAGTACGCTGCGAGGTACGGTAGGGGATCGAATCCTTTCGGCTTCGGCGCGGGATAGACCTTTCCCGCCCAGTCCGGGTAGTCCCATCCGGCGGGTCCGAACCGGATCACGCCGCGCGTTGCGGAACTGGTCATCGGCAGCATGGTAACTCCCCGCATCTTGAAAGGGCGCACATCCGCGCAGAAAGCGTCCGCCGCGCGGTGACAAACTTGGACGGTCCTCTCGGGCCGATAACATCCGGTGCTGGTGCTTCGCCCGGCCGGCCTCTTCCTCGTGCTCCTCGCCCTGCCGCGGCTCGCGCGCGCCGACACGCCGATCACCGATCGGAACTACATCATCGACTCATACCGGGGGGCCGCCGTGGCCGACTACCGCGTGGTGGGAATGGGCGGCGTCTCGCTCGCCACCGCGGAAGGCGCCTGGGGGCTGCTGGCCAATCCGGCAGCAGCGGCGTCGCGCCCCGCCACCGCCGGCAGCTGGTTCTACTGGGACTTCCTCTTCGACGCCTACACGCCGTCGCTGGGGGTTGATTTCGACAACAACGGCACGCCGCAGGATCGGTTCAACGGCCACACCGGCGCCCTGAACGCCGGGCTGATCGGCATGTTCGGCGCCTGGGGCGTCGCGGTCTCGGTGACCGGCGAGCTGCGCGACTACACTCCGGGCGGCGGGACGGCGGCGGACCTCTCCGCGGCGCTCTGGCGCTTGACGCTGGCCCGCTCCTTCGCGGACGGCGAATTCGTGGCCGGCGCCAGCCTGGTCGCCGGAGGATTCAATCTCCGTCTGCCGACCTCGGGCGTCGAGCTGGTGAACGCCGCGGACTGGTCCGTAGAGGGTGGGGCCCTCTGGCAGCCGCCGGCGAGGGACTTCCGCATCGGGCTCAGCTTCCGGCCGGCCATGACGGTGCGGGTGGATCCGACCGCGTGCGATCCGAACAATTGCGACGGCTACATCCTCCCCGAGAGCGTGAAGTTCCCCTGGACCGCGGGGGCCGGAGTGGCCCTGCGCCTGGGGCCGACGCCCTGGAACCGGCGCATCCGCGACGACTTCCGCGACGAGGCGAGCACCATCCTCGCGGCCGACGTGATCGTCAGCGGCCCGGTGAGCCAGGGCGCCGGGTTGGAGGCTTTCTTACAGAAACGGCTGCAGCCGTCCGGCCAGACCGCTTCCGTCTCGGTGCGCTTCGGCGCGGAGTACGAATGGGTCCCGGGCTGGTTCCGCATTCGGGGCGGCACCTATTGGGAGCCGCCACGCTTCGAGGACGTGGAGGGGCGCCTGCACGTGACGCTCGGCTTCGACCTGCGCCTCTTCTCGTTCTCGTTCTGGGGCGACCCGTACCGCATGCGGCTCTCGCTGGCGGGCGACGTCGCCCGGCAATACGGCAATTCGGTGCTGTCGCTCGGCTTCTGGCACTGAACAGGCCGCAGCCTGTCAAACTTTTGATCGCGCGGGCAAAATGTTTCCACGCCAGATCGCGCGTGCTACCGACGACCCCCATGCCCGCACTGCAGCTCCGCCGCGACACCTCGCCATTGCGCGCCGACGTCTCCGAGGAGAAGGCCGCGCCGTTCCTCAAATGGGTCGGCGGCAAGACCTCGCTTCTTCCAGAGCTGCTCCGCCATGTGCCGGACCGTCTCCGCCGCTACCACGAGCCGTTCGTGGGCGGCGGCGCGCTGTTCTTCGCGGTCGCGCCCAGGCGCGCCACCCTGAGCGACAGCAACGGAGAGCTCGTCCATTGCTACCGGCAGGTCCGCGACGACGTCTACGGCGTGCTCGACGCGCTCGTTGGCCACGTCTACGAGAGGGAGCACTACCAAATCATCCGCGCTCTCGAGCCGCGGCAGCTGACGCCGGCCGCGCGCGCCGCCCGCTTCATCTACCTGAACAAGACCTGCTTCAACGGGCTCTGGCGCGTGAACCGCGCCGGACGGTTCAACGTGCCGATCGGCCGCTACAAGAACCCACGCTTCCACGATCCCGAGACGCTCCTCGCCGCCCAACGGGCCCTGAGGGGCATCGAGATCCTGCACGCCCCGTTCGAGAACGCGCTGGCCCGCGCGGCGCCCGGCGACTTCGTCTATCTCGACCCGCCCTACGACCCGGTCTCCGCCACCTCGAGCTTCGCGAGCTACACGCCGGACGGATTCACCTGGGACGATCAGAAGCGCCTGGCCCGCGCCTGCATCGCGCTCAACCGGCGTGGCGTCCGCTTCCTGCTCTCCAACTCCGCCACCGACCGGGTCCGCGAGCTCTACCGCGGGTTCGAGCAGCGCCTCGTGCGTGCCCCCCGGTTCATCAATTCGAAAGCGGACTCCCGCGGAAGGGTCGATGAGCTGCTAGTCTTCAATGCATGATCCTCCTCGCGCTGGTCCTCGCCGCCGCGCCCCGCGTGGTCTACGTCAAGGCGGGGCGGCTCTTCGACGGCCTGTCCGAGTCGTACAAGCAGAACGTCACCCTCCGGATCGAGAACGACCGCATCGCCGCGGTGGGCGTCGCCGTTCCGCAAGGGGCGACGCTCGTCGACCTCTCCGGCGCCACGGTCCTTCCGGGGCTGATCGACGCGCACGTCCACCTCGAGTCCCGCTCCGATCGGTTCGAGGACATCTGGACGTTCAAGACCTCTCCCCTGGCCCCCGCCATGGTGGGCGTGGTGCACGCCCGCCGCACGCTGGAGGCCGGCTTCACCACCGTGCGCGACGTGGGTTCGGAACCCTTCCTCGCCGCCGACCTGCGGGACCTGGTCGACGAGGGCTACTTCCCCGGCCCGCGCATCGTCGCCTCGGGCCCCTGCATCAGCATCACCGGCGGCCATTGCGACCTGAACCACTATCCACCCAACGTGCGAGTCGATCTCTACCCGCAGGAGCACGACTTCCACGTCGCCGACGGGCCCGACCAGATCCGCCACGTGATCCGCGCCCACGTGCAACACGGCGTGGACGTGATCAAGGTGGCCGCCAGTGGCGGCGTCTTCTCCCGCGGCGACACGCCGGGGGCGCCCCAGTTCACCTACGAAGAGCTGCGCGTCGCGGTGGAGGAAGCGCACAAGCTGGGCCGCCGGGTCGCGGCCCACGCCCACGGGACGCAGAGCATCAAGGACGCCACCCGGGCCGGGGTCGACTCCATCGAGCACGGAACGCTGATCGACGACGAGGGCATCCGCCTGATGAAGGAGCGCGGCACCTTCCTGGTCGGCGACATCTACAACGACGACTACATCCTGGCGCACGCCGAGGACCTGCACATCCCCAAGGAGTACGTGGACAAGGAGCGCGCCATCGGCCAGGTCCAGCGCGACAACTGGGCCAAGGCGATGAAAGCGGGGGTGAAGATCGCGTTCGGGACCGACGCCGGCGTCTACCCGCACGGCGACAACGCGAAGCAGTTCGCCTGGATGGTCCGCCTGGGCCTGTCCCCGGCCCGTGCCATCCTCTCCGCCACCGCTTGGGCGGCCGAGCTGCTCGACCGCCAGAAAGACGTCGGCACCGTGCAGGCGGGCCGCTACGCCGACCTGATCGCGGTGCCGGGCGATCCCCTCAAGGACATCCGCGTCCTCGAGCGCGTGCCCTTCGTGATGAAGGGCGGCGCGATCGTGAAGAACGAGCTGTCCGCTAATACTTCTGCGGACTCGACGGCTGCGCCGGCTCGGAGCTCTTCGAGGTAACGTCGATCTTCAGCGCCTTCGCCTGACCGTCCACTTTCTGGTACCTAGCGCGCACGTCGGCGCCAGCCTGCAGCTGCGCAGCAGACCAGGACTGGCCGTTCTTCGTCACCGCGGTGGAATCGGTGACCTGGAGCTTCTCCTGAATTTTTTCCTCTCCCGCGGCGAAGATGCGGATCGATCGGTCGCTATGCATCCACCACGAGGCCCTCGCTGAGCCGCAAGCGGCGGGGCATGCGCTCGGCGAGCCGCGGGTTGTGCGTGACTACGATGGCCGCGATCCCGAGCCGCTGGTTCAGCTCGACCAGCAGCTGGTGGATCCCTTCGCCGGTCGCCTCGTCGAGGTTGCCGGTGGGCTCGTCCGCGAGCAGCAGCCTCGGCTTCAGCACCAGCGCGCGCGCGAGCGCGACCCGCTGCTGCTCACCGCCCGACAGCTCGCCGGGCTTGTGTTCGAGCCGCTGGCTGAGCCCCACGATCTCGAGCATCTCCCTGGCCTGGGCTTCCGCCTGCTCGCGCGAGAGCCGGTTGATCAGCCCGGGCATGGACGCGTTCTGCAGGGCGGTGAACTCGGGGAGCAGGTAATGGAACTGGAAGACGAAGCCGACGCTGCGGTTGCGGAACGAGGCGAGCTCTTCCTCCGTCATCCCGAACGCGTCGCGGCCGTCGAAGAGCACCTGCCCCTCGGTGGGCGGATCCAAGGTGCCGATCACGTGCAGGAACGTGCTCTTGCCCACCCCACTCGGCCCCACCAGCGAGGCCATCTCGCCGGCGCCGAGCGCGAAGCTCGCGCCCCGCAGGACGTGGATCTCCTTCTCGCCCAGCCAGTACGACTTGTGCAGGCCGCGCGCCTCGACCAGCGGAGCCAATTCACTCCTCCCGCAGCCCGTCCACCGGCGACAGGCGGCTCGCCTTGGTGGCGGGATAGAGCGTGGCGAGATAGCTGAGCGCGAGCGAGATGGCGGCCACCATCAGGAACTGCCCGCCGTCCACGTTCACCGGCAGGTTGGAGATGTAATAGACGTCGGGATCGAGCTGCAGGCCGAACTTCTCGATGAACGAGCAGGAAGCGAGGCCCATCAGGAGCCCCATGGCGGTGCCGACGGTGCCGATGGTCAGCCCCTCGACCACGAAGATCTTCATCACGCTGGCGTCCCGCGCGCCCATCGACTTGAGGATGGAGATCTCCTTGGTCTTCTCCAGCACCAGCATGATCAGCGTGCTGAGGATGTTGAAGCAGGCCACCAGCACGATGAAGGTGAGGATGATGGCCATGGCCAGCTTCTCCAGCTTGAGCGCGGAGAAGAGGTTGCGGTTCAGCTCGGCCCAGTCCTTGGTGCGGTAGGGGAATCCGCCCAGCGTCGCGACCACCCGCCGCCCGAGCGCGCGCGCCGCGTCCACGTCGACGAACTTCAGCTCCAGGCCCACGATGTTGTCGCCCATCCGGAAGAACCTCTGCGCCTCCGGAATCCCGATGTAGACGAACTTCGAGTCGTACTCGTACATCCCGGAGTAGAGGATGCAGGCCACGCGGAACGGCCGGCTGCGCGGCACCGGCCCGGTGGGCGTCATCTCTCCCAGCGGCGTGAGCACGTTGACCACGTCGCCGACCCAGGCGCGAAGCTGGTGCGACATCTCCTTGCCGATGCAGACGCCCCCCAGGTTGCGCAGCGCCTCCGGGTCGAGCTTCTTGGTCTCCTCCGGATGGAGTTGGCGGCGCTTGAGCGTGTCCTCCAGGTACTGATCGTAGTCCGGCCCGCCCAGCTTCTGGCTGGCCTCGCCCTTGGGCTCCACCACGCGGTCCGTCCCGGGGATGTCCTGGGGTGCGGCGATCCAGTGGAGGTCTCCCGCGATCACCTGCTTCGGCAGATCGCTCACCGAGCCCGCCGTGGCCGGATCGATCCCCTTCAGCTCCGCGCCGGTGACGGTCTGGCCATGCGAGAGGATCACCTCGTTGAGGATGAACGGCGACACGCCGGCGACCCCGGGCACCGCCGCGACCTTGGGCAGGATCGACTTCCACTCGGAGAAGTCGGTCGAGTACTTCATCAGGAGCGCGTGCGAGTTGGTGCCGAGGATCTTGCGCTTGAGGTCCGCCTCGAACCCGCTCATCACCGAGAGCACCACCGTGAGCGCCCAGACGCCCACCGACACGCCGGCGATGGAGATTCCGGTCATCACCACGGTCGCCGGCCGCTTCCGCCGCTGCCCCGGATGCAGCCGCGCCAGCTCCGCGCGGGCCTTGACGAAACGCAGGATCAGCGCCAGCACGATCACCACCGCCGCGGCCACCAGCAGCAATTGCTTGGGCGTCACGTGCAGCGCAGGCGCCGCGGCCGCCGCGCTCGCCCGGCGCATCTGGTCCCAACTCGCGGCCAGCTCCCCGCCCCACCAGAGCGCGAGGGGCGGCAGCGCGCCGGCGAGGAGCAGGATGCGCGCGCTCCGCCGGTTCAGGCGCAGGTGCGTGCGCGCGATCTCCCATTCGTAGCGGATGCGCGGGTCGACGTGCCCGTTGGCCCCGATCAGCATGCCGAACGAGGCGCCCCACATCGCCAGCAGCCAGGAAGCGGCGGAGGCGCAGAGCGCCCAGACCACCAGCTCGCCCGTGCTGGCGAGGAACCGATCGTACGAGAACGACGGCGGCTTGAGCGCGCGCAGCAGGAAGAACGTGGCCACGCCGAACGCCAGCGAGGCGGCGAGGTGCTCCAGCGGACGGTATCCGCGGCCGATGAAGCTGAGGGCGAAGCCCGCGAGCAGGAACCAGATCGCCTCCGCGCCGAACGAGATGGCCAGCTGGGCGTCGCGGGAGAACGTGGTGGCGGAGCCGAGCCAGATCGCAAGCGCGTACTGCAGGCCGGCTCCCGCCGAGAAGAGCACGAATGCGGCGGCGATCAGCACGGCGGGACGCCGCCGCAGGGACGGCTTGCCGTTCGCCGGACGGCGCTCTTCGGCGGCGTCCACGCGCGAGGTGGCCGTCGTCGGATAGTTCAACGGGTCTCCTCGGGCTTGAGGAGCGGGAACAGCACCACGTCGCGGATGCTGGCCGAGTCGGTGAACAGCATCGCCAGCCGATCGATCCCCACGCCCTCTCCCGCCGTGGGCGGCATGCCGTGCTCGAGCGCGCGGATGTAGTCGCGGTCCCAGGGCATCGCCTCCTGGTCGCCGCGCGCCGCCGCCTCGACCTGGGCGCGGAAGCGGGCCTCCTGGTCGCGGGGGTCGTTCAGCTCGGAGAAGGCGTTGGCGATCTCCATCCCGCCCGCGAACGCCTCGAAGCGGTCGACCAGGCGAGGCTCGGAGTCGCGCTTGCGGGCGAGCGGGGAGATCTCCAGCGGGAAGTCCACCACGAAACAAGGCCGATCCTTGGGCAGCATCGGCTCCACCAACGCTTCGAACGCCCAGGCGATCTTTTCGCCCGCGGACGGCGCCTTGGCGAATTTCTGCCGCATCTCGCGGTCCTCGACCCTGGCCAGCCACTTCTCGGCCGGCAGCTCCTGCAGGGCGTCGAGCTGCTGGGATTCGCTCCCCGACGCCCCGTAGATGCGGGCCACCTCGCCCAGCATGGAGACGCGCGGCCAGGGCGGCGCGAACTTGATCTTGCTGCCCTGGTAGATGATCTCGTCGGACCGCGTCACCTCCACGGCCAGGCGGGAGACCATCTCCTCGGTCAGCGACATCAGATCCTGGTAGGTCGCGTAGGCCTGGTAGAACTCGAGCATCGTGAACTCGGGATTGTGGCGCCGGTCGATGCCTTCGTTCCGGAACACCCGGCCGACCTCGTAGACCCGCTCCAGCCCGCCGACGATCAGGCGCTTGAGGTGCAGCTCGAGCGCGATCCGCATCTTCAGATCGAGGTCGAGCGCGTTGTGATGGGTGGAGAACGGCCGCGCGGTCGCCCCGCCGGCCTCCTCCGGCTTGTGCAGGACCGGCGTCTCTACCTCGATGAAATCGCGCTCGTCGAGGAAGCCGCGGATGCCGGCGATCAGCTTCGTCCGCCGGCGGAAGATCTCCCGCACCTCCAGGTTGGCGGCCAGATCGACGTAGCGCTGCCGGTACCGGGTCTCGTGATCGGTGAGTCCGTGCCACTTCTCGGGCAGCGGGCGCAGCGACTTGGTGAGCAGCCGGAACTCGACCGCTTCGATGGAGAGCTCGCCGGTCCGGGTCCGCATGGCCCGGCCCCGCGCGAAGGCGATGTCGCCCAGGTCCGCCAGCTTGAGCAGCTCGTAGGCCTGTTCGCCCACTTTGTCCTTCTTCACGAAGATTTGGAGGTCGCCGGTCCGGTCGCGCAGGCTGAGGAAGCTGGCCTTGCCCATGCTGCGCATCGCGACCACCCTGCCCGCGATGCCGTAAGGCTCGCTCTGGTCCTCCTCCAGCCGGGCCGCGTCGTCGTCCTCGTGCCGGATACGGACGAAGCCCGTGGTGTGAGGGACCACCACGCCGTTGCCGTAGGGGTGGAATCCCTTCTCGCGCAAGGCCTGCGCCTTCTGCTCGCGCAGCCGGATCTGATCCTCGATGGAGCTGGTCGCAGAAGGCTGGGGAGTGTCGGCCATGGGGAGCGTTTGTTTACTCCCCGGCCCCCTGCCCTGTCATCTCGAACGCCCTCTGGGCGACCGCCCAGTACGCCAAGGGAACCAGGGCGACGAGCCCGCAGGCCGCCATCAGGGCGCGCGGCGGGATGCCGCCGTCGAGCAGCAGGCCGGTCGCCAGCGTGCTGGCGGAAAGGGTGAGCATGAACCCGCCGATCTCCGCGGCCGCGACCCGTCCGCGGACCGCGTCGGGCACCATCCGCTGCAGCAGGGTGGATCCGCTGGTCCAGAGGATGCTTCCCCCGGCGTTCGCGATCGCCAGCGCCAGCGCCGCGTACCCGATGGCCGGGCTGAGCGCGAACGCCACGTAGCAGAGCGCCAGGAGCGCGAAGGCGCCCGAAATGCTCCGGCGCAGCCCGCGGTCGTCGGTGCCGGAGAGGCGGAAGGCCGCGAAGGGGCCGGCGAAGCTTCCCACCCCGCGCGCGGTCCAGAGCACGGCGATGCCCGCGCCGTTGCCGTGCGCGAAGACCTTCTCGCCGAAATACGCCAGCAGGACCAGCACGCCGCCCAGGGTGAGCCCGAAGCTGGCCTTCACCGCGAGCAAGGCGCGCACGCGGCGGTGCGACGCGACGTAACGTACGCCGTCGCGCAGGTCGCGCAGCCCGAGCAGATTCTCGACCTGCAGCGCTGGAGCGCGGCCCTCCTCCACGATCTCCAGCGCCTGCCGGTCGAGGCGCCTGGCATGGCCGGGCGGCAGGCGCCAGAGCAGCACTGCGGACCCGACGAAGCTGAGCGCGTCGCAGACGAAGGCCGCGTCCCGGCCCACCAGGGCCAGCGCGACACCGCCCAGGGCCGAGCCCGCCGCGAGCGTCGCCGCCCAGAGGGAGTTCTCGAGTGTGGCCGCGAGCGGGTAGTCCTCCCCGCTGACGAGGTTGGGCAGCATCGCCTGCTGGGCCGGCTCGAAGAACGCGCTGACCACGGAATGAAGCCCGACCACGCCGTAGGCGATCCAGACCTGGTCGGGGCTGCGCACGAACAAGAGACAGAGGACCAGGCCCGCCCGCAGGACGTCGCTGACGATCAGGATGGCCCGCCGCGAGATCCGGTCCGCGAGCACGCCCGCGGCGGGTCCGGCGAGGAACATCGGGATGAACCGGGTGAGCAGCGCGTAGGCGACCGACTCGCCTTTGCCGGTCAGCTCCAACAGGAGCGAGAACAGGGCGACCACGTTGAACCAGTCGCCGAGCTGCGAGACGGCGTTCGCGGCGTACAGTGTGCGGAAATCGCGGTTGTCCCGCAGGACGCCGATCAGGCGTCGAATTGTGAAGGAGACGGCCAAGGGGTCGCGTTTATACTCGACGCGATGGCTTTCGACGTGCGCCCGCGCCAGGCCGCCCACTGGGCTGCCCTGGTCCTGCTCTGTGCCGGATGCCTGGTCGGGCTGTTCTTCCTCACGCTGCCCTCGGCGGAGCCGCTGCGGAACGGGAACCCGGCCACCACGGCCCTGATGCAGGCGCGGCTGAAAGAGGCGCAGAAGGCCGGAGGGCCCGGCCGGCACAACCAGCACTGGGTGCCGATGAGCCAGATCTCCATCTGGCTGATCCGGGCGGTGGTGAACAGCGAGGACGCCCGCTTCTTCGAGCACGACGGGATCGACGAGAAGCAGACGCGGATCGCGCTCACTACCGCGCTGGAGGACGGCCACCTCGGGCGCGGGGCTTCCACCATCACGCAGCAGCTCGCGAAGAACCTCTGGCTCGGCGAGCAGCGGACGCTGTGGCGGAAGCTGCGCGAGGCGATCCTGGCGCGCAGGCTGGAGAGGCTGGGCAAGAAGCGCGTGCTCGAGCTGTACCTGAACGTCGCCGAGTGGGGCGACGGCATCTACGGGGCAGACGCGGCTGCCCGGGTCTGGTTCGGCAAGACGGCGGCGGACCTGATGCCTGAGGAGGCAGCGATCCTGGCGGCGATGCTCCCTGCGCCGCGCAAGCGGAGCCCGACGCATCCCTCGCCGGCCCTGATCAAGCGGTCCTTCGAGATCCTGCGGCTCTATTCCATGTACAACGAGCTCTCGCCCGAGGAGCTGGCCGACTCCCGCTGGCGCCTCGACTACCTGCTGCGGCGGGGCTAGCTCTCTCTGGAATGGACGCTGTGACGCCGGC
>DASQAS010000191.1:0-16069 GCA_035635635.1 Myxococcales bacterium | reverse complement strand
GAGGGGGGCCAGGAGCTTAGGCGGCTAAATTCCGACCTCCGAGCGCAGCAGGCGAAGGTGGAGAAGATGGCGCAGACGCTGTTCGAGGTCGTCGTGCCATCGGAGACCCTGCGCACGATGTTCGCGCGCGAGGAGGCGCGGCTTGGCGAGCTAAAGCGCAAGCAGACGGAGTTGTCCCTCCCGACCGAGGTTCGCGAGGCCTTCAACCTGCGCCAGGCGGCAAAGGCGTTCGAGGACATCGAGCAGCTGGTCGACCGCGACCCTGCTGCCGGGCGCGAACGCCTGTCGCGTTACGTCGACCAGGTCGTGTTCACGCCCGTCGTCGAAGACGGCGAGAGCGTCTACGCGGCCGAGATCGTGATGAAAAGCGAAACGGCCGCCCTTGCAGGCGGCCGAGTCGCAGTCGCAGATGATTTGAGTTGCGGGGGCAGGATTTGAACCTGCGACCTTCGGGTTATGAGGGCTGCTCTACCCAACCGGCAGGCGGGCGTCGCCACTCATGTTTTCAGTCGTCCCGAGGGGTTGGCTCAAGCACCAAGTCTACTTAAGTCCATGCAGGAATCCGCCAGTCCCCTCCTGTTTGGACAAGATCTGGTCAAAGTCCCGGCGAGCCACTCGAATGGGCGAGCTCAGCGATCGAGTCCGTGCCCGCTCGCAGGCACGTAGAACAGAAGCAGTTAAGCGATTTCAGGCTCGCACAGCTGCTCACGATCTGGCGCGCACAACAAGCACTGGTTGGTTGCGGTGCAGAGCGGGTGGCATCGCGGTCATCGCGTTGTAGCGGGGCCGCTGATTCCCGCGGTCGTGGCATGGGTCGAAGCGCAGGCGCGCCGTTCGTAACTCCGGCTCCAGCACCCGGCAGTAAGTCGCTTCTCAGCTTTGTCGTCCGCGCTCGAATGGAGGTTATGCCGAGAAGACGGCCCCGAAGAGTGAAGCTATAGTTCGCGGCGCATGCTGCGCGTGCTCCTCGCCGTTCTCGCGGGTTCCGGTGTGGTCAAAATGCTGCCGAAGCACACGGGGTCGTCCAGGGCGAACCTCGAGACGCTGCTCTCGGCGCAGTCCGATTACGATGCGATGTACGGTTCGTTGGAGACCGTTCGCAAACCGGCGGACCCGAAGGAACTCGACCGGCTCGCCAGTGGCCTGCGGCTCGAGCTGGAGCAGGTGAAGCTGCGACGGCCCGTCGACGCGGCGAATTGCGCCAATGCCCGGCCCAACGGCTGCTCCACCACCATCGAGCCGTGCCTGAGCCGGGCGGGTTTTCTGGTGCTGGCGCTGCAGCAGGCTGACGCCCTGGAGCGGGTGAAGGCCGAGCTGGCCGAGCTGCAGGCGCGAGCCAAGGCCGAGAACGACGCCCTCACAGCGCTGGTCGTCGCCGAGGCGATCGGCAAGGTCGACCCGGCCGCGGTGGTCGACTTGCAAATGGAGCGGCTCTCCTCCGAAGACCCGTTCTGCCGCGCGGGAGCGCTGAAGGCGCTGGTGCCGTTTCTCGACCGGCGCGAGGTGAAGCCGAAGTGGCTGGCCGCCCTGCGCGCGGCGCGAGGCGACGACCGCGAGGTGTTCGCCCGCGCGCTGGAGAAGTCGAAGGCCGCCCTGCCGATATTCGACGAGTGGCTCGACGTGGAGGACTGGACGGTGCTGGTGGAGATACTGCCTGCGTTTGCCGAACCGCCCCCCAGCGCGCACGTGCAGGCGCGCTTGCGCGAGCTGGCCGCCAATCACTGGTCGCGCGATGTTCGCGAGGCCGCAGTGCGCACCGGCGCCACGCTCGGGCTGGCTCTTGAGACCGGGCCTGACCGGCCGAACCCCGACCTGTCCAAGCTGAAGCTTACTGAGATTTCCGAATCCGACCGGCGGGTGAAAGCGCCACTCGGCGATGCGCAAGTGGTGGGCCTAAACTGGGGCGAGTGGGGAGGCAGCATCGAAGTCTTCAAGGGCGAGGAGCGCGTGTTTGAGAGCAGGACATGGTGGAGAAACCCGCACGCCGCGGTCAAAGTGCGTGAGCGGCTCTTCATTCTCGAGGGGCTGCGCCACCTGGGCGTCTCGCACGGGCGAATCACCGAGGTGGCGAAGACGCCCAGCGGGTGGACTGCCGAGGTGCTCGCCGTGTTGCCCGACGCGCCGAGGGCGTGGGCGATCGACGAGAACGGCGAACTGATCATCGTCACCCACGCGGGCCGCGCGGTGCGGTTCACAAAAGACAACCAACTGCGCCAGTTCTAGCCGTTCATCCGCACGAACTTCACTCACGCTGAATTCCGAACTCCTCAGCCCGGTTGCAGGAGTTCTCGAGGGAAGTGTTCGATCTACCGTAGAGGGTGGCTCCGCGAAGGACACCAAAGTAGAACGCGTCGCCATCGGTGGTCCGAGAATCAGGCACTTGCGCGATTTGTTCGTGATCGAGGGCGGTGCCAGATGCAGTTACGAACTCTCGCTGTGTTAACTGCGTGCGGAGGGTTAACACAACTTCGCCGGCAAGGAAGGCGGCGATAGCGAACGGGGCGATGTTCTCGCAGGAGCGCATGTTCGCCCTCTCGTGCAGGGCTACTGCTCCACAGGCTTCCAGCCATCGCCCGGGTCGAAGCCCTTCATCGACGAGGCGAGCTTGGCCGTCTTCGACCCGAGATCCTTCTGGAAGACGACGCCGTTTTGGTTGACCAGGAAAGTCATCACGCCCGACTTCTCGTAGGAGGCCGGCCAGGCGATCAGCGCGAAGCCGCGCGTGAGCAAGCCGTTCTCGCGGTAGTCGAGCGCGCCTCCCTCGGCATGGGCGCCTTGCGCACTGAGAACGCGGTAGAGGTAGCCGTGGTACGGGGCTTGCTGGCCGGGCTTGGGCGCGTACCCTTCGGCGAGCGCGCCGCTCACCGCCGGACCCATCGGGCTCTCCGGCTCGCCGGGCCCCGCCTTCCAGTAGAGGCCGTCGTGCTTGCCCTCGGTGCTCATGAGCCGGTCGGCGTAGTGTGGCACGGTGGCACCGTCGGGGTTCAACGAAAGGTAGTCCTGCTGCGCGCTGACGTAGCCGAAACACACCTGGATCGCGTCGAGCTCGTTGCGGCCCACGCGGCGCGCGAGGATCTCCTGCTCGCCCGCCTTCGAATCGAAGCTCCATCCCGACTTGCCCTTGACCAAGGGAATCGGGAAGGGCCACGAATCCTCGCCGATCGACAGGGTGCGCGTCTTCTCGTCGGGCGAGGCGAGCTCGTGGCGGTGGTCGTAGAGGTCGACAAAGCGCGCGAGCGCGGCGCGGTCTGCAATGGCATCGCCCGAGGAGAGGTACGACTTCGACGGCTCGCCCAGGATCGACAGCACCGGCTTCATCTCACCCGCGCGCACCGCTTCGACCAGCGCGCCGACCGCGGCCTCCGGGTCGGGATATGCTTTTGCCGCGAGCGCCGGAGCGGCGAGGAGAAGAAGGGATAAGATCGCGCGAGGCAGGGTCATGTCTAGCGCCTCCGTCCGCCGCCGCCGCCACGACCGCCGCCGCCGCCGTAGCTCGAGGCGCCGCGGCTGCTGGCCGCCCGGGTATCCGAGCCGCTGCCCATGCCGCTCCAGCCGCCGCCGCCGGAAGGCTGCGGATTCGCCGAGGCCCCGCCCCAGCCGCGATCTCCACCGCCGCTGGGCGCGCTCGGATAGTTGGAGGGCCGTCCGCCGCCTCCGCCGCTGGGAAGTTGGCTCGCACTCGCGCCGCCCGAGGGGCGCTGGCTCGCTCCCGGACCGCCCGCTGGAAGCTGGCTCGCACTCGCGCCGCCCGAGGGGCGCTGGCTCGCTCCCGCGCCGCCTGCGGGAAGCTGGCTCGGACCCGGACCTCCGGGGCCACCAACGCCGCCGACTCCCCCAGCTCCGCCCGGCCCGCCGACGCCACCCACAGCGCCGACGCCACCCACAGCGCCGACGCCACCAACTCCGCCGACGCCACCGACTCCCCCCACTCCACCCGCTCCTCCGGGACGCGTTCCATTCGCCGGCGGACGAGAGCCCCCGCCCCAACCGCCCGGAGGCGGTGGACGAGGCGGATACGGCGGGTAGCGGGGGTACGGCGGGTACGGCGGATAGCGCCAGTAGCTCGAGCTGGCCATGGCGAACCCGATGGTGAAGCTCACCGCCACCGCGCCCGCGACGTATCCCGGCGGATAGACCGGCGGCGGCGGATACGCGGGATATGCCCAGGTCCCGTACACGACCGTCGGGCTGTACGTCGGCACGTAGACCACCTGCGGCTGCGCCGGCTCGATGCGGATGATGGTCGTCTGCGTGCCGTCGCTCTGCGGCTGCTGCTCCGACTTCACCGTCTGCTGCGACGACGACTTGAGGTTCCCGTTGTCCGCCGCGCGCTGGCGGAGCTGCTGGACGGCGAAGAGCAGCGAGCTTTTCTGCAGGCTGTAGGCGGAGGAGAGATCGCGCGCCCAGTCCGTGTGGTCGCTCAGCATCTTGAGCACGTCGGGCAGCCCCACCAGCGCCTTCACGCTGTCGTGCCAGCTCTGGTTCTTGAGCGCAGCGTCGAGGTTCTGTCCGGTGACGCCGGGGTTCGCCTTGATCCACGCCGCCGCCGCGGCGACCTCTTGCGGGCGGACCGACGCCTCGAATACCTGCCCCAGCACCGGATCGGGAAAGAGCGCGATGGGCGCGACGATCGACTCGAGCTTTTCGGGCGGGAAGGAGCCGGGCTGCGCAGGCGGCGCGACTTGATCCGCGGCGGGCTGCTGCTGCGTCGGCTGCTGCTGAGCCGCGGGTTGGGGTGCGGCCTGTTGTTGTGGCGCGGGCTGCGGCGGAGGCTGCTCGGCGGGCGTGGGGTTCGGCTTCGAGCTTGAGCAGGAGAGCGCCAGCGCGCCGATGAGGAGTGACCGCCCGAGCGTCATGGCGCCATTCTGCCAGCCGTTGGGCGCAGATCATCTTGGACCATGGGGCAACACGCCGCCGGCAGGTTCGTCATCTCAGCGAACCGTAGCGGGTCATGCCCCGCCGCCCGCACTAACAGACCTGGCGAACCTTCCTCCAGAACCACGCCGCTGACGTCGCCTCCATCGACCTCTTCGTGGCGCCGACTGCGTTTTTCGAGTGCTATACGTGTTCGTGGTTTCTGCCGCATCACCGCGGCAAGGTCGTTCACTTCAACGTCAGCGCTTCCTGTCGTTGGCCAAGACTCGATCGCCACTCTGGACGCGTGCCGAGGGGAGCGACGCTGGGCAGCAATGTCCCTCGTACTCGCTTTGCTCGGAACTCGCCCTGCTCCGCCGCCGGTCTGCCAATAGATTTCTTGGACAAGTATCTGACAAAGTCGAGTGGGACCAGTCCAAGAGCCGTGGCTGCGTGGACGGGCCAACGGCCTGTAAAAGACGGTGAAATTCGGATCCGGACCATCGGGTTCGCAGGACAATGCACAAACACAAAGGCCCCACCAGCTAAACACTGGCAGGGCCTAGTCTATTGGTTGCGGGGGCAGGATTTGAACCTGCGACCTTCGGGTTATGAGCCCGACGAGCTACCGGACTGCTCCACCCCGCGTTGATGGGGTGCGTCGTATAGACTTCCGGGCTGCCGCTTGTCAACGCCTAAGGCAGGATCTGGGCCACCGTGTTCCACGCCTTGTTCCGCTGCCCTCTGACGTTCAGGGCGGAAGTCAGGGCCAAGGCAGTTCCCGCGCCGACCAGCTCCAGGAGCCCAAAGAACGAGCCAGCCGGCTCAGCCTGGCTGCCGGCTCGGGCGTGCGCTCGCTAGGCCGCCCCTGACCAGCGATGGGGAACGGCTGCTCATCCGAGAGCCTGCGACCGATGAGGCTGGCCGCCAGGCTGGAGGCGAGCGTCACTCCAAGAGCGATGTCCTTCGCGATGATCAGCCGCCGGATCCGCCGGCCCATGAAGCGCCCCGAGAAGGCCGCGCGCCCGATGAACCAGGTCGCCGTGGCCATGAGCAGCCCGATCGTGCTCGGGACCGAATACGTCTTCCAAGCCTCCTCGATCACCCGGGACCGGTCGTGCTCGTCCGGGAGCACCTTCACCGACTTGCCGAGGCCAGTCTCGCCGAACAGGATGCCGCCGAAAGTTGCCGCAAGCCCGAGCTCGTGCGCTGCGAGCGCCGCAGAAGTGAGTTTCCCCGCCATGTGCATGCCTCCTCGCGGCGCAGAATCGCCATCGGCCGCATTGAAAGCACGAGGCGGGCGAGCGTCAGCCAGGAGGGGACGCGGGCGCGGCGGTCCACTCGCGCAGCACCTCTTCGGTGTGCTGTCCCCGCGACGGAGCAGCGGCTTGCGGAAGCTCCCCGGTCGCCACCAGCGCCGGGTACGTGCGCGGGAGTCCGCCCACGAAGGCCTCCGCGAACAGCGGATGCTCGAACAGCTCGGCCGGCGTGAGCACGGGCTCGCCGCAGCAGTCCGCGACGCGCAAGAGCGAGTCCCACTCGTCGCGGGAGCGTTCTGCGAAGAGCGCATCCACTTCGGGGGCGAGCGCAAGGTCCAACCCGCGACCCTTCCACTCCTGGTGCTCGACCGCCTGGCAGAACCGCTCCCAGAACTTCGGCTCCAGCGCGCCCAGCGCGTACGCGCCGCCGCCCTTGCAGGGGTAGACGCGATAGCAGGGGCGCGAGCCGTCCAGCATGTTCTCGGGCGCATACGGAAGCTCGCCCAGGTGCGGCAGCAAGAGGCCCGTCGAGCCCTGCGTCATCGCCACGTCCACCACCCTGCCCCGCCCCGTCCGGCCTCGCTCGACGAGAGCTGCCAGTACACCGATCACCGCGCCTTGAGCGCCTCCGAAGAGATCGCCGAGTTGCACCGCGGGCACGCCGCGATTCCGCGCGATCACTCCCGCCAGCCCGACGTACCCGATGTCGTGCCCCGCCCGGTCGCGCCAGGCGCCGGCCGTCGGACCCTGGCCGAACCCCGAGATGCGGCAGATCACCAGCCGTCCCGGGTCCGCGACCAGGTCCTTGAACCCGAGCCGCTCGAGCACGCCCGGCCGGAAGCTCTCCACCAGTACGTCCGCCCGCGCGCACAGCGAGCGGAACTGCGCCGCGCCCGGAGCGGATTTCAGATCGAGGACGACGGATCTCTTCCCGCGGTTCAGCGCCGCGAACATCCCCGGCGAGATCTCGCGCAAATAGTCCCCGGGCTCGGGGTCCTCCACCTTCACCACGTCCGCGCCCAGGTCGCTCAGGACAAGGGTGGCGTACGGTCCCGGCAGGAGCCGGGACAGGTCCAGCACCCGGACGCCGTCGAGAGGCTTACCCAATCACCTTCTGCAGCTTCATGGCGAGGCCCATGTCGCCCTTGATCTTCAGCTTTCCGCTCATGAACGCCATCTGCGGGTTCATCTTCCCCGAGACGATGTTCATGAAGTCGCCGGAGGCGCAGGTCACCGTGCACTTCGCGGTGCCGGTGGAGCCGGCCTGGACGGTCCCGGGCTCCTGGGTCAGGTCCACGGTCCAGACCCCGCCGTTGTCGCCCGTGATGTTGAACTCGTAGACCGAATTCACCGCCTTCGAGGTCTCGGGCTTGTCCTTCAGCTTCTGCACGATCTTCTCCTCGAAGTACGCTTTCGGCGTCGAGTAGTCCGGCATCTGGGCTCCACGAAATGGCAACTGAATGGTCATTCATTCAGCGGGCGCGGAATCTAGCGGCGGGCCCTCGGACTGTCAACGCGCTCGCCCGCTCCAGGGTCAGGAAAGCAAACGCGCCAGCAAGTGGGAGAGAGCGGCCGGGCGCTCCGCGGGGTCCGCCACGAAGGGGCCCGGGCCCAACACCTGCGTGCCGGTCATCTCGATCAGCCAGCGCGCGTTCAGGGCCACCGTGGGATCGTCGTCCGGCACGGTCCGGTTCAAGACCACCGCGGCGATGGGCAGCCCCCGCCGCTCCAGGGCATCGATGCTCAGGGCGCAGTGGTTCAGCGTCCCCAGGCCGGCGCGCGCCACCAGCACCACGGGAAGACGGAGGCGATCCGCGAGGTCCAGGTTGGTCACGATGGCCCGCGCCGGGGCGCGGTCCGCCGGGTCCGTCTGATCCAACGAGAGCGGCTCGCGCGCCAACGGAACCATCAGGCCCCCGGCGATCTCCACCACGATGGGCGTCCGGGCGCGATCCACGATCTGCTCGATCCGCAGCAGGTCGATCTGCGCCCCTTCCGCTTCCGCCGCCACCAGCGGCGCCGCCGGCAGGCGGAATCGATAAGGGCAGACTTCGTCCAGGGGTTGCGACCCCGACCCCCCGCAGGCTTCCCGCAAGGCCAGCGCGTCCAGCGGCTTCTGGGGATCGCACCCGGTCTCTACCGGCTTCAGAGCGACCGGCTTCAGCCCCATCCGCGCCAGCGAGAAGCAGATCGCCCGCGCGATCTCCGTCTTCCCGACGCCGGTGTCGGTGCCGGCGACGAGGAACCCTTTCACTCGGTCGCCTCGCGGATCGATTCGCGCACGGCATCCACCAGGAAGTCCACCTCGGCGGGCTTGATCGACAAGGGCGGCATCAGCACCACCACGTTGCCCAAGGGGCGCAGCATCACCTCGTGGCTGCGGGCCGCCAGCGCTACCTTGTGCGCCATCCGCTCGGCGTACGGGAACTCCTCCTTGGTCTTCCGATCCTTCACCAGCTCGATCCCGATCATCAGACCGCGCTGGCGCACGTCGCCCACATGGCGAAGCTCGGCCACGGTCGCGAGCCCCTCCGCCAGACGCTCGCCCATGGCGCGCGCGTGATCGAGCGTCAGGTCCTCGTCGAAGATCCGCAAGGACGCCAGCGCGGCCGCGCAGGCCAGCGGGTTGCCGGTGTAGCTGTGGCCGTGGAAGAAGGTCCGCTTCGACTCGAACGGGCCGAGGAAGCTCTCGTAGACCGCATCCGTCGTGAGCGTGGCCGCCAGCGGCAGGTACCCGCCGCTCAGCCCCTTGGCCAGGCAGAGGAAGTCGGGCACCACTTCCTCCTGCTCGCAGGCGAAGAGCGTCCCGGTGCGCCCGAACCCGGTGGCCACCTCGTCGCAGATGAGCAGGACGCCGTTCTCCTTGCAGGCCCGTGCGATCCGCTTCAGATACCCGTTCGGGTGCGTGATCATCCCGGCCGCGCCCTGGACCAGCGGCTCGATCACCACCGCCGCGATCTCGTCGCGCCGGCCGTGGATCATCGACTCGGCCGCCAGCCCCGCTGACTCCAGGCAGTGCTTGGGCCCCGTCGGCCACCGATAAGCGTACGGCGCGGGGATGCGCAGACACTCGAACAACAGGGGCCTGAAGATCTCGTGGAACAAGTCCACCCCGCCCACGCTCACCGAGCCCAGCGTGTCGCCGTGATACCCCTCGGCCAGCGCCACGAACTTCCTCTTCTGCGGCTTCCCGCGCTGCTTCCAGTGCTGGAAGGCCATCTTCAGCGCGACTTCCACCGCCGTGCTGCCGCTGTCCGAATAGAAGACCTTGGTCAGCCCGGGCTCGCCGGGCGCAAGGCCCTGCCGGGGCGCGCGGGCCACCAGCTCTGCCGCGAGCTCGATCGAGGGCGGCGAGCCGAGCCCGAGCAGCGTGGTGTGCGCCACCTTCTCGAGCTGCAGCCGGATGGCGCTGTCGATCTCCGCGCGATGGTGTCCGTGGACGTTCACCCAGAGCGAGGAGATGGCGTCCAGGTACTTGCGCCCGCGCGTGTCGAACAGCCAGGAGCCGCTGGCGTGGTCGATGATCACCGGCTCGTCGCCGGGCAGCGGCTCGATCCAGGTCTGCATCTGCGTGAACGGATGCCAGAGATGCGCGCGGTCCATGGCGGTAAGACGCTGGTGGCGCTCCTCGGCGTCCTCTACGACCTTCGGGATGTCCTTCATCGCGCGGCGGTTTTAGCACGCACGGAGGGCAGCGAGCGCGGCGTCGATGTGCGCCTCGGTGTGCGCGGCGGTGACCGCGAATCGGATGCGGCTGGTCCCGCCCGGAACAGTGGGCGGGCGGATGGGCTTGGCGAGGATGCCCTGCTCGCGCAGGCGCGCAGCCACCGACAAGGCGCGGTCGACATCGCCGAGCACCACCGGGAAGATCGGCGAGTCTTCCCGGGCCTCGAGGCCCGCGCCGCGCAGGCCGGCCGTGAACCGGCGGACGTTGCTCCACAGCCGGGCGCGCCGTTCGTCGCCCTCGGGACCGGAGAGGATGCGGAGCGACTCCAGCCCCGCGCAGGCCAGCGCTGGCGGCAGCGCGGTCGAGAAGACCAGCGGCCGGGCCCGATTCACCAGGAGCTCGCAGACCGCACGGGAAGCGGCAGTGTAGGCGCCGGCGACGCCGAACGCCTTGGAGAGCGTCCCCATCCGCACGTCGGCCAGGACGTCCAGCTCCGCGGAGAGGCCCGCGCCGTGCGGACCGATCACGCCGGTCGCGTGCGCCTCGTCGACGACCAGCATCGCGCCCGAGACCGCGCACAAACGGGAGAGATCGCGAAGCGGAGCGCGGCCGCCGTCCATGGAGAAGATCGAGTCGGTCACGATCAGCTTGCGGCGGGCAGGTGCGTCCAGGAGCCGTTCCACCGCGGCGAGATCGCCGTGCGGATAGACCTCGACGCGGGCGCGGGAGAGGCGGCAGCCGTCGATGATCGACGCGTGGTTCAGCTCGTCCGAGAGGATCAGGTCCTCGGGGCCGGCGAGCGACGAGAGGATCCCGCAGTTCGCCGCGTAGCCGCTGTTGAACAGGACCGCGGACTCGCTTCCTTCGAATCGCGCCAGCTCCTGCTCGAGCTGGTGCTGGGGCAAGAAATCCCCGCAGACGAGCCGGCTCGCGCCGGCGCCGGAGCCCCACGCGTGCGCTCCCTCCGCCAGCGCTCGCGCGATGCGCACATCTGCGGCCAGGCCCAGGTAATCGTTGGAGCTGAAGTTGATCAGTCTCTCGCCCGGCCGGAGCTCGACCTCAGCCCCGGGCGGGCTCCGCATCGGTTCGAGCGAACGCAGCAGTCCTCGCGCTCGCAGCGAATCGAGCTCGTTCCGAGCGATCTCGTCGGCCCCGGGCATTGCCCGGCAACCTAGGAGCCAGCCCTGCCGATGTCAAAAGCACCGCTGTCAGCGGGATCGCGACGCGGCCTCGCGCACCGGAGCCGCCGACCGCGCCGGCGGCGCCCACATCTCGTACAGCGGCACGACGAGATGGAGCGCGGAGAACCCAGCCGCCGCACAGAACGCCGTGTAGAGCACCTTGGCAGCGGGCGGGAGGGTCGCCACGCGCGCCGAGGTCGACGCGAACTCCCGCACGCCCGCTATCCCTTCATGGCGTCGGCAGCGGACACGGACATGCCGCCGGCGAAGAAGTCCGCCGTGCCGGCGATCAGGTGCGAGACCCGCTCGCGCAGCGGCAGGCTCTCGAACTCCTTGCGGCTGAGTTGCCGGATCTTTCCGGTCGCCTCGCGCAGCACTACGCGGTCATAGCCGCCGCCGGACTGCGTCGGCTGAAAGGGCCTTTGCTGCTGCTGGTTGCTAGATTCCATGTGCAGCCTCTACCGGCGGCCCGATTCGGCCGCTTCGCGATCGAGGACGGAAGACCTGCGCCACTGGTTCTCGGAAAGCGCCTCGAGCTCCGCGCCGCGTTCCGCCATCTCTCGCATGTCGCGAAGGGCCCTGCGGCAGGAGAGGATGAGGAAGACGACGATGAAGACCACCCACCCGGCATGCTCCAGGAAGCGCCACCATTCCGGGTTGGAGATCCCGTACACCGACTCCGGCCAGAGGATCCCGCGCATGAAGTGATCGGTGGCGACCACCAGCACGCCGGTGACGAGCACAGGCCATTCCCGGTAGAAGGCCAGGAACGCCAGCGAGCCGAAGACGTGGAAATGCGTCTCGATGCGCCCACCGGTGAGGTGGATGAGCAGCGCGGACCAGAACATCTGCGCGGCCGCGATCACGTGCCGGGTGAGCAAGGCGCCCGGCCGCAGCAGCGCCAGCGCCACGGGGAAGATGGTGATTGCGCCGCCGAGGAAGATCGCGGCCCAGACGTGCACGTGGACCGTCTTCTCCTTCCCTTGCCATGCATAGGGCGAGACGGTCACCGCCAGCAGGATGGCGAAGAGCCACTGGGCTACCAGCAGCCACGCGAACATCCGGTCGGTGGTGCGGACGATCTCCTGCCGGTGCGCATCGAAGCGCGCGTCCGCACGGCGCACCACCGCGTCGGCCGCGGCGTTGATTGCATCGATCGACTGCACTGAAGAGCTCATCGTTTCCCTCGCTTTGAGATCATTTGTGGTCCGCCTGCGCGAGCTGCGCGGGCCTGCTTTCGTCCAATGTGCATCCGAACACCGGGGCGTCGGCGCGATCGGCCGGCGCTCCTTCCAGGAGCGCGGCGATCCGCTGCCGCCCGAAACTGTCGCCTTCGTGGCCGCGCGCCGGCGTGATTCCGCCGTGGAAGGCGAGCTTGCCGGCGGAGTCGTAGAGGATCACCGCGCCCGAAGTCTCCACGCCGAATCTCCTGGCTTCGCCTCCCCCGGCATCGAGGGCGGCCGTGACGCCCGGGATCCGCTGCGCGCTCGACCAGAGATCGGTCTTCATCTCGTCGTCGGACGAAGCGGCGAAGAGGACCCTGGCGTCGAGGCGATCCTGGAAGCGGCTCATCAGCCGCGCCAGCTCGGAGATGCTCGCGCGCGTGCAGGCGCAGCGGGGATGCGCGAAGAAGAGCAACGTCGGCCGTCCAGCGCTCGGGTGGATACGGCTCGCCGCCGGCCACTGGCGAGGCACGGCCCCGCCCTCGGCACCGGGCCTGGTCTTGTAGATCCACAGGGCCAGAAATCCGACCGCGACGGCCAGGAACCAAGCCACTCCGAGCGCGACGATCGGCGCTGACGCCCGCGCCCGTCGCTCGCTGGAACCGATGCTCATTCGTCACATGATTGGGCGAACTCTCGATGGGGTAAAGGTTTCGAAATGGAGGCGGATGGCGGGACCGGTGGTGCGGAGGGGGCGCGAGCACGCCGGTGTAGGCGCGCATGCGATGCGCCCCCATCACTCGAAGGGGAAGGCCCGCAGCACCGTATGCGTCGCGCCGCCCTTCCCCAGCACGCTCTGCACCAGCGACGCCTCCTTCGCTCTCCACCGCGCGAACTCCTCCGGCTTGATCGCCGCCAAGGCCCGACTCGCGAAGCGCTCCCCGCTGGGCCGCACCCGGCCGAACGTGAGGTGCGCCCGGAACTTCCGGTCCTCGATCTGGAACCCGCGCTGCCGCAGCGCCGTGCGCAGCCGCTCCGCCGCCTCCATCAGCTCCGCTGCGCCGTCCTGGACGCCAAGCCAGAGCACGCGCGGCCGGGCCGTGTTGGGAAAGGCCCCTACGCCGGAGAGCGACAGCTCGAACGGCTTCGTGGCGCGAAGCACCTCTCCGACCGCCAGCGCCTCGTCGGGCCTGGGCTGCTCGCCGAGGAAGGCCAGCGTGAAGTGGAGCTGCTCGTTCCGGGTGAAGCTGACGCCTTCGCCACCCGCCCGCCGCGCGCGCTCCACGATGGGCCCCAGGCGTTCCTGCGCCTCTCTTGGAACCGGCAATGCAAAGAACAGGCGCATGGGTTATCCATGCGAGCCTATGCCCCGCCGGAGCAAGGAAGCAAGCCACGCCCCGCTGCTGCCCCTGCCGCTGGTCGAGAAACTGCTCTCCACCGCCATGTCCCGCGGGGCGGACTTCGCCGAGGTCTACGTCGAGCGGAATACCAGCACCGCCGCGTCTCTGGACGAAGGCCGCATCAAGAGCGCCCAGTCCGGCTCGGTGACCGGCGTCGGCATCCGCGCCATCCGCGGCGCGCAGGTCGGCTACGCCTACTCCGACGACCTGGACGAGCCTGCCCTGCTCCGCACCGCCCAGACGGCGGCGCTGATCGCCGACGGCAACCGCGAGCCCGGCCCGGTGAACATGTCCCGGACGCCTTTGCCGACCTACTACCAGGTGCGCACCCCGCTCGCTTCCGTGGACGTGGCCCGCAAGATCGAATTGCTCCAGAAAGCCGACGGGGCGGCCCGGGCCTACGACAAGCGCGTGAAGCAAGTCATGGGCGGCTACGCCGACCAGACCCGCGAGATCCTGGTGGCCAACACGCTGGGCCACCTGGCCGAGGACCGGCAGGACCTCTGCCGCCTCTCCGTGCAGTGCGTCGCCTTCGGCAAGAAGGGAGAGCGGCGCACGGGCTTCTACGGGGGCGGCGGCCGCGTGGACTTCCGCTTCTTCGAGGATTTCTCCCCTGAGCAGGTCGGCCGCGAGGCGGCGCGCCAGGCCGTGGCGACGCTCGGCGCCGTCCCCGCGCCGGCCGGTCCGCAGACCGTGGTGCTGGCGCCTGGGTGGAGCGGGATCCTGCTGCACGAAGCGGTCGGGCACGGGCTCGAGGCGGACTTCATCCGCAAGGGCACCTCGCTGTTCGCGGGCAAGCTGGGACAGAAGGTCGCCAGCGACCTCGTGACCGTCATCGACGACGGCACCGTCGCCGGCGGGCGCGGCTCGATCAACGTGGACGACGAAGGCAACCCCGGCGAGCGCAAGGTCCTGATCGAGAACGGCGTGCTCAAGGGCTACCTCTACGATCACCTGAACGCCAAGCTCACCGGCCAGCGCAGCACCGGCTCGGGCCGGCGCCAGAGCTTCCGGCACGCGCCGCTGCCGCGCATGACCAACACGTACCTGGCGCCCGGCGACCAGACGCCCGAGGAGATCATCGGGAAGGTCGATCGCGGCCTTTACTGCCGGCAATTCGGCGGCGGCCAGGTGGACATCTCCAACGGCAACTTCGTCTTCGAGATCAGCGAGGCCTACCTGATCGAAAAGGGAGAGATCACCAAGCCTGTGAAGGGGGCGATGCTGATCGGCGTCGGTCCGGAAGCGCTCAAGAACGTCAGCGCGGTGGGCTCGGACGCCTCGCACGATCCCGGGCTCGGCACCTGCGGCAAGGATGGGCAGGCCGTCCCGGTGGGCGTGGGCCTTCCCACGGTGCGGATCGACAACATAACGGTGGGAGGCACCGGCGCATGAGCCTGCTCGACACCTGCGAACAGCTCGTGAAGCTCGCGCGCAAGGCGGGCGCCGCCGAGGCGGAGGCCTACGCCGAGCGCACCCGGGACGCGTCGGTGCGCGTGCGCGACGGCGAGGTCGAGCAGCTCGAGCAGGCGTCCTCGAAGGGAATCGGCCTGCGCGTGATCACCGGCCAGCGGCTGGGATTCTCGTACGGAACCGATCTGTCCAAGGAGGGACTCAAGGAGCTGGCCGCGAAGGCCGTGGCCCTCGCCAAAGGCGCCGCCAAGGATCCCGCGAACGGCCTTCCCCATGGGAAGGACCTCGGCGCCGCCCCGGCGGGCGACTACGACCCGGCCATCGAGGAGATCTCTCCCGAGTGGAAGCTCCAGGCCGCCCGCGAGGCGGAGAAGGCCGCCCGCGCCGAGGACCCACGCGTACGCAAGTTCGACTCCACCGGCGCCGGCGACTACCTCGCGCAGTCCGCCATCTTCTCCAGCCGCGGCGCGAGCGGCGAGTCGCGCGCCTCCTACGTCTACGTCTACTGCTCGCCGGTCGCCGAGGCCGACGGACAGCTCCAGACCGCCTCCTGGAGCGACACCCGCCGCAAGCTCTCCCGCCTGCAGCCGCCCGAGGAAGTGGGCCGCACCGCCGCCCGCCGCGCCGCGCGGATGCTGGGCGCGCGCAAGCCGAAGACGCAGCGCGTGCCGGTGGTGTTCGAGCCGCAGCTCGCCGCCGGATTCATCGGCGGCATCTCGTCGGCGGTGAACGGCCTTCTGGTGCACAAGAAGTCGAGCTTCCTTGCCTCGCTGCTCGGCAAGCGCGTCGCCTCCGCCCAGGTCACGTTGGTGGACGACGGCACGCTGGAGCACGGGATCGCCACCCGCCCCTACGACGGCGAGGGCGTCGCCTCGCGCAGGACCGCGGTGATCGAGAACGGCATCCTCCGCAGCTTCCTCTACGACGCGACCACCGCGCGCAAGGCGAAGGCGAAGAGCACCTCCAGCGCATCGCGCGCCTGGGCAAGCCTGCCGTCGATCGGCACCAGCAACTTCTACCTCCAGGCCGGCGAGCAGAAGCCGGAGGCGATCGTCAAAGGCGTGAAGAGCGGGCTCTACGTGACCGCGATGCTGGGCAGTGGAGCCGACGTGGTCACCGGCGACTATTCGCG
>DASQAS010000190.1:0-11737 GCA_035635635.1 Myxococcales bacterium | reverse complement strand
ATTCCCCGATCGCAAGGAGGAACCGACGACGACTGGAACCTGGTCAGCCTCTGCGCCGCCCATCACCTGAACGGCATCCACGGGGGACGCATACGCGTCACCGGCCGGGCGCCGGACGAGCTCGTCTGGGAATTCGAGCTGAGGCGGAGCTCCGCAGCGACGGCCGTGCCATGAGCCGCACGCTTTCAGGGTCAGAGAGGCAGATGCCGGAAGACGATCCAGGCTCCCAGCGCGAAATCGACGACCGAGAGTGAAGAGAAGAGCGCCAAGCGGGCGCGCTCACTGTTCCGGATGGAGAGCGTCAGCGGCAGGGATACGGCCAGGCTGAGGGCGATCATCCCCAGCACCGTTCCGACGCCGAAGACGAGAAGGTAGGCGAGCGCGAGCGGAATCGAGCCCGCCGGGAGCGTCAGGACGGCCACTGCCGCCGACCCGGCCAGCCCGTGCACGCCGCCGATCAGCAGCGATCGCCCGAGCAGGGCGCGGCCGTGCGCGTGATCGTGGTGGTCGGGGTCCGACTGCGGCGCGTGCCCGTGCGCGTGCAGGTGCCAGGCGCCCCCATGCTCGTGCGCGTGGAGGTGGATGCGCCCCCGCCGCAGCCGGCGGAGCACGTCGAACCCGAGCGCGATCAGGATGATGCCGACGACCAGCTCGAATGCCCGGACGACCGCCGCGGGCAGCGTGGCGCCCAGCGCGACCAGCGCCCCGCCGAGCACGACCAGCGCGGCCGCATGCCCCAGTCCCCAGGCCGCCGCCACGCCAACCGTGTGCCGCTTCGACGAGGAGCGGCTGGCCAGCGTCGCCACGGTGGACAGATGGTCGGCCTCCAGCGCGTGCTTGAGTCCGAGCAGCAGTCCGAGGGCCAGGAACGAGCCCAGCATCACACCTCCACCGGCGGTGAGCGCGGCCTTGAGGGAGTGTATAGCCACGGCGGACCCTCGTCCGCACGTCATTGCCTTTTTCCTCGATGAACCGCTCCCTGGGGTCCGGCTTCAAACCCTGGGGGAGGTTTCGTGTCCAACGACCGCAGCGAACAGATGTTTCCCCGCCTGACCGAGGCGCAGCTCGCGCGTCTCTCACGCTTCGGGCGCCGCAGGGCCGTGCAGCGCGGCGAGATCGTCATCGAGCAGGGCCAGCCCGCGCCCGATTTCTTCGTCGTGCTCTCCGGGGCCCTGGAGATCGTGCAGCCGGCCGACGGCAAGGAGCTGCCCATCGCCGTGCACCACGCGGGCCACTTCACCGGTGAGGTCAACATGCTCTCCGGACGCCGCAGCCTGGCGCGCGGCCGCATGGCCGAATCGGGCGAGCTGCTGGTGATCTCGCCCGAGGCGCTGCGCAAGCTGGTCCAGGCGGACGCCGAGCTCGGTGAGCTGTTCATGCGCGCGTTCATCCTGCGACGGGTCGCGCTGATCACGAATTCGATGGGCGACACCGTGCTGATCGGCTCGGCCCACTCGGCCGCCACGCTCCGGGTGCGCGAGTTCCTCATCCGCAACGGGCAGCCCCATGCCTACGTCGACGTGGATCACGATCCGGGCGTCCAGGCCCTGTTCGAACGGTTCGACCTGCGGCCAACCGACGTCCCGGTGGTGATCTGCCGTTACGACAAGGTGCTCAAGAACCCCACCAACGAAGAGGTGGCCGACTGCCTCGGGTTCAACGCCGATCTGAATCCCTCGGCGGTGCACGACGTGATCGTGGTCGGCGCGGGCCCGGCCGGGCTCGCGGCGGCGGTCTACGCCGCGTCCGAGGGACTCGACGTCTTCGTCCTGGAGAGCAACGCTCCGGGCGGCCAGGCCGGATCGAGCTCGAAGATCGAGAACTACCTCGGCTTTCCGACCGGCATCTCCGGCCAGGCACTGGCCGGCCGCGCGTTCACGCAGGCGCAGAAGTTCGGGGCGTCCATCGCCATCGCCCGCACCGCGGTCAAGCTGCGCTGCGAGCAGCGGCTCGCCGCGGTGGACCTGTCCGGCGGAGGCACCGTGAGGGGACGCGCGGTGGTGATCGCGACCGGCGTGCAATACCGCAAGCTGCCGCTGCCCGATCTGGCCCGGTTCGAGAACGTCGGCGTCTACTATGGCGCGAGCCAGATGGAAGCGCAGCTCTGCGCCGGCGAGGAGCTCATCATCGTCGGCGGCGGGAATTCGGCTGGACAGGCGGCGGTGTTCCTCGCCCCGAAGGCGCGCCACGTCCACATCATGGTGCGCGGCGCCGGCCTCGCCGAGACGATGTCGCGCTACCTGATCCAGCGAATCGAAGAGAGCCCGAACATCACCGTCCACCCATACCACCAGGTCGTAGGGCTCGAAGGGTCCGAGCGGCTGGAAGCCGTCCAGGTCAGCGACGACCGGGCCGGGAGCCGCAAGACATTGCCGATTGGGCACGTGTTCCTGATGACCGGCGCGAGCCCGAACACCGGGTGGCTGAAGGGCTGCGTCGCGCTCGACGACAAGGGCTTCGTCAAGGCGGGTCCCGATCTGACGCGGGAAGACCTCGCCGGCTGGCCGCTCTCGCGCGCGCCGCTGCTGTTGGAGACGAACGTTCCGGCGGTGCTTGCCGTGGGCGACGTGCGCGCCGGCAGCGTCAAGCGGGTCGCGTCTGCCGTCGGCGAGGGCGCGATCTGCATCCAGCTCGTCCACCGCGTGCTCGCGGAGTGAGGTGAGGTGTCATCCGGGCCCGAGAGCACGGGCCAGGCGCGGAATCCCCACCTCGATGTCCTCGTCGGAGACGGTCGCGTAGCCGAGGATGAGGGCCGCCTCCCTGGGCGGACGGAGAAAATAAGGCAGCGCGCTGTAGACGCGGACGCCCAGGCGCGCAGCGCGATCGACGATCGTTCCCGTCTCGCGAGCGCGGACGCGGCGAAGCCGGAGGAAGAGGTGCGTGCCCGAGCTGGCTCCGGACCAGGTCACCTCGCGGGCGTCGAAGGTTGCGCGCAATGTGCCGATCAACGCGTCTCGCTTGCGGGCCAGCGAACGTCCCGTCCGGCGCCGGGCGCTCTCGTAGGCGCCGCTCTCCATCAGCTCCGCGAGCGCACCCTGCTCCGCCGGCGAGCTCCCCCGGTCGGCCAGCCACTTGATGGCGCGGAAGTGCTCGCGCAAGGACGGCGGAACGACGACGTACCCGAGCCTGAGACCTGGGAACAGGCTTCGCGCGAACGTGCCCAGATAGATGACCCTGCCCTGCGCGTCGAGGCCCTGCAGGGCGGAGATCGCAGAAGCCCCATGGCGGAACTCGCTCTCGTAATCGTCCTCGACCACCCAGGCGTTCCGGGCCGCTGCCCAGGCGAGAAGCTTGAGCCGCCGCGCGACGCTCATCACCGCTCCGGTCGGGAACTGATGCGAAGGCGTGACGCAGACTGCCCGGACACCCGCCAGCCGCCGGGCATGGCGCTCGACGTCCAGCCCCTCAGAGTCGACGGCGCAGGGAACGAGCCTCGCTCCGGCGGCCAGCAGCGTCTGCCGCGTCCCCTGATAATGAGGGTCCTCGATGGCGATGGAAGCGCCTTCGCCGACCAGCAAGCGGGAGACGATGTCGAGCGCCTGCTGCGAGCCGCTGACCACCACCACGTCGTCCGGTCCGGCCACCACGCCGCGTTGCTCCCGCAAGTCGTCGGCGATCAGCTTTCTCAACCGCTCGCTCCCCGCCGGATCGGGGTAGTCGAAGATGGGCGTGGCCGCGGCGCGCGACAACGCCCGCCGCCACGACTTCAGCGTCCGCTGGTCGGGGAGCGTGCGGGTATACGAAAAATCGATCGCGGCCGGATCCGGACGCCACTTCCGCGGCGCGAACGTCTGGGGCTCGAGCGAGCGCGCGCGCTCCGCGTATGACGAGACCGGGCCCCGTCGCCCCCGCTTCCCGGCGGCGATCCGCGGCCGCTCCATGCGATCGGCGACCTGTTCGACCACCCGCGATCCCGATCCTCTCCGCGCCGCCAGGTA
The DNA here is from genome assembly GCA_035635635.1 of Myxococcales bacterium. GTDB lineage: Bacteria > Myxococcota > Myxococcia > Myxococcales > 40CM-4-68-19 > 40CM-4-68-19. The sequence goes on along the minus strand of DASQAS010000190.1, from coordinate 7,799 downwards.
ACCCTCGGCGGCCAGCTGCTCGTAGGCGACGAGGACCACGATCCGCGAGACTGCCAGGTCCCGCGCCAGCGTCCTGCTGCCGGGCAGCCGCATCCCTCCGGGCCAGCGCCCGGAACGGATCTGCTCCCGGACGGCGTCTGCCACCTGCCGGTAGAGCGGCCCGCTTTCTTTCAGCCGGAGAAGCATCGCAAGTGGCTCTATCAAAATAGCCAGAAGTGGTCATTGATCTGGAGCCACATGTCCGATATCCGCGCGTCCATGGTCCAGGACACCAGTGCGGTCGTCGAGCTCCGGCAGTACACGCTGCATCCGGGGAAGCGAGAGGCTCTGATCAGCCTGTTCGAGGAGAAATTCGTCGAGCCGCAGCGGGCGGCGGGGATCCGGGTCCTCGGCCGGTTCCGTGACGCGGACGATCCCGACCGCTTCGTCTGGCTGCGCGGCTTTCGCGACATCCCCTCGCGCGCCCCGGCGTTGCAGTCCTTCTACGGCGGCCCGGTCTGGAAGGCGAACCGCGACGCGGCCAATGCGACCATGATCGACTCGGACGACGTGCTGCTCCTGCGTCCCGTCGACGCTCGATCCGGTTGGCCCGTCCTCGAAACGGGAACGACCCTGATCGTCGCGACCCTCTACCTGCTCACCGCGGCGGTCGACGACGCCTTCAACCATTTCTTCGAGACGCGCGCGATGCCGCTCCTGGCGGCGACCGGCGGCCCAGCCATCGCCCGCTTCCAGACCGAGTACGCGCGGAACGATTTTCCCTCCCTTCCGGTGCGCGAAGGAGAGCACGCATTCGTGTGGTTCTCGGCATTCGCGAGCGAGGCGGACCACCAGCGGCATCTCGCCGCGCTGCGTCGCTCCCGTCCCTGGACCGAGGTCGTCGAGCCGGAGCTTGCCGGACGCCTGAAGTCTCCCGCCCGGGTGCTCCGGTTGCAGCCCACTGCGCAATCGCTGTTCCCGCGTGCCACCGGGAGCGTGCACGACTTCGACTTCCTCGCCGGGGACTGGAAGATCGTGAACCGGCGCCTCAAGGCCCGCGGCGTCGGCAGCAAGGACTGGGACGAGTTCCCCGCCAGAAGCCACGCGGCGCTGCATCTGGACGGGGTCGCCAATGTCGACGAGATCCAGTTTCCTACGCAGGCCTGGTCCGGGATGACCGTCCGCGCCTTCAATCCCGAGACGCGCCAGTGGTCGATCTACTGGATCAACAGCAGGACCGGCACGCTGTTTCCTCCGGTGGTCGGCGGCTTCGCCGGGAACCGGGGAGAGTTCTATGGAGACGACGAGGATAACGGGCGCCCGGTGAAGGTCCGGTTCATCTGGACGAGGCGAGGAGAGGACTCCGCACGCTGGGAGCAGGCGTTCTCGCCGGATGGGTGGAGCTGGGAGACAAACTGGGTGATGGAGCTCACCCGCCTGCAGGACTACCAGGACAAGCTGTTCGAGCTCAGGCCACCTGACAAGGAGTGATCCTCGCTCCTGGGGGGTCGCGCGGCCGTTCGGCGGGAGGGCATCTCGACGTGGATCTTGGCCGCAAGCAAGGCGAGGTTGAGCCGCTGCTGGATCTTGTTGCGCACCTTCCGGAAGGCGGCGAGCCTTTGCTGCTCGCTCCCTTTCGCCGCGGCCGGATCCTCGAAGGACCAGCGGACCAGCTCCCGCGCCTTCGGCCAGACCGGGCAGGCCTCGGCCGCCCGATCGGAGACGCAGATCACGTACGTGAACGTCTGCTCGAGAAACGGGTCCAGCGGCTTGCTCGTCTGCCCCGAGATGTCGATGCCGACCTCGGCCATCGCCTTGATCGCCAGCGGGTGGACGGAGGTCGGGTGCGTCCCGGCGCTGAAGCTCTCGACGCGGCCCTTGCCCAGCGCCCGGGCGAACCCCTCGGCCATCTGGCTGCGCACGGAATTTTTCGTGCTGACGAACAGCAGTCGCATCTTGCGCTGGGTCACGGCTTCCCTCGCTCGGCAGCAAAAGGATCTTGGATGTGCGGCGCGCACGAAGGGTGCCCATCGAGAGCGCGGGAGGCACCAGGCTGGCGGAGGGGCGGCTGGCACGACACATGCTTGCCAGGTGGGCATGGCTGCCAATTCGAAGCCCAGCACGTTCGAGTCGGTGATCGCGGCGTTCACGGTCGTCGCGACGTTCGCCCTCGGGTACAGCCATTGGAGGCTCGCGACCCGTCAGGACGAGCAGGACGCGCAGATCCAGCGGCAAGCTGAGGAATTCCAGCGATCGCTGCTCCAGATGCAGCGGGAGGCCGAGGCGGCGAGAGCTGCGGACAGCTTCGAGCTCCAGGTATTCACCCTGGTTTCGCCGCATCTCGCGAAGCTCAAGGAATCCGGCCGGGAAGCGGCGACGTCGCAGCGGATCGTCACAGCCGCGGCACAGCTTCTGTCGTCGCGCGGCCGCCCGGGCCTTTCGCAGATGGTCGAGAGGATCCGGGAGCCGATCGCTCCCGCGGTGACACCTGAGCCCCGGACCGCGGCCGTTGAGCCAGTAGTGGCGGAAAAGGCCCCGGAGAACGCCTGGCTCGTTCTTCTGGCGACGCTTCCCGACGGCAGCGATGTCGGGGCCGCCGAGGCCGTCGCCAACGACAAGCTGCGGGCCGCCAAGGAACTGGGGATGACGCCGGCGGTCAGCATCTACAAGACGCGCCTCAAGGGACGCTACGTGGTCACGCTCGGCAAGCCGCTCGATCGATCCGGCGCCCTGGCGCTCGCCACCCAGGCCAGACGCAAGAGCTTGTCCGAAGACGCGTTTGCCGAATCGGACGAGGGATGGGAGCTCCGGGGAACGGCCCCGTTCCCGACGAAGGTCATATCCGCGTCGAGGCAATAAAGAGACGAAAAACTGGCAGCCGCTGTCGGAAATGGAAACAGGTCCGGCACTGGCGAGCTTCTGCGCTGGTCATCATCGCTCGTGGCCGCTCGAGGTCACCCGGTCGACGGCCTCCCAGAGATCGGCGCTCCGGATCGGCTTGGCGAGGAAGTCGTCCATCCCGGCCGCGAAGCAACGCTCGCGGTCTTCCTTCCGCGTCCTGGCGGTGAGGGCGATGACCGGAACGTGGCCGCCCGTGCTCCGCTCGCGGTCCCGGATGGCCTTGACGACCTCGAAGCCGTTCAGGCCCGGCATGTGGAGGTCCAGGAGGATCACGTCGAGGCCTCCGGCCTCGGCGACCGCGAGCGCTTCCTGCCCGTTGGTCGCGAGAACCATTTCGTGGCCGCGCTTTGCCAGCAAGAGCCGCAGGAGCTGCGAATTGAGCTCCTGGTCCTCCGCCACCAGGATTCGCAAAGGCACCGCCGCGGGTGCGGCAACCCGGCGGAGCTCCGGCACGCGCGGCTCACCAGCCAACGCCCGCGCGATCGTGTCGTAGAGCGCGTCCTGATCGACAGGCTTCGGCACCACCGCGTGCGCCGTCCTCTCGCGCTTCCACTCCGGTGGCACTGGACGATCGCCCGCCGTCAAGAGAATCGTCTCGACTCCGGCGAGCTCTCGCGCCTCGACCAGGCTCTCGAGCTCAGCGATCTGAGCGTCGATCAGCGCTAGCCGGACTGATTGGCCCGCCCTCGCTGCCCCATCCAGAAGCTGCCGCGCCTCGCGGACGTTGCCGGCAGCGACCGGCTCCGCTCCCCAGCCTTGCAGCCAGCGCGCGACGACGCGCCGGAACGTGGCATTGTCGTCCACGATCAGGATCCAATCGCCCTCCAGCCGCCGTTGCGTCCGTTCAAAGGAAGGAGGGCACGCGAACCTTCCGGCGAAGGTGAACGTGCTCCCCTTCCCCGGCTCGCTCCGCACCGAGATCCCGCCGCGCATGGCGGCGGCTAGCCGCGAGGCGATGGTCAATCCGAGCCCGGTCCCGCCGTACTTGCGCGTAGTCGACGTGTCCTGCTGCTCGAACGCCTCGAAGATCACCTGGTGCTTGTGCCGCGGAATGCCGATGCCGGTATCCTTCACCGCGAATCGAAGCTCGACCTCGCCATCTGGGCCGGCCTGCGAGGTGACGTTCACCTCGATTTCACCCCGGGTGGTGAACTTGATCGCGTTGCCGACCAGATTGGTCAGGATCTGCCGGACCCGGAGCGCGTCGCCGATCACGATGGCCGGGACCTCCGGCTCGACATTGGAGATCAGCTCGAGCCCCTTGCTCCGCGCGCGGGGCGCGAGCGACCGCAGGGTCTCGGCCAGGGTCGCCCTCACCGGCCACTCCTTCGACTCGAGCGTCAGCTTTCCCGCAGCGATCTTCGCGAAATCCAGGAGCTCGTCGACGATCGCGAGCAGCGCGTCGCCGGCCGATTTCACGGTCGTGAGGGCCTGGATCTGGTCCTCGGTCGCGTCCTCGAGAAGCAGCTCCGTCATCCCCAGGATCGCGTTCATGGGCGTGCGAATCTCGTGGCTGACGTTCGCAAGCAAGTCGTCTTTCGCCCGGTTCGCAGCTTCGGCAACGTCCTTCGCGTGGCGAAGCTCGTCCTCCAGCGACTTGCGATCGCTGATGTCGATGCTGGTGCCGATCAGGCGGATCGGCTCGCCCGTTGATTCGGGCGACACCATTCCCCGGATCAGATGCCAGCGCCAGGTCCCGTCCCGGTGGAGAAGGCGGCACTCGATCTGGAGCTCGTCCAACCTTCCCGACTGGCAGCGCCGGAACGCTTCCTGGATGCGGGCCCGATCCTCGGGGTGCACGCGCTCCGGAGGGCAGGGACTCCGCGCCTGCTCCCCATCCGTCTCTTGACCGAGAGCCTCCCAGACGCTCACCGGGACGGCGGTACACTCCTCGATCGGGCCGCGCAGCGCGACCTCCCAGACCCCGACCTTGGAACCGCACAGCGCCATCTCCAGCCGTTCGATGCTTCGCTGGCGCAGGGCGGCCCGATCCCGCAGCGGGGACACATTCCCGGACCCAGGCTCGGCCGGGGATCTGTCGACGGATCCGAGACGCGCGAGATCCAGCAACTCCCTGGGCTCGATCCGTTCGTAGGCTCGCATGGCTCCTCCCTGCGCGCGCGGTGCAGCCCGGGATCCGGGCTCGAAGGCTTCGATCTCTGTCGGTTCCCGCGGCGTGACGAGGCCCAGCGTAGCGACCCTGCAGGCCTTGAATAGCTGGCTGTTCGTCTAGCTTCCCGGGTTCGATTCGTCTAGCTTCCCGGGTTCGATCCTCGCCACTTGTCTAGGTCGAACAACGCTTCCTGATAGCCTCCGTGAGGCTCCCGGCCATCCGGACCCGTTCCACGAGGGATCAGCTACGCTCGATTGCCGGAATGACGAACTGGAACGTGGCGCCAGGGCCGGCGTTGCGCGAGGCCCACAAGCGGCCCCGGTGGGCCTCGACGATCGACCGGCTGATGGAAAGCCCCATGCCCATTCCACCGGGCTTGGTGGTGAAGAACGCATCGAACAAGCGCGACATCTGGCCTTCGTCGAGTCCGACCCCCGCGTCCTGTACGGCCACCAGGACGGAATCGGCCGCGCAGGCCTGCGACCGGATGATCAGGTCGCGCGGACGATCCTTCACCCCCTGGCTCGCCTCGATGCCGTTCATCAACAGATTGAGGATGACCTGCTGCAGCTGGACCCGATCGCCCTCGATCGGCGGCAGCGCCGGGGCCAGCTCGGTCCGGAGCAGCACGCCGTGCTTGCGCGCCTCTCCGTGCAGCAGCGCCGCGACCTCCTCGGCGACCTCGTTGATGTCCAGCCACGTCTTGTGGCCGTTCGTCTTCCTCACCAGCGCGCGGATCCGCCCGATCACCTCGCTTCCGCGCTTTGCCGCGAGGATGATGTGCTCCACGGTGGCACGCACCTTTTCCAGATCCGGCGACGTCCGCTTGAGCCAGTTCAGGCAGGCATCCCCATTCGTCATGATTGCGGCCAGAGGCTGGTTCACCTCGTGGGCAATGGAGGCGGTCAGCTCGCCCATGGTCATGACGCGAGACACATGCGCGAGCTCCGCCTGCGCCTGCGAGAGCGCCTCCTCCGCCTTCCTTCGTTCGTTGATGTTCTCCACCATGCCGAGGATGAACTGGGGAACTCCTTCGGTGCCGGGGACCAGCGATGCGCTGACGTTCACCCAGATGAACGCGCCGTCGCTCCGGCGGTATCGCTTCACCAGCTCGAAAGAGCTGCGTTTGCCCCCGATGAGCTCGGCGACGACGTCCGCGTTGTGCCCGCGATCGTCTTCGTGGGTGATCATCGGGAACGAGAGGTTCCGCAGCTCGGCCTCCGAGTAGCCGAGCATGGATCGATACGCAGGGTTCACGGCGACGAACCGCCCGCTCAGGTCGGTGAGGGCGATCCCCAGCGCCGAGCTCTCGAAGACCGCGCGCCACCGCTCCTCACTCTTGCGGAGCTCCTCCTCGGCGCGGGCCCGTTCGCTGTTCTCCTGGCGCAGCTCGGAATAGAGGCGGGCGTTCTCGAGCGAGATCGCGGCCTGCGAGACCAGCAGCTTCAGCACCGCGATCCGCGCCGGCGTGAAGGCGTGCGAGGCCAGGTGGTTCTCGAGATACAGGACGCCGATCAAGTGGCCTTGCTTCAGGAGCGGCAGGCAGAGGATGGAGCGCGAGCCGTTCCGGCGGACGTATTCGTCGCCCGAGAAGAGATCGTCGGCGGAGGCGTCGTCGAGGATGACGCTGTGCTGGGTGCGGAGGACGTAGCGGAGGACGGACTCGGGAAGGTCCGCGGAAGTCGGCGCTGCCTGGCGGAGCTGCACCGCGACGCTGTCGCGGTCGGTGGTGGCTTCCGCCTCGATGCGCTGCTGGCCGCCCGATGGAAGGATGAGAAGACCCCGCGCGGCTCCCGCGTGCTCGACGGCGACCGTCAGCAACCGGTGGATCAACCTGTCGAGGACGATCTCGCTGGACACCGCCTGCGAGGTCTCGACGACGGCGGCGAGATCCAGCTGCTCGACCGGAGCGCTCGTCGTCGTGGTCCGACCCGGGCTCGCCGGCAGGTCGCGCAGGAACGGATGGGACTGTTCGAGCTGCCGCACCTTCCCGCTCGCGCCCCAGCGGAGATAGCAATAGTGGGCGTTGCGGAGATAGGCCTGAGCGCTCGTCTCCAGGCCGCGCGCGGCGTAGAAGCGCGCAGCGAGCTCGTTCGCCAGCGCCTCGTTCTGGATGAAACCGTGCTCCCGCGAGAGCCGGATGGCGTCTTCATACTGGCGCTCCGCTTCCAGATGCCGGTCCTCGATCCGCGCGAGCTCGGCCCGGACGAGCGCGAGGCGGTTGCCATAGTTCTCGGGGCAGTTCTCGGCCCAGAGCTCGAGCTTCTTCAGCTTCTCCGGGAGGAGGCGCGCAAGCTCCTGCCGCTCCGCGCCGGATGCGCCCGGATGGAGAGCGATCAGCGTGAGCGCGTGGATGAAGTGGTGGGTGGCCTCGATGGGCATGGCCATGGCGGCGGCGAGCACCGGCTCCGCCTGCTTCGCGCACTCGAGGGCCTCGGCATGGCGCCCATGAATGAAGGCCAGGATCTGCTTCATGATGTGGTGGAAGACGATGCCGCAGCCGAACGTCGCCTTCGCGATCGCCTCGACGCAAGCTGCCTCGTCGAAGCTGCCGTCGGTCAGGCCAAGTGGATCCGTCGTTCTTCCCTGGAGGCTCGCGACGAATTGCTGCTCGAGACGGATGGTCTGGTAGATCGGGTCGTTGTGGCTCTGCTGCGCGAATGACGCGTATTTCCTGGAGACCTCGAGGACCCGTTCGAGCGGGTCTCCCTTCTCGAACACCTGCCAGACCGTCTCGAAGGAGAGAAAGCCCGCATAGACGAGATCCCCGACTTCCTGGCAGGCGACGAATGCCTGCTCCAGGATC
>DASQAS010000189.1:0-25850 GCA_035635635.1 Myxococcales bacterium | reverse complement strand
ACCTCCTCGAACGTATCGTCGGGATGCTCACGCGATTGTGTCGGTGATCTGATCTGCCCACGGCCACGTCGCCGTCGCCGTCGCCGTCCACGCTCACGACCACGTCGACGTCGACGCAGACCTGTTCGTCTCGGTGCGCTTAACTGAGCAGCATTGCCGCCAAGCCGCCTCCGGCGGCCGCGGCTAGTTCTGCTCCTTGTACCGGCTGCGCCGGTCGACCATCCACAGCCCCGCCGGAAGCGCGGTGAAGTCCGCGATCAGCGCGAGCACGAACGCCCCGCTGGTCACCAGCCCGAACTGGCGCAGCGGCGGGAAGCTGGAGACCGCGAGGGCCAGGAAGCCGGCCGCGTTGATCAAGGTGGCGAAGACGATCGCGCGCCCCGAGACGCGCAGCGCATGCCGGAGCGCTTCCTCGAGGGGCGATCCGTCCCGCTCGTGCAGGTGATGGAAGAAGTGGATCTGGTCGGTCTCGGTGGTCCCCAGGATGGTGGTGGCGATCAGGATCGTCGCCACGTTCAGCGAGGCGCCGAAGAGCCGCATTCCCAGGAAGGTGACCAGGATGGCGAACAGCGACGGGATCATCGCCATCAGGCGGGCGCTCGGGCTGCGGAAGATGAGCAGGAACACCACCAGGATCAGCACGGCGGTGATGGCGAAGCTCTCCGCCAGCGTCGGAACGAGGTTGGCGCCCACCTTTACTTGGAGGAGCGACTCGCCGACCACGCGCATCTGCGCGCCCCGCAGCGACGAGGCTCCGAGCGCGTTCCAGGCCCGGTCGATCCCCGTGGCGAGCGCCGCGTATCCCTCCGCGTCGCCCTCCCGGAACAGGACGGTCAGGTTCAGGTCGGCGAGCCCGTTCCGGTCGATGTAGCCGCGCAGGCCCTGCTCCGAGAGCAGGAGCTGCTCGAGGTCCGCCGTGGCGCGCTCGAGCTGCGCGCGTTCCTCTGGCAGCTGCTCCCCCTGGCCGGCGAAGTAGCGCCGCAGGCGGAGGAACGTCGTCGGTCCCACGACCGCGGTCACGTTGGGCAGGGACTCGATCGCCTGCTGGAATCGATCCACCTCGCGCAGGACCGAAGCGTCGGTGGCCACGGGCCGCGGCAGGTGGATCCAGACGTGCGCGACGTTCAGATCCGTCACCTGCTCGCGGAACCAGACCAGGTCGCGACGCAGCGCCAGCGAAGGATCGATGTACGTGAGCGAATCGACGCGCACCGGCATGGGCGAGAGCCAGCCCCTGATCCCGAACAGCGCGGCAGCGCCGGCGGCGCAGAGCAGCAGCGCCGAGAACACCAGCGCGCGGCGATGCCGGAAGGTGAACCCCGGCAGCGCCATCGTCAGGCGGTCATACAGCCGGCCGGCAACGACGCGCGCGGTGCCGGCCGGCGTGCGCAGCACGAGCTGCAGCGCGGGAAAGAGCGTGAAGGCGACCACCCAGGAGATGGCCAGACCGATGGCCGTCCAGATCCCCAGCTCGCGGATCGGTCGCACCCGCGAGACGGCCAGGGCGGCAAATCCAAAAACGGCCGCGAAGGTCGACGCGGTCACCGGCAGGAGCTTGTTGCGCAGGGCCGCGAGATGATGTTCGCGCAGCGGGACGCCGGGGGGATGATCGACGAAGCGCGATTGTAGATAAACCAGCGTGGCCAGCGTGGTGACGAGCACGGTGAGCGGCACCAGCACCGAGACGATGGTGAAGGTGAAGCCGAGCAATCCTCCCGCCGCGACGCCCAGGGCCACCGAAGCGCCGAGCGCGAGGACGAAGGCGAGAAGCGTGCGCAACGACCGGTACAAAAGCAGGGCGGTGCCGACCACCAGTGCGCCGAAGAACGGAAAATACCGGACCGAGGCCGCGCCGGACTGCTGCTCGATCCAGGCCTGGACGTAGGGGGCTCCCACGCGGCGGACGGGACCGGCCTGGGCGCGCTCCAGCGCCGCGTCCACCGCGGCGAGAGCGGCGTCGCGATCCGCCGCCGTGTGCACGTCCAGGTCCACCACGACAGAGAGGAACCGGTCTCCGACCAGCCCCTGCTTGCGGAAGAACGCCGTCCCGGTGGCGAGCCGGCGGACCTCCTCGGGCGTCGAGCCCGGCCGCGCCCTGCGGACCGCGTCGAGCACCGAGTACGCGCCCGCGTGGGGCACTTTCCGCAGCTCCTCCTCGGCCGCTTCCACGCGCGCCAGGCTGGCCGGCGACCAGGGGTCGTCCGACTCGAACACCAGGAGCACCGACGGCGAATCGGGGAAGATGCGCTGGAAAGCGCGCGTGGCGGCCACGTCCGGATCGCCAGGCTGGATCAGCCGATCGAGCCCGCCCTCGGAGGGAATGCGCGCGGCGCGGATGGCTGCCAGCGGGACGAGGACGGCGTACGCGGCGAGGATCGGGATCCTTAGCGAGACGATGCGCGCCAGGATCCGGGCGGGGAGATCGTTCACCGCTGGCACCCTACCGCGGATTCCCGTAGAGAAGCGGGATGCTCGCGCTCGCTGCGGTCACCCTGGTGGTCTGCGCGCCGGGTTCGCCCGGCAGCACGGCCGAAGCCCAACCCGCGATGGACGCCCTGGCCGCCTCACTGGCCCGGAGCGCCCAGCTTCCGGCCGGCGGAATTGCCGCCGTCTACGAGGAGACCGAGGCGGGCTGCCTGCGCAGGCTCGGGCAGAAGGACGCGGCCCTGGTCCTGGCAACCCTCCCCTTCTTCCTCGCGCACGAGCAAGATCTAAAATTCGCGCCACACCTCTCGGCGATGCCGCAGGGCGGGGAGGCCTCGGAGCGCTGGACGCTGGTGGCCGGGAAGGACCATCCTCCCTCGCTGGATGGATTCAAGGTCCAGTCCGGCGCGGGGTACTCGAAGCGCTTCGTGCGCGCGATGGCCCCGAAGCTGCCCAGGACCGTGGAGATCGAGCCGCTCGCCGCGGTGCTCTCCGCGCTGCGGAAAGCGGCCGACGGCGAGAAGGTGGCCGTCCTGCTCGACGGAGCGCAGTCGGCCTCCATGTCGACCTTGCCGTTCGCATCGTCGCTCTCCGTCCTGGACCAGTCGCCCCCGGTCCCGGTGGCGCTGGTGGCCACCGTCTCCAAGCGGATCGACGAGCAGCGCTGGAAGGACATGGAGGCCGCCTTCTTGCGCCTGGCCGAGGACAAGACTGCGCGCACCGCGCTCGACGGTGTGCGGATGGCGGGGTTCGTTCCGATCGACGAGAAGGCCCTGTCGGCGGCGCGGGCGGCGTACAGGCACGCCAAGTGAAGATCTCCATCGCCGTCCTCGCCTGCGCCGGCTGCGCCCAGGCGCTGCACCAGACGCCGCCCCTCGAGACCGTGGCCGCGCCGCCGCGGGCTTCCGCCGATCAGCTGATGGCCGATGCGGAGGCCGCCTGGGGCCGCCGGTCGGAGCCGGGACAAGCGGCGGCGGCCGAGGACCTCTATCTGCAGGCGGCGCGCGCAGACCCGCGGCGCGCCGACGCGTTCGGAGGGGCCATCCGCGCGAAGGCCTTCCGCATCGGGCGCGAGAAGGACGGCGCGGAGCGGACGCGGCTGGCCGAGAGCGCCGTGATCGCGGGGCAGCTCTGCGAGGAAAACGCGCCCCAGGCGGCGCCTTGCGACTACTGGCTGGCTGCGGCGCTGGGGCTGCAGGCTCGCGAGCGGAGCGCGACCGGCAAGGACGCGCTGCCGCGCATGGTCGACCTGCTCCGGCGCGCGGCGCGCACCGATCAGGCCATCGACCACGCCGGTCCGCACCGCCTGCTGGCGATCGTGTTGCTGCGCGCGCCTTCGTGGCCGCTGGGCCCCGGCGACCCGGAAGCGGCGCTGCCGGAAGCGGAGGTGGCGGCGCGGACGGCGCCGGATTTCCCGCCCAACCAGCTCGCGCTCGGCGAGGCGCTGCGCAAGAACGGCCGCCCGGAGCAGGCTCGCGCCGCCTACTCGCTCGCGCTGCGGCTCGCCACCGAGGCGGGCAACCGCGGAGATCCCGACGCTGCCGGATGGGTCGACGACGCTCGCGCGGCCCTGCGGTGAAGACCTCCTGGCAAGCGCCCGACCAGGGCCAGCGTCACCAGCGCGTAGGAGATCCCGAGCACCACGTCCGTGACGTAATGGTGCTGCAGGTACACCGCGCTCAGACACATGAGCAGGAAGAAGCCGATGGCGGGACCGCGCACCCAGCGCAGCTCGCGGACGCGGTAGGTCGCCCAGACCACCATCAAGGGATAGGCGACGTGCAACGACGGGTATGCGCCGTAGACGTCGATCCCACGGCCGTAGAGCTCGTCGAAGAAGTGCGTGCCGAGGAGCTGATCGAAGCGGGCCGCCGCGGCTGCGTGGGGCTGGATTCCGAGCTGGGCCGGCCCGAGGCCGTGCAGGGTCACGTACCAGGGCGGTGCAACCGGGTAGACGAAGTACGTGATGAACCCGAACAGGTTGACGACGAAGAACGCGATCGCGAACTTCTTCAAGAGTCCTTGGTGGCGGCGGAAGAAGAGGAAGAACGCCAGCGCCAGGTATTCTCCGACGAAGACCAGGTAGGCGAACCCGCAGGCCAGGTCAAGGGCTTCCCAGTGATGCTCGGCGAACCACTCGTTGGGCGTGAGCGCCCCGATGCCGAACCAGGTCCGCTCGAAGACATACGGGCCCGCCACGTGGACGCGTCCCTCGATTGCAGGCCAGTAGAAGTAGCGCATGGAGTCGTAGACGGCCCCGGTGGCGATGAAGGGGAAGAACTGCCGTAGGAAGAGGCGCGAACGTTCGTTATACAGGTCGAGCAGCCCGAGCGAGCCCACAAGCACGTGATCCGCCCGCAAGCCGCCCAGAAGACCGACGCAGGCGATGTACAGGAGGCCGACCGCGGGCGGCCACAGGCGGCGCTTCATCGTCCGCGAGGGCAAGAGCCACTCGCGCGCGATGACGGCGAACGGCGGAAGACCTTCGCGGGAGAGGGCTTCGGCCATGGTCAGCACGCTCTCCGGACATCGCCGGGAGGCGGTCCACGATGAGACCAGCCTTGACGGTCGCAATCGCGGGCTGTCTGCTTGCCACCACGGCGTCGGCCGCATCCGGCCCAGGCTGCCCCGGCGGCCTTGCGACCCGCCTCATCCCCCTCCCCGTCTACTCCACGCTGCCCAACGAGGGCAGCACGTTCGGGGTCATGCCGGTCTTCCTCCGCGTGTGCGACGAGAACCAGAGGACCGAGTCGATCATCGCGCCGAGCCTCACCTGGAACGACGTGATCCACGGGACGGCCACGCTCCGCTGGTTCCACTACCCATCCGACGTGGAGACCGTCACGGTGGTCGCCTCCGCGAGCACCCGGATCAACTCCGGACTGCTGATCCAGTGGAAGGATCTCCCGCGTAACCCGGGGTTCCTGACCACCGAGGTCGAGCTGCGGTGGCAGCGCAGCGTCTTCTACCGTTTCTTCGGAATCGGGCCCGACACTCCCGAGGAGAACGAGACCAGCTACACGCGCGTCCGCGGCCACGCTTCCGCCCGCTACGGCCTGAATTTCGCGGACGCCTGGAATGCCGGCGCTACCCTCCTCTTCCACCGCGACGAAGTGCAGCCGCTGGGGGTCCCGGGCCTGCCCATCAGCCCGCACGTCTTTCCCGACGTTCCTGGCATGAACGGGGCGACCACGCTCGGGCAGAGCATCGACCTGCGCTACGACAGCCGCCCGAACGGCGAGAACTCCGAGCGGGGCATCTACGCCGATGCGGCCTTCGGCGTGGTGGAAGGCCTCGCCGGCTCGCCCACGTTCCTGCGGGGACGCGTCCGATTCAGGGGCCTCTTGCCGGAGGCCGGATGGACCGGCACGGCGTTCCGACTGGACTGGACGGCGGTGAGCACCTCCGAAGCGCCCTTCTACGATCAGGGCACGCTCGGAGGCGCTTACCTGATGCGGGGCTTCACCGAGGATCGCTTCATCGACCGCGGCGCCTGGACGATCGAGATCGAGCAGCGGAGCCGCGTCTTCCAGACGCACATCTACGGCGTCACCGCCGATTGGCGGATCGATCCGTTCATCGCCGTGGGACAGGTCTACGGGCCCTTGCATGAGCTGTTCTCGCACCCGCGGGTAGCCGGGGGCGTGGGCTTCCGCGCCTGGGTCCGCCCCAACGTGGTCGGCCGGATCGACGTGGGCGCCGGCGGTGAGGGATGGAAGGTGTACATCGAGATCGGATACCCCTATTGATGGACACCTTTATTGATTCACGGCGGCCGCGGTCGGTGCGGCGCCGAGCGCGCCCAGCTGGACGAGATCGATCTCCCGCAGCGGCGCCGACAGGGTTCGCACGAACCACTCGGTCGACTCCGGCTTGTCCACCGGCAGCAGCGGCCGCAGCTCGGGTAGCTTCGGCATCAGCTCGGCGAACTGGCGGCGCAACGCCTCGTCGTCCTGGGCGATTTCCACCGTGCGTCCGAGGAGTCCCAGCGTCTGGGCGCGGTGGCTCTCCCGGGGACCGTCCATCAGGGACAACGCGGAGGCGCCGAGCATCAGCGACCAGGCGCAGAAGATCCGGTATCCCCGCTCGGAGTTGGGAAGCGACGTCAAGTACGAGAGCGCTCCTGCCGCGTCGGCTCGCAGGCTAGCGAGGATCTGCCTGCGGTCGGGCACCAGGAAGCGCCCCACGGCCTCGTCCTCGGCCTGGTCCTTGAGGATGTTCACCTTTTGCAAGAACAGGCCGAACTGGTAGGCGGAGAGCATGCGCGGCGGGGGCTCGCCGCCCAGCGCCCAGAGGCGCGTGAGCATCTCGCCGACCAGGCCCGCGACGATGCAGCAGTACCGGGTCACGTCCTCCAGATCGAGCAGCCGCATCGGCTGCGGGCGCCGGGTGTAGCCCGCCATTCCCTGCGCCATCCGATCGATGGCGCCGAACATCGCCGCCCGGGCTTCGGCGGGAAGCTGGTGGCCGTCCTCGAAGAACGGGCCGGCGTCCGCGAGCAGGGCGCGCTCACCCTCGGTGATGCTGGCAGGAAATGAGGCGCGGAAGCTCTCCACTTGCGCAGGGGTGGGCGGCCGGGCGAGGAATTGCCGGAAGGTGTTGAACTGGCGCTGCTGCAGCAGCTTGTCGGAAAAGGCCGCGTCCTCGACGGTGTCCAGCACGCGGAAGAGCAGGTAGGCGAGCGCCACCTGGTCCCGGAACGGCGGCTCCAGCTGCGGGATGCAGAGCGCGAAGCTCCGGCTCACCGCATCGAGATGGCGCTGATAGAACTCCGGCGATCGCATGCATCCTCTCCTTGGTCCGGGACTGCGCGGGCTGCGGGCTGCAGCGCGTCGCGATAGCGGCCGAGCGCGAGCAGCGGAAAGCAATTGCGGTACAGGTGGTATCTGATCATGAAACCGGCTGCCAACTCGCGGCCTTCGGTGATCCGGGCGCCCTCCTCCTCGCCGATCCCGTAGCCGGGAAAGCCGCAGCCGGTGAACGAGTCTTCGTCCCAGGCGCCGTCGGACCGCTGGTGATCGATCAGGAAACGGACTCCCCGGTACGCCGGAGGAGAATCCGCGCGCCCCGCGGCGATCAACCCGAGCAGGGCCCACGCGGTCTGCGAGGGCGTGCTCTCGCCGCGGCCGCGCGCCTGCGCGTCCACGTAGGAGGCGCAGGTCTCTCCCCAACCGCCGTCGGCGTTCTGCCGTTCGGCCAGCCAGCGGACGGCGCGGCGGACGGCCAGGCTGTCCATCGGCTCGCCCGCGGCAGCCAGCGCGGGCAGCACCGCTCCCACGCCGTACACGTGGTTCACGCCCCAGCGGCCGAACCAGGAGCCTTCCTTTTCCTGCTTCGCGTACAGGTAGCGCAGCCCGCGGGCCTGCGCCGGATGGCCGCTGGGCACGCCGAGCGCGCCGAGCATCTCGACCACGTGCGCGGTGACGTCGGCGCTCGGCGGATCGATCATCTCGCCGAAGTCGCTGAATGGAAGCAGCGCCGGGAGCCGCGAGGTGTTGTCCTTGTCGAACGCGGCCCACCCGCCGTTGCGGCTCTGCATCGCCAGGACCCAGGCCAGCGCGCGCTTCCGGGTCTCCGGATCGAGAGCGCCGGCCTTGTGCAGCGCCAGCATCACCACGGCGCTGTCGTCCACGTCCGGATAGAGGTCGTTCTCGAACTCGAAAGCCCAGCCGCTCGGCTCGACGCCGGGGACGTGCACGGACCAGTCGCCTGGGACGCGGATCTCCTCCTGCAGCAGCCAGGGCGCCGCGCGCTGGACCATGACGTCGGACGGCTGCGCGCCCGACTCGAGCAGCGCGAGGAGCGCGAGCCCGGTATCCCAGACCGGCGAGAGGCACGCCTGCACGCGCAGGCTGCCGTCGTCGCGACGGAGCGTCCAGCGCCCGTGCATGCCTTCCAGGCCCTTGCGGATGACGGGGTGCTCGAGCGAATAGCCCAGCGTGTGCAGCGCCATCAGCGAATAGACCCAGGGCGGCTGGATTCCGCCCCAGCTCCCGTCCGCCTCCTGGTGCGCCACGATCCAGCGCTCCGCTGCCTTGCGCGCGCGCTGGCGCAACGGGCGGATCGCCAGGCGGTTGTACCAGCGCAGCACGCGGTCGAGCCCGAAGAAGAGCCGATCGAGCGCATCGCGCGGCGCCCGGGGGTCCACGCTCGCGACGTGGAGCTCGTCGAGGCGCGCCGCCTCCGGCACCGCGCGCACCGGCCTGTCGTCCATCAGGAGCAGGAGCGGCACGATGGTGCCGCGCGCCCAGGAAGAGAACTGGTAGATGCTGAAGGGAGCCGAAGGCGGCAGCAGCACCAGCTCGGGCGGCATGGCGGGCAGCTCGTCCCAGCTCCACTGGCCGAAGAGCGCCAGCCAGATCCGCGTGAACGTCCGCGCCCGCCCGATCCCGCCGCGCGCGCGGATGAACTCCCGCGCGCGGCTCAGGTGGGGCGCGTCGGCCGGGTCTCCCGCCAGCTTGAGCGCGAAGTAGCACTCGACGGTGGTGGAGAGGTCGCCGGGAGCGCCGTGGTACATCGCCCAGCTCCCGTCGTCCCGCTGGTAGTTGCGGATGTCCTGCGCGACGCCGCGCCAGCGCTCCTCGTCGCGGGCCCCGAGGAAATGCGTGAGCAGGAGGTACTCGGCGTCCATGGTCGCGTTGGACTCCAGCTCCGCCCACCAGTAGCCGTCCGCGTACTGCTCGCGCGCGAACCACCCTTGCGACCGCTCGATGACGACATCCAGGGCCGCGTCCCCGAGCCTGCTCTCGCTGCCGATCACGAGACCCTCCTCTGCGAGCCCGGCGCGCGCTCTTCGAACCAGCGCACGGCCTTGGTGAGCGCCTCCCGCACCGGCGTCTGCCGGAAGCCCAGCACGCGGACGGCCCGGGCGGAGCTGGCGAACATGACCTCCCGCGCGGTGCGCACGCCCTCCAGCGGGATGCGCGGCGTCCGGCCCAGGATCCGGCCGGACACGAACCCGTCGGCGTGCGCCAGGCCCAGGGCGATCCAGTGCGGCATGCGGATCCGCGGGGCCTTGCGTCCGGTGATCGCGGCCAGCTCCTCGAGGAGGTCGCGCATGGTCAGGTTCGCGTGCCCCAGGATGTAGCGCTCGCCGCGCTCTCCCCGCTGCAGGGCGAGGAGCTGGCCTTCGGCTACGTCGTCCACGTCCACCACGTTCATTCCGGTGTCCACGTACGCAGGCATCCGGCCTTCGAGGAAGTCCCGGATCAGCGCTCCGGTCGGGGTCGGCTTGATGTCGCCCGCCCCTACCGGGAAGGTGGGATTGACGATCACGGCGTCGAGGCCACGCTCCGCCTCCTCGCGGACCAGGGCCTCCGCTTCCCACTTGCTGCGCTTGTACGGGCCGGGTGGTGGTCCGGTCGGCATCGATCTCTCGTCGGGGAGGAGGCCGTTGTGCATGCCCCCGATGGTCGCGATGCTGGACGTATAGATGAGGCGCGCGCCAGTGGATCGGACCGCCGCGATCACGTTGCGGGTCCCGCCCACGTTGACGGCGAGCACCTCGTTCTCCGGCGCCGCGAAGGAGTAGAGCGCGCCCACGTGGAACACGGCATCGCAGCCACGGGCCGCGGCGCACACGGCCTGCGCGTCGCGCAGGTCGCCGCGCGCGATCTCCACTTCGCTTGCCTCCGGCAGGTTCGGCGCCGCGCCCTGGCGCAAGAGCACGCGGACCTGCGCTCCATGGCGCAAAAGAGCGCGCGCGACCGCGCCGCCGATGAAGCCGCTGGCGCCGGTCACCAGGGCGTTCACGGGCGGGTCTCCTCGGACGCGATCGCCGCTCCCAGCCGCTGCAATCCCGCCTCCAGCGAGGATGCGGCGCGTCGTGCGTCGCGCGACAATCGGATCAGGTCGATGATCGCGCGCGGGCCAGACGCCGCGTACCTCAAGGCGGGCCCGAGGTGGCTGCCGTGCGTCTCCCGCGTGAAGGCCGGCAGCGACGATTCGAGCGGATCGATGACCGCACGAAGCGCAAGCCACGGAATTCCGACATCGGCAGCCGCACGCGCGACCGTAAAGCTCTCCATGTCCACCGCCAGCGTTCCCGGTCTCGCCAGCGCCCGCTTTTCCGCCGGCGTGGCGGCGACCGAGCTGGTGCAGGCGAGATCGCCTTCAAAGAAACGCATGCCTTGCAAGCCGCGGGCCGCGGCGGTCCGCAGGGATTCGGGCGTTTCGACGACCTGGCCGCTCTCGTCGCGCACCGCGGTGGCGAGAATCAGGTCGCCGGGCGACAGCACCTGATCGATTCCGCCACAGAAGCCGCAGCTCACCACCGCGCGGGGCTGCTCGGCGGCGATCGCTGCCCGCGCGCCTCCCCCGATGCCGACGGAGAGCGCGACGAAATCGCTGCCGGATCGACGGCCAGTCGCGCGATTTCCGCGGCGCGTCAGCCCCAGGGCCTGCGCCGCGCTGCGCAGCTCGCGGTCGATGGCGACCAGGAGCAGGATCGGCCGTTGCTCCTCCCAGCCGGTGGGCGTGTCCCGGGGCTCGAGTCGGCCCTTGCGCCGTTCCCACATCTGTTGCGATCTCAGGGCGGAGTCCTCGCCGGTGAAGTCGATCCCCGCGATCTCGGACAGGGCCACGCGCACGCGCCGCGTGGCCGACTCGTCGAAGAGCTCGAGATGCCCGGCGTCGCGGTCGTACACGAAGCCCACCAGCGACGAGCCGTCGCTGCGCCGGAGCGTGACGTACCCGCGATAGTCGAACGCCCGCTCCACCAGCTCCGCCAGACGCGGATCGGTCATAGCCGGCCCGTCACCATGGCCGCGAAGGTCGCTCCCATCGTGAGCGGCGATTCGAAGGCGGCGCGGACCGCGCTGGGCTCGAATCCGCAGTGCACCATGCAGTCCTGGCAGCGCGGGTTGCCGCTCTTGCGCCCGTACCGCGACCAGTCGGTGTCCTCCATCAGCTCCCGGAACGTCTTCACGTAGCCGTCCTGGAGCAGATAGCAGGGCCGCTGCCAGCCGAAGAGGTTGTAGGTGGGATTGCCCCAGGGCGTGCACTCGAAGTCGCGCTTGCCCATCAAGAACTGCAGGAAGAGCGGCGACTGGTTGAAGCGCCAGCTGCGCTTGGGTGACTCCAGCATCCGGGAGAAGAGGCGATGAGCCCGCTCGCGGCGGAGGAAGTGGTCCTGGTCCGGCGCCTTCTCGTAGGAATAGCCGGGCGAGATCATCATCCCCTCGACGCCGAGCTCCATCACGTCGTCGAAGAACCGGCGCATCCGCTCGGGATTGGCTCCCTCGAACAGCGTGGTGTTGGTGGTGACGCGGAAGCCGCGGGAGAGGGCGGCGCGGATGGCCTTGACCGCGTCTTCGTAGCCGCCCTCGCGGCAGACGGAGAAGTCGTGCTCCTCGCGCGGGCCGTCGAGGTGGACGCTGAAGCTCAAGTACTTGCTGGGACTGAACGAATCGAGCTTCTTCTCCAGGAGCAGCGCGTTGGTACAGAGATAGACGAAGCGACGGCGCGCGACGAGCTCATTCGCGATGTCGGCGATCTGGGGATGCAGCAGCGGCTCCCCGCCGGCGATACTGACGACGGGCGCCCCGCACTCGTCGGATGCGCGGACACACTCCTCGACGGAGAGGTTCTTCTTGAGCAGCGAGACCGGGTACTGGATCTTGCCGCACCCGGTGCAGGAGAGATTGCAGCGGAAGAGCGGCTCCAGCATCAGCACGAGCGGGTAGCGCTCCTGCCCTCGCAGGCGCTGCTTCAGCACGTACCGGGTCACCGCTGCCATCTGCGCTACAGGAATTCCCATCGATCAGACCTCGCGACACGCGCCCCCGTGAAGCTGCCTTTTGCTTAAGATGGCAGATTTCGAAAAACGTCGCGCGGCGATTGATTGGGGAGGCCGCGGATCCGACCATGAGCGGAGCGTGTTACGTGTATTTTTGCAGCCCTGTTGCAACGGCGGCGGAGGCCGGCGCGCCCGGATGTCGTCCGGAAGCACGGTGTACGCGTTTCCGACAACGATGCCGTCCTTCTCCGAGTCGTTCACGACCCGCACCGTACGTCGGCCATGGTACGGGCCGGCACAGGCGGCGAGCAGGAGCAGTTAGCGTCGCCGGGCCTCCGCGGCCCACGCGCCGAGCTGCGCGCGGGCCTCGGGCTCGGAGAGCGCCTTCGCGGCGGCGTTCACTTCCTTCGGGACCCACTTGGGAAAGGCGGTGCGGACGTTGCGGTGCGCGCCGGTCTCCGTGTGCTCCTGGCGGATCGCGGTCAGGCGATCCTTGCCCAGCGACTGGGCCAGGCGGACCAGCGCCGGCCACAGCCTCTTGTGCACGAAGGTGATTTTGCCTTGGACGAGCCGGAAGCAGAGCACGTCGGGCGATTCCTGGACGGCCCCGAGCGCGCGAAAGATCTCCGAGCCTTTCGGATGGCCCCACCAGCTCCCGCGGATCGGCTCGCCGGCAACGGCTTCCGCGAGATTGGGCACCGGACCCATCCCGGAAGCGAGGACGACCCCCTGCCGCGCGACGAACGCGAGTGCGTCGAAAGTTCCGGGCACGCGGACATTGTCGCTCGATCCGACCTTCGTGTCCCTGGTGCGGGAGCAACTACATCGCGGGGAGGTGGAAGGTCGTGCTAGGTGCTTTTCGGCGAGGTGAGGTCGAGGAGGGGCCCGACCCGTGCGACGCTCGTCCATCCTTCTCGTGCTCGCGGCTGCCTGTGGCGGCCCGGGGATCGGCGAGACCACGTGCCCGATCCCCGTCGCCGTGAGCACGCCGACCTTCCGGCGCGACATCCTCCCCGCCTTGCAGCAGAGCTGCGGATCGCGGACCGGGACCTGCCACGGCGGAAACGCCCCCACGGGCCACGTGGCCTGGTCGACCGATCCGCCGCGCACCGAGCAGGACGTCTACGGCGACATGACCCGGGCGGCGCCCGCGAGCGCCCCCGCGACGTTCCCGCACCGGGTCACGCCCGGCGACCCGCTCCACTCCTGGCTGGTAGAGAAGATCACCAAGGACCAGCCGGGCGGGTCCGGGTACGGCGCGCGCATGCCGTACGGCTTGCCCGACCTTTGCCAGGCCACCGTGACGACCATCACTGCCTGGATCGACCAGTCCGCGCAGTTCTAGCCCGAGGAGGACCCGATGGCGGATCTGACTCCAGTGAGCACATGGACCTCGGACGACGCGCGGCACTTCGCTCGCCGGGCAGGCTTCGGTCTGTCTCCGGAGGCCGCCGCGCAGCTCGCGAGCCAGGCGCCGGCAGCGGCGATCGACGCCTGGGTGGACGGGACCGGCCTCGATCAGACGCTGTTCACCGACGTCCTCGGAACGCGCGCCGATCCCGTGGCCGAGCCTGCCCGGACCGCCAGCGCGACGGCCGGGTCGGTCAGCCTTCCGGTCGAGCCGGGACCTCATCCGTACCGCGTGGAGGTCGCCGACGCCTGGCGCAACAACTTCAGCCGGTCGCAGGCCTGTCTCGCCTTCCGCATGCAGTACGCTCCCTACGCCTTCGCGGAGCGGATGGCCCTCTTCTGGCACAACCTCTTCGCCACCGGCTGGCACAAGGTCAACAACGCCGCGCTGATGCTGCAGCAGCACGCCACCTTGCGCGCGCACGGCCTCGACCGCTTCGACGACCTGCTCGTGCTCGTCTCAAAGGATCCGGCGATGGCCATCTGGCTGGACTCGGTCCAGAACAATGCCGCCGGCACCAGCGTCCCGAACGAGAACTACGCGCGCGAGGTGATGGAGCTCTACAGCCTGGGCGCCGACAACGGCTACAGCCAGACCGACATCACCCAGCTCGCGCGGGCGCTCTCCGGGTGGAGCTTCACCGTCTCTTCCGCGCAGGTCTCGACCGATCCGACGGACCCGTCGAACAAGGTGGTGGGCAGCGGGACCTTCCGGGTCTACGACGGAACCGCAAATCCCGATCCCTACGTCTGGAACCTGCAGCAGCGCGCGACGCTGCCGTCGATGCACGGCAGCGGCACCATCACCTTCCTCGATCGCACCTTCGACCTGAGAGCACCACCCTCGGGGATGGCACCGGGCGAGGACGCGCTGCGCTCCATCGCCACCAGCCGCGGCCCCCAGTGCGCCACGTTCCTGGCGAAGCGCCTGCTGGTCCACTTCGTCACCGCGCGCTTCTCCTCGCAGGATCTCTCGGACGTGGCCGCGATGATCCAGTCGAGCCAGTTCAACCTGCGCGCGGTGATGAAGACGCTGCTCAAGTCGCGCTTCTTCTTCGATCCGGCCAGCCGGTTCGCGCTGGTGGAGGGCCCGGTCTCCTGGTCCGTGCGCGCGGCGCGGGCCCTCGGCTACGACCTGGCGACGGCGGATGCGCAGTCGCCGAAGGGTTTTCCGGCCTGGGCGCTGGTCACCGCTTCCTTCGATCAGGCCGGAATGAAGCTGCTCGACCCGAACGGGCCCAATGGATGGAGCGAGGACGATGCCTGGCTGAACAGCGGCACCGTCCGGTACCGGACGCGCATCGCGGCGGCGGTAGCGCTCGCGGAGCAGTCGAGCACCGGCACGCCGTCGGTCGCCTATCGCCTCTTTCCCGGCGACGTCGCGCGCTGGTTCCCGACGCCGCCGGCGAGTGCGCAGGCGGTCCTCGATCGGCTGGTCGCGCTGCTCCAGCCAGCGCCCTTCCCCGCGGCATTGGGCGCCGCGTGGCTGCAGTCCCTCTGGCCCTCGAGCTTCGACTGGAACGCGTCCGACGCGCAGAACAACGCGCGCCAGCTCGCCTGCCTCGTCCTCTGCTCGCCGGCAGGACAGCTCTACTAAGGAGACCGCCATGATCCTCACGCGACGGAGATTCCTGAAGTCAGTGGGAGCGACGGGCGTCCTGGCGGCGGCCGGCTGCAAGTCGATGAGCAGCGGCGGCGGCGACGGACCCGGCACTCCGCCAATCGCGATCCCGATGAAGCCGATCCTCGTGGTCGTGGACATCGACGGGGGGAACGACTGGCTCAACATGATGCCGCCGCTGTCGGGTGCGAACCGGGCGGCCTACGAATCGAAGCGTCCGACCCTGGCGATCGCCACGGACCATGCTTCGCCGTTGCCGAACGGCGCCGGGCTCAACGCCGACTTCACCGGAATGGACGAGCTGGACGCTCTGGGGAGAGTCGCGTGGATCCCCGGCATCGGGATGAACAACCCGAACCTCTCGCACTTCGTCTCCATCGACCTGTGGGGACAAGGGGCCGCCCAGCCCGGCGGCACCGGCTGGCTGGGCCGATTCGCGGACCGCGCCTTCGACACCCGCGGCGACGTGCTGCGCGGGCTCACCGTCACCTCCGACCGGCCGCTGATGCTGCGGGGATCGACTCGCAGCTTCGTTTCCATCACCAGCGCGAGCGGGTTCGTCTATCCGTCGCTGCTGCGCTCCGGCCGGGTGGGCGCGCCCTACAGCCCGCAGCTGCTCGAGGACGGCTTCGCCGCGGCGGTCACCTCGACCACCTCGGACGCGCCCTCGGCTCCGGACTACGCCGCGGCAGCCATCTCCGGGAAGCTCTTCCTCGACGCGCAGAACGGGTTCGGCACCGACGGGAACCTTCCGGCGCGGACGCCCTCGGTGCTCTATCCCGGAGACGCCGACTACCCGATCAAGCGCACCGGCGGAGGCAACCTCTCCGCCAACCTCTCGAACCAGTTCAAGCTGATCGCGCAGATGCTCGCCGCGGGCCTGCCCACCGAGGTCTTCTTCACGCGCCTGGGCGGCTGGGACACGCACAGCAACCAGACCGCGGACCATCCCAATCTGATGCGGGCCCTGGGCGGATCGATCAGCGCCTTCTACGAGGATCTCGCGAGCGTCCAGACCGCCGAGGGGAACGCCCAGGATCGCGTGATGATCCTCGCCTGGAGCGAGTTCGGGCGGCGGGTCGCGGAGAACAAGGGCGGCACCGACCACGGCACCGCGGGCCTCTCGTTCTGCGTCGGGCGCGCCGTCAAGGGCGGCATCTACGGCGACTACCCGGACCTCGCGAGCCTCGACAAGAACGGGAACCTGAAGTTCACCGTGGACTTCCGCAGCCTCTACGCCACGGTTCTCGACCGCTGGCTGGGACAGGCGCCGAGCGCCACCGACGCGATGCTCGGCGCCGCCTATCAAAGGCTGGGATTTCTCTAGGAGGCATGGTCTACCTCAAGGCGCCGGGCCAGGCGCGCCAGACGCAAGCCCGCGTCCCGGCGAACCGGGTCTGCACCGCGTCCGGCATCCGCTGGAGCACCGTCCCGTTCGCGCTCAGCGCCAGATCTTCCGTATCGCAGGTTCCAGCGTCGATCGGATACTCCCGCGCTCCACAGGAGGTGCCGTCGGGCGCCAGCACTTCCAGCCGCTGGGTACAGCGGACCCCGGTCGCCGCGTACGGGAGCACCGCATATCCGCGGCCGCCGCGGGTGATCTGGAACCTCGAATCGGGCCGCGACGTCATCCATCGGGGGGCCGGCTGCGGCGAGGAGGATCCGCTCGAAACGACCAGGAGGGCCTGCGCGTGCGAGACTCCGTCCATCCGGCGGATCATCAGCCCGGCGCCGATCAGCGGCGAGGTTTCGAACCAGGTCGAATTCCCGGCGACGAATTCGGGGATCAGCAGGAACTCATCGGTCAGCGCGGTGCCGTCCCGGTCGAACCATTGCGCGGAGATGGCCCCCTCTCCGAATCGGGTGTTGCCGTCGGTGAGAATCAGCGATCGGCCCACGGTGTCGACGCCGCCTCCGTAGACGGTCCCTGCCGAGGCGAGAGGTTTCGGGCCCCACCGGATCTGCGGCGCCGACCCTCCGCCGGCGTACATCAAGGCCGAGTGCGCGATCGGGGTGAGCGGCGTCGCGGTCCAGGACAATGGATCGTATTTGGATGTGCCCAGATCGCCCGCGAAGAGGATTCCACCGGAGGGATCGGGGACGACGGTCAGTTCCCCGCCGTAGACGAAGGCGTAGCCGCTCGAACGGGCCGCCGCGTCGAAGTTCTGCAAGAGGTAGCCGCGGACCTGGACGGGTCCGAGGTACGGGTTGACGCTCACCGCCGATACGCCCACGGGCTGCTGGAAGGCGCCGACGCCTTGCGCCATGCCCCAGCCGACCGAACGGTTCATGGCGGGCAGGAAGAAGTCGAGCGAGTCAGCGTGCAGGTTCGGGTTGTCGTAGTTGCGGACGAACGCAAGCCCGCCCGTTTCATCGCCCACCGCGTTGCCGCAACCGACGAAGTCATCGCCGCCGGCGAGGGGGTATTGCTGCATCGCGCGGTCATCCGGGGGAGCGATGCCGGTGCAGCTGGTTCGCGGCACGATCGAGAAGCTCGCCGTGACCTGGCGGTCCGCGTCCAGCATCACCGTGCAGGTGCCGCTCCCCGAGCAGGCGCCCTGCCAGCCGGCGAAGGCCGACCCATCCGCGGGGACGGCGGTGAGCTCGATGGTGGAGTTCGCTTCGACGCTCTGCCTGCATTGGCCGCTGCAGTCGAAGCGGGGTGAAGTGGAACGCACCTGTCCCGATCCGTCGCCGGAGAAGCCGATGTTGACCGAATGGGTCGGCTTGCCGAGATCACAGCCGAGCAGCAGCGCCGCCCCCATCCAACCCCAGCCAATCCTCCGCATACCGCCTCCGCGGCTGCCGCTCCACGGCGTCGCCTGCAAGGTCGGTCTGCCGACGGGAATGTGCAATAGAGTAAAGTCCCGTAATGACGTCCCGATTCAAGTAAATCGGGACGTGCTCGCGCTTGCGAGGCTGCGGCCGGCCGCTCGGGCGGAGCATGCGATCGACCCGGCGCTCGCCATCCTCGACGCTTCTCGGCTGGGAGCTCAGGGGCGGTCCCAGAGCTTCACGCCCCCGAGCAAGCCGGAGATGTTCTCCACCCGCTTGACCGTGGTGGGCAGCTCGATGGCGACCTTGGAGGAGTTGCCGCCCCCCAGATACAGCGCGTCGTAGTTGAAGGTCCGGTCGATCTGCTCGATGGCCCGGCCCAGCATCCGGTTCCACTTCTTCCGGCCCATCCGCGCCAGGGCTTTCTTGCCGAGCGCGTCCTCGTAGGTAAGGCCCTTGCGGAAAGGATGATGTGCGAGCTCGAGGTTGGGCACGTAGCGGCCATCGACGAAGAGCGAGAAGCCGAAGCCCGTGCCGAGCGTCACGCAGATCTCGACGCCTTTGCCCCGGATTGCGCCGTACCCCTGCACTCCGGCGTCGTTGAGCACGCGGGTCGGCTTTCCGCTGGCCTTCTGGATCGCGCCCTTGAGATCGAATCCCGCCCAGGACTTGTCGAGGTTCGGCGCCGTGCGCACCACGCCGTCGTGCACGACGCCGGGGAAGCCGACGGAGATCCGATCGTAGGTGCCGGGCTCCGGGAGGATGGTGGCCAACGCCGCCGCCATGGCCTTCGGCGTGGCCGGACGCGGCGTCGCGACGCGCGATCGCTCGCCGACGGGCTTGCCCTCGGACGAGACCACCATCGCCTTGATCCCGGTCCCTCCCACGTCGATGCAGAGCGTCCTCGACCCGTCCGCTGCGCCAGCTCGAGCAGGCATGGAGCCTCCGTGCCTATTCCTTTGCCGCAAACCATCCGCCGGGCGCAACCCGATCCGCTTCTGCCGGCCCCCAGCTTCCCGGCTCGTAGGCGTAGATGGGCGTGCCCGCCTTGATCGCCGGATCGACGATGCGCCAGGCCTCCTCGACGTAATCCTCGCGCGCGAAGCGGAAGGAGTCGCCAGCGAGCGCGTCGCCGAGCAGCTCCTCGTAGGGCTCGAGGTCCTTGCCCTCTACCTTGTTCAGCTCCAGCTCCACCGCCTGGGGCGAGAGCCTCTCACCCGGGGAGCGGACCGTCGCTCCGAGAGCAATCACGAAGCCGGGGCTGAGGCGGAACCGGAAGTGGTTGGCGGGAAGGACGAGTCCTTCCACCAGCGTCGGCGGCTGGCGCAGCCGGACCACCACCTCGGTCCTGGTGACCGGGAGGGACTTGCCGGCGCGGACGCAGAAGGGGACGTCCTGCCAACGCCAGGAATTGACGAACAGGCGCAGCGCCACGAACGTCTCGGTGGCCGAGTCGGCCGCTACGCCCGGCTCCTGCTGGTACCCGCGGAACTGGCCGCGCACCACGTCCTTCGGGTCGATGGGCGGAATGCCCTTGAGGACCTTCACCCTCTCGTCGCGCGCGGTTTCCAGATCCGCGGAGCGCGGGATCGGCTCCATCGCGATGTTGGAGAGGATCTGCAGCAGGTGGTTCTGGACCACGTCACGGATGGTCCCGGCGCGATCGTAGAAGCCGCCGCGGCCCTGGACGCCGAAGTCCTCCGCCATGGTGATCTGGACGCTCTCCACGTAGTTGCGGTTCCAGATCGGCTCGAGGAAGGTATTGGCGAAGCGGAAGACCACCAGGTTCTGGACGGTGCCCTTCCCCAAGTAGTGGTCGATGCGGAAGACGTCCTTCTCCGCGAAGTGCTTGTGCAGCATGGCGTTGAGCGCGCGGGCGCTCTCGAGATCGCTGCCGAAAGGCTTCTCGATCACCAGCCGCGCGCCCTTCACCAATCCGGCCCGCGCGAGCTGCTCGGCGACCAGTCCGAACAGCGCCTGCGGGATCGCCAGGTAGTGCACCGGCCGGCGCGCGTCGCCGAGAGCGGCCTCGAGCGCGTGGAAGGTCGCGGGATCCTCGTAATCGCCGTCCACGTACCGCAAGAGCTGCAGCATCCGGGCGAAGGCCGCCGGGTCGAGGCCGCCGTGCTTCTCCAGGCTGTCCCTGGCCCGCGCCTGGAGTTGCTCGAGCTTCCATCCCTGCTTGGCGACGGCGATGATCGGCGTGTCCAGGACGCCGCGCCGGATCATTCCCTGCAGCGAGGGAAAGATCTTCTTGTAGGCGAGGTCGCCGGTCGCCCCGTAGAAGACCAGCGCGTCGCCCCGGTCCGCGCTCACGGCTTCTTCTCCTCGTGCCCGCCGAAGCCGTAGCGCATGGCGGAGAGCACCTTGTTGGCGAAGTCGGCCTCGCCGCGCGAGGTGAAGCGCTCGTAGAGCGCGGCGGTGAGCACCGGCGACGGGACGCCTTCGTCGATGGAGGCTTGGATGGTCCAGCGGCCCTCGCCGGAGTCGGACACCCGGCCCGAGAAGCGCTCCAGCTTCGGGTCTTCGACCAGCGCGCCCGCGGTGAGATCGAGCAGCCAGGAGGTGATCACGCTCCCGCGGCGCCACACCTCGGCGATGTCGGCCAGGGCGAGCTCGTACTGGTAGTGCTGCGGATCGCGCAGCGGCGTGGTCTCGGCGTCGACCTCGTGGTGCCGCTTTCCCACCGAGGCGCCCCGCAGGATGTTGAGCCCCTCGGCGTATGCGGCCATCAGCCCGTACTCGATACCGTTGTGGACCATCTTCACGAAGTGGCCCGCTCCGGTGGGCCCGCAGTGCAGGTAGCCGTGCTCGGCGGTCCCGCTCCCGCTCTTGCGCCCCGCCGTGCGCGGCGCGGAGCCGATCTCGGGGGCGAGCGCCGCGAAGATGGGATCCAGGCGCTTCACCGTCTCGGGCTCGCCGCCGATCATCTGGCAGAAGCCGCGCTCGAGGCCGTAGACGCCGCCGCTGGTGCCCACGTCGACATAGTGGATTCCCTTCGGCAGAAGCTCCTTCGCGCGGCGGAGGTCGTCGATGTAGTACGAGTTGCCTCCGTCGATCACGATGTCACCCTCTTCGAGCGAGGGCAGCAGGTCCGCGATCATGCTGTCCACCACCGCGGCCGGGATCATCAGCCAGACGGCGCGGGGCTTCTGGAGCTTGCGCGCGAGGTCCTGCAGCGAGCTCGCTCCCACGGCCTTCTCGCGCGCCAACCCCTCGACCACTTTGGAGGACCTGTCGAACACCACGCACTCGTGTCCTGCCTTGAGCAGCCGGCGCACCATGTTGGCGCCCATCCTCCCGAGTCCGATCATTCCAATCTGCATGACATGCTCCTTCCAGGCGTGCGTCCCTGCAGACGTTTACGTGCCGGAAGGTGGCGCCGACATTGGCCTTTGGTGCCGTCCCTCGTGTGCCCCGCGGGAATGAGCGATCCGGCGGAACGAGCCGCGAGATCTCTTCGAGCTGGGACGGAGTCCGCGCGAGCATCTCGATCGTCTGCTGCAGTCCGCTGCGGCGCCTGGCGGCCCTCAGTCGAATGGGGTCGAGGCGCGAAAGGGGCCGAGGATCTGCGCGAGGTACGTCCGGGCGATGCCGCCCTGCGCAAGTCCGTACCCTTCTGGCCAGCGCGTCTCGGGCAGGAACTGCGTCCCGAAGATGCGATCGAGCATCGGGAGGTGCACGGCGAAGTTCTTGTCGATGGCCGCGGCCTCGGCGGCGTGGTGGAAGTGATGGTAGCGCGGCGTCACCAGGACCTTGTCGAGCCAGCGCAAGCCGGCGCCGAAGTTGGCGTGGATGAAGACCGCGTGAAACGAGACGAACGCCAGGTAGATCGCCACCGCCGCGGGAGCCGCGCCCGCGAGAACCAGCACGGTCATGACGGCCGCCCGGGTCGCGAGGGCGTCCAGCGGGTGCATCCGGGAGCCGGCCAGCCAGTCCATCGCCGTGCTCGAATGATGGACGGCGTGGAGGCTCCAGAGCGCCGGGAGCCGGTGGAAGCAGCGGTGGATCCAATACTGGGTCAAGTCCGCCAGCAAGAGCACCGCGAGGAATTGCACCGGCAGCGGCAGGGAGCGGAGCGGAGCGAACGCGCCGGGCGGAAGCAACGAGTTGCGCAGCACCTGGGAGGGAAGCAGCGCCGCCCAGCTGAACGCCTGCACGATCAGATGGCTGATGAGGAAATGCACGCCGTCGGTGGTCCACTCCGGACGGAACACGCGCTGATCGCGGTACTGCGGAAGCGCGCGCTCCAGCGGGACGAAGATGAGCGCGAGGACGAGCAGGTTGAGTGCGAACCACTCGAGCCCGAGGCCGAACTTCGTATCGACCGAATCGGGCAGCGGCACCGCGGCGCCGCCCAGCGCCATGGCCGAGACCGACAGGAAGATGCCCGTCAGCCCCAGGATCTTGCGGCGGCGGCGGGCAATGCTGAACAGCCCGAGCAGCACCGATGCGATCAGAACGGCCTGCAGCACGCCCCGCAGCAGCGGCACCGGGTAATGGGATCGGAGGACCGGCGCGGTGAGGAGCTGGGGGAAGTGAAGGCAGAGGACGCCGAACAGCCCGAGGGCGCCGCCGATCAACGAAACCACTCCGCCGACCCAGCCCGAGCCCAGGGACTTGGGCTCGTCGTCGCCGAAGATCCGGCGCAGATGCCGGTCGAGCGCGGTGGGAGCGGGAGCGGACGGCTGCATGGATGGATCGTAGCCGGGCCCGCCGGTTCGAAAAGAAAACTGCTGGCGACGGAACCCCGGCGCTAATCCGAATCCGTCGGACCCTTGCCGACCAGAACGCCGTTCACGTCGATGTTGTCGAGGATGGCCAGACCAAAGTTGTCCGGGGGGGTGTCGTAACCTTCGTCGAAGACGATGGAGAGGGAGCGGATCTCGAAGCCCGAGATGTCGCAGACCCCGGCATCGGTCGGAACGCAAGGTGGATTCGCGCCGGCCGGGAACGCGAGCAGAGGCACCGAGCCACCCCAGCGCATCCTGACGAACCCCGTGCCGGGCACCTGCGGCACCGCGGGCGGCGAGTTGCACCCGATGAAGAATGAGCCTTCCGCGCCGGTGGCAGGATTGCGCGCGGTGATGTTCCATCGCGGGGCGCCGGCGCCGCAGTGGGACCCGCGGGGACCGGCGGCGAGATCCGGCCCAGGTTTGCGGATGTCCCAGCCGAGCTCCGTCAGCGGCTGACCGTTCACGTTCTCGATCCGCGCGACGGCGGCAGCGACATTCGAGGTAGGTCCCGTCTTTGCCAGGAGCAGGCCTTCGACCCTCGTGTCCTCGGTGTCGGCCGTGGCGCAGGCCGGATCGGTAAAGGCGGGTCCCTCTACTCCGGGACCGGCGGACGTGGTCGCTTCAGTCGGGCAGCCGATGCCCGCGAGCCACGCGCCTTGCACCAGATGCGTGCGACCCGGATCGAATTCATCCGGCTTCACTTCGAATCGCTTGACCGCGGCATAGACGGCGGCGGCGGAGAGTGCCAGGACCAGGATCAGGCTCGTTCTCGCTCGCATCCTTTCCTCCAGTGTTCGACGGGTTGTAGTGAGGCGGCGCGGATGAGAGCCTTGCGCGAATGAATTGTCAATGGATTCCAAATGGAATGAATCGTCCGTCCGAGCGGGCGGCCTCCTGGTCCGCTGGGGAGTCCACCACCCCGTTCGGTGTCAGTGAAAGAAGCCCGTCTCCTGACGAGCGGTGCTAGGATCGCGATCGCGTTGGAAAGGAGCGGTCAGATGGGATTCATCAATGTCGGGACGGAAAATTCGGCGAGCATCGACCTGTACTACGAGGATCACGGCTCCGGCCGGCCGGTGGTGCTCATCCATGGGTATCCGCTGAACGGTGGCTCGTGGGAGAAGCAGACCGCAGCCCTGCTGGCGGCGGGCTATCGCGTGATCACCTACGACCGCCGGGGCTTCGGCAGATCGAGTCAGCCGACCACGGGCTACGACTACGACACCTTTGCCGAGGACCTGCGCAAGGTCGTGACCAAGCTGGAGTTGCGTGACTTCGCCCTCGCCGGGTTCTCGATGGGCGGCGGCGAAGTGGCCCGCTACCTTGGCAAGTACGGATCGCAGGGCGTGACCAAGGCGGTGTTCGCGGCGGCGATCCCGCCCTACCTGGGCAAGGCGCCCGACAATCCGCAGGGAGTGGACCTGTCTGTCTTCCAGGGAATCGAAAAGGCGATCGCCGCGGACCGGTATGCGTTCTTCACCGAGTTCTTCAAGAACTTCTACAACACGGACGTCACCCTGGGTAAGCGCATCAGCGAACAGGCGGTGCAGGCGAGCTGGAACGTCGCCGTCGCTTCCTCCGCCACGGCCAGCCTCGCTTGCGTGTCCACCTGGACCACCGACTTCCGCAAGGACCTGGCCCGCGTCGAAGTGCCTACGCTGGTCATCCACGGTGACGCGGACCGGATCGTTCCGATCGGCGCGTCGGGGGCCCTGACCGCGAAGCTGGTCAAGGGAGCTCGCCTCGCGCAGATCCAGGGCGCCCCGCACGGTCTGCTCTGGACCCACGCCGAGGAAGTGAACCACGCGCTTTTGGAGTTCCTCGGACAGGGCAGGCGCTAGCCCCGAAGCGAAACTGCCCCGGCCGTCGATCTGGCCGGGGCAGCTTCATCTTACGGCGCGTGTTGGTGACTTCGTGCGCTCTTTCGAGGTGTCGGACTATGCGGTGCGGCGCTTGCGCGAGAACATGAGGATCAGGCCGAGCAGCGCCATGGGGCCGACCGCGCCGCCGGTGCTGCAGCTGTCGTTGCTCTGCGGGACAACGGTGAAGGTGTCGAACACGTCGTTGCCGCCGATCGGGTCCGCCTGGTCAGCGCCGCCGCTCGCGTAACCCGAGGTGCGCATGGTCTGCGACTGTCCTCTCGCGCTCACGTTGTCCACCGTGTAGGTCTTGGTGATGGTGTTGCTCCCGCCCACCGGGAGGCTGTCGATCACGCAGGAGCCGTCCTTGCCCGGCGTCGGGGTCTGCGCGCCGGTTTTCGGATCGACCTTGACGGTCACGGTGCAGGCGCCGCTGATCGACTTGAAGGTCAGCAGGGTGACACCGGAGCCGTCGGCCGACTCTGGGTCGATCTGGACGGTGGTGGCGTCGCACGGGCCTTTGTTCTTGATGGTTCCGACGACCGAGATGGTGTCGCCCTGGTTGGCGGTGTCCGGCGCGGTGGCGGTCACGGCGATGTCGGCGTACGGCTTCACACCGAGGTGGACGACCGGGGCAGCGGTGAGGTCGTCGCCGGCGCTGCAGTGTGGCCCAGGAGGCGATGCGCATGTGGTGGTGGCCTGGACGGTCACGTCACCGAGGTCGGCGGTGGGGCAGGAGGCCGGGACCGGTGCGCTGGCGGAGAAGTGCCGCGAGACAACGATGGTGGGCTTCACCTTCGTGCCGAACACGTTGTTGGCGAAGGCGAACGGGTCCTTGATGGTGCAGGTCGGCTGAGCCTTGCTCGAGTCGAAGCCGGTGGGCAGCGTGCAGCCGCTGACCGAGACGAAGTCGACGCCGGTGGGCAGCGTGAAGTTCAAGGTCAGCAGGTCCGGCCGGCTCTCTTCCGCGTTCGAGCGCGTGACCGTGACCGTGATGGTCGTGGTGCCGAGCGGCGCCAGGGTCTTCGTCTGGGTGGTGGTAGGGTTGCCGTTGTCGTCCGTGCCCAGTATTTCTTCCTTGACCGCGAAGCCGGGGGTCGCCGCAACGGCCGCGAACGCGGTGAGGGCTACGAAGAAGGACGCCGCCGCAGCGATCGGCGACTTCAGGAGACCTGCGAGAGCCATTTGGGACTGCTCCTTTGTTGTATGTGCCTAGTGTTCGATTGCAGCCGAGTCTGAACCAAGATCGTTCCTCCCCGGCGCCGGGGCGAACTAAACACTTGTGGTGG